>JBJKZS010000124.1:0-15555 GCA_045569115.1 Fidelibacterota bacterium | reverse complement strand
ATCTAATGTTGATCTAGTGAAAAAGTTTTCATTTATACCTATTGGAATACAAAAGACCTTATTTGAATTAATACCGGTCTCAAGTATTGTTTCTTTCATTTCACTATGGCTTACTTGAATTCTCCATATTTCTTTATTTTTTTTCTTTATTATGTTGATCATTTTCCTAAAACCATCGTCTGATTCAGGTTTTCCATGAAAATATGGAAAAGCAATTCTATGACTTTGTTCCTTCCAATTATTGAGTATGTGGTAACGACTAGTATAAAAAACTGCTTGTTGTTTAGAATTTGTTAAAAAACTTCTTCCCACAATTGGTATTTTTAATTTCTCACAAATTTTTTTGAGTTCCTTTGCTTCCCAATCTAAAACCCAATCTGATCCATCATTACATATAATTAATTTTGAATGTGGCAACCAATTCTTGGTATATTTTTTTAAAAAATAATTTATTGGTAATATTTTATTGAATTTTGAACTATAGTTCAATTTTGTGCCATACTATATTCAATAATTTCTTTTATCATTTCGTGAAATGAATATTTTGCCTTCCACCCTAATTGTTTTTTTATTTTGTTTGGATTGCCCATATTTTTTGAAATGTCTGTTGGCCTGTAAAGATTCTCATCAATACTAACATAATTTTTCCAATTCAGATTTAAATATTCAAAAGAAATCGATAAAAAATCTTTTAATGATTTTGATATTCCTGTTGCAACGACAAAGTCTTCTGATATATTATTTTCCATCATTAACCACATTGCTTCAACATAATCTGGGGCCCAACCCCAGTCCCTAACTATATCTATATTCCCAAGATTAAGAGTTTTATTCTTTCCCTTCGAAATATCAACTGCTGCATTTATTATTTTTTTTGTTACAAATCTATCTTGCCTCAATGGTGACTCATGATTAAACAGTATTCCTGAGCATGCAAATATACCATAGGCTTCCCTATAATTTTTTACCATCCAATATGCCGCAGCTTTTGAAACAGCATAAGGACTTAACGGATTAAATGGAGTTTTTTCGTCAGCCTTTTTTTCTCCAGTATCCCCAAAGCACTCACTTGAGCATGCATTGTAAAATTTTATTTCTTTTCCATACAGTCGTATTGATTCAAGAATATTTAAAGTTCCTAATTCAATACTTTCCATAGTTTCATGTGGCTGAGAAAAAGAAAGCGCTACCGATGATTGACTAGCCAAATTATAAATAACATCAGGAGAAATATTTTTTATGCATTGAAAAACACTTCCAAAATCATTAATTGCAACCGATACAACACTAATTCTTTCTTTTATTCCAAGGATTTTTAAATTGGAGAATTTTTGAACTTCAGCATCTCTAGAGGTTCCATATACTTTAAACCCTTTAGATAATAATAACTTAGCTAAGTATGAGCCATCTTGACCTGAGGCACCAAAGATAATTATTTTTTTCCCAGGCATTAAATCCTTAAGGTTTTATTATTTTCCAATGAGTGGATGATTCAATAGAGCAAAAAATCATAGATAATGCCCAAGTTAATAAAACTGTACCATGAATATCGCTTTCATTATATCCTTTGGATATAGGAAGACCATAATATGACTTTTGTGCTGAACCAATATTATATGAAAATCCACCATCATTATTGTGATGTAAATTAATCATATCTAATACCGACATAAAATAATCCTTTATTTTATGTCTTTTATAATCTGTTTGTAGAGTGCAACGATGTAAAACATAAATTGCATCCACTAAATGACATCCATCTGATTTTGGTAATATTCTAAGAGTTGTGTCAATTAATTTCTCAGGAAAATGAATTGGTTCTTCTAGCCAATTCAAGCCTGTTAAAACTTTCATAGCTCCATTAACCAACATTCCATGATCTGGTGTAGCTCCACTAAAATATCCTCCCGTATCATCATCTACAATTGATTCAAAGAATAAAATTGCAGAATTTTGTATTTTCTTCAATTTCTTTTGTTCCATGGCTCGTTTTCCTTCTAACGCAAAAAATACTGTTAAAGCCGAGGTTTGACCACCTGAAGCCCAAGGTTTTGACCAATCAAACTTTTCCATGTATTCTAATAAGTTTTTTTCAGAATCAGGAAATTGGCAATAAGGACTATTAGAAAATTCACCGATCTCTGCCAATGAAGCTAAGGCTTGTTTAGTTTCCGCAATAATTACCTTTTGTGGTATTGTCAGAAACTCATCAGAATGATTAATTCCAAAAATTTTATTTAATAGTTTTCGTGTAGACATTCTTTTTTCACAAGATTCAAGATATTCAATAAGAACAGAATCAATGAAAGCGTTTTTTTTAATTGAATCTTGGATATTTATTATATCTTCATTTTGGAATGATTTAATATACGAAACCCATTCCTCTTGATCAGTTCTTGGAAGCTTATCCCAAAAACCAAGCATGTAATAAATTTTAAGAGCAAAACAACTGAAGCCAAGCGATACTTTTTCACCATGATCTGTAGCACCAGATACACATGGTAAATATCTACCTGGTTGAAGTTCCACTTCAAGTTTTGACAAGAAACCAAAGATTCTTTCATCTAAATCATTGGTCCATGATGGTAAAACCATAATTATATTATTTTTAAGATAAAAAAATGCTTCTTTTAAGCATTAAAACTAGGAGTCATTCCTAGTAAAGTTTTTATTTTCCATAACCATGATGACCTAGATTCTCTTTTTTTAATTAGTTCATCTCGGTTTTTCATCATATTGTTAATTAAATCTTCATATTCACAACACATTTTTTTAAAACTATATGGATATTTTTTTAGCTTTTCATTCAAAAAGTTGTAATTATTTATAATCTTCTCTAAAGCAGATGTAAAATCATCAACTCCTGTAAAGGATTCTCCAAATCCATTACAATATTCTGGCAATGCTCCACTTTCTCTATAGAGAATAGGCAACCCCGAAAGGGCACCTTCAATATGATGAAGACCAGCTGGTTCGTTTATTGATCCGGTAACATAAATATGATGGTTACTTAACTCTTTAGCTAAGTCCAAACCTGACAATGGCTCTACTAACTTCGAGTTATGAAAATTAAAATCATTTGGAATATTACCTATATATGTAAACTCAATTTTATTTTTCCACTTTTCAGTTTTAACCATATGATCAAGTTTTTCATAAATATCGAAACCTTTCATCCAATTATTTGACCAGTGATGAGTAACAAGTTTTAATGGACTACTTCCATTCCACCTTGGTTTACCATCCCATAGAAAAATTTTTTCATCTGAACCATTTCGAATTACTAGATCATTATTAAATGCTAATTTTTTTTCAAGAAATAATTTGTGTTGCCAATCTGAAATAAAAACGGAATGATCCGCTATATTATTAGCCCACCAAAGTCGCTCATTTAAACCTGAAGTTCCTTTACGTTCATCACATTCATGAATTACCTGGAGCACTAAGGTTTTAGAGTTTGAAAAAAGCAAATATTTTAATATTTCTTTATCTCCAAAAGAGATACTTCTAAGAGTAGTTCGGGGATCAACTAAAATAATTAAATCAAGATCTTTCGATTTTAAATCAAACTCAACTTTATGTCCAAGTTTAATAAAATGTTCAGCGAGGGCACGATTTAATTGGTTCCCTCCTCCAAAAGGACCTGACTGAATATTACAACCTATACTGATCTTCATGATTATTTTTTTTTATCCTCAGCTTTCTAAACTTCATAAATTATTTCTGTGAGCCTATTGCCCATAGTTGTAGTACTATATTTTTCAATTACTGTATTGTGCCCATTCTCCGAAATATTTTCACGTTTTGTTTTATTCCCATTAATAAGCTCAATTTTTTTCATTAAATCAATACTATCTTCCGGTTCGTAAAATAGACAATCGATTTTATCTCGAAATAGTTCAGAAAGTGTTGGTATCCTTGGAATAATGAGAGGAGCTTTACATGAAAGGGCTTGTAATGAACAACTTAATCCAGGAGACTCATTTTTTACATTTATGCTGGGGATTACAACTATCTTAGCCTTTTGATAAAACTCTCGTAATTCATTATCTGAAACCCAATTACTTATTATATCAACTTTCTTATTTTGAACATCTAATTTTCTTTTTGTAACAATTTTTAATTTTTGTGAGTCTGGAGTAGCCTTAATCAAGGTGTTAAAATCTCGATTCATATCATTTCCAACTGATAAAATATAATCGTCTTTTTCTATGGAATTTGATGGATTCCAAAATGAGGTGTCAATACCAAAATAGCAGGTCTCTACCTTTGTAGATCCAATATTATATTTTTTGGAGAAATTATTTTTGGCCTCATTTGATAAGGTAATAAGTGTGTCTGCATGTCTAAAAAGAAATGATATGAATCGTATAATTATTTTTTTTCGTTTAAAATATTTTTCTCTCTCTTGTAAACTCATTATTATGCAACGAATTTTCTTTTTTTTCATTTTGCCTAGAGCTTTCCAAAAAAGGATGCTTAGGCTAATTGCATCATTAACACAAAATATTTCATCAGCTTTATTAATTTGTTTTTTGAAAAGTGGGTATATTTCAATAGGAAATCCAATTTTTGTATATTTTGAAAATGGCCTTTCAATTATGTTTGTGAGCTTTCTTATCCCTGCTCTTTTTTCCAACCTAGGTGCATTAACATAATAACGATCTATTTTTTCTGAGTCCAATGAACCTAAACCCCAAAGAAAATCAGCTGGACCGCTGAAGGATCCAGTGTGGGTAAAATAATCAGACAGTTCATCATGGCGAAAAATATAGAGGACTTTTTTTACTTGTATAATATTATTATTATTAATTTTATCTCTTTTTGTTAAATCATTTTTCATATTTAACTAAAAATGATTCAATTGTTTCTTTAAGACCATCATTAAATAAGGTTTGGGCTTCAAAACCAAATTTCTTACGTGCCTTATTTGTATCTAACATTCTTCTTGGTTGACCATCTGGCTTCGAACCATCCCAAAAGACCTCTCCTTTAAAACCAGTTAGATTTACAATTTTTGTTAAAAGATCCATAATAGAAATTTCAAACCCCGCTCCTAAATTAACAGGGTCACTACTATTATATTTTTCAGTTGCCAATATTATTCCTTTTGCTGCATCCTTAACATGTAGAAATTCTCTTGTAGGTTTTCCAGTTCCCCATACAACAATTTTTTCTATTCCCTGAAATTTTGCATCAACACACTTTTTAATCAGGGCAGGTATAACATGTGATGAATTAGGATTAAAGTTGTCTCCAGGCCCATAAAGATTAACTGGTAACAGAAAAATAGAATTAAAGTTGTATTGTTCACGATAGGCTTTTGATTGCACAAGCATTATCTTTTTTGCTATACCATATGGAGCATTCGTCTCTTCAGGATATCCATCCCATAAATTCTCTTCTTTAAATGGTACTGGTGTAAATTTGGGATACGCGCAGATCGTTCCAACAGCTACAAACTTTTTTATACTTGAAATATATCCCTCATGTAATAGTTGAATTCCCATCATCGCATTATCATAGAAGAAACTACCCGGGTTCATTCTATTAGCTCCTATTCCACCAACAACGGCAGCAAGATGTATCACAATATCTGGTTTTTCTTTCTTATACATTCTTCGTATATCTATAATATTTGTAAGATCATAATCATTATGATCAATTACAGATATATAATTACAGTTTTTTTCTTTTAGCATTTCTACCACCACTGAGCCCAAGAAACCTTTTCCTCCTGTAACAGCTATTCTTTTATCTTCCCAATAATTTTTTTTGTTAAGCATATTCATTTATTTTATCATAATCAGCTTTAACCATTATAGATACTAATTCTTCAAACTTTACTTTAGGTGACCAACCCAATTCTTTTTTTGCTTTTGAGGCGTCTCCCTTAAGAATTTCAACTTCAGTTGGTCTATAATAATCTGGGTCAATTAGAACTCTTTCTTTTCCTGTATTTTTCTCAATCCCCTTCTCATTCAAACCTTCTCCTTCCCATTCAAGGTCTAAATTCAATTCCTTAAAAGCAATGTCCACAAAATCTTTCACAGAATTAGTTTCTCCAGTGGCAAGTACATAATCTCTAGGTTTATCCTGCTGAAGCATTCGCCACATACCCTCAACATATTCCGGAGCATATCCCCAGTCTCTTTTTGCATTAAGATTTCCTAAATAAAGATTGTCTTGAACACCAGCCTTAATACGAGCTGCTGCACGTGTAATTTTTCTTGTGACAAAAGTTTCTCCTCTTCTTGGACTTTCATGATTGAAGAGTATCCCATTACATGCAAACAGATTATAGGCCTCACGATAATTAATAATTATCCAATATCCATAAAGTTTGGCAACACCATATGGTGATCGAGGATAAAAAGGTGTTTTTTCATTTTGAGGTACTTGTTGTGCTTTTCCATAAAGTTCACTTGTAGAAGCTTGGTAAAACTTTGTTTCTACTCCAGTTTCTCTAATTGCATCTAAAAATCTAAGAGTTCCTAATGCATCAACTTGAGCGGTATAATCAGGCAGATCAAAAGACACCTTTACGTGGCTTTGGGCCGCTAAATTGTATATTTCATCAGGCTTAACCTTTTCTATAATACGATTGAGGTTACTGGTATCTGTAACATCTCCATGATGAAAGAAAAAACGATCTCGATATTCTTTGTTATTAATTATATGATCTATTCTACCAGTATTGAATGAACTGCTTCGGCGAATAATTCCATGAACTTCATATCCTTTTTGAAGTAATAGTTCAGCTAGATATGAACCATCTTGACCCGTGATACCTGAGATAATTACTTTCATTTTTTTTTACTTTTAGTAGTTAAAAACTCGTTATTTTTATTAATAGATTTCTATGAATACAATAAATTTTAGTTTCAAGTTTGACTGGGTACTTAGAGATAGTAACTTAGATTACTTGGTTAAAATACTCAAACACTATAAACACTAAAAATTTCGAAAATAATCAGGAGGATTAAATGATTTTTATTTGGGTCATCGGTGTAGAAGGATCCGGGCATCATATGGTTTTTAATGCGCTATTCCACAAGTTCAAAACTAGAAAAAACTTTCTTTTTGAAAGTAATGGAAAAGGTCCTCTTACAGATTTGCATAATTCTTTTTCTAAGCTATTTGAAGCAGAATCAAATTCGGAAGAAAAGTTAAGTGCAAAAAATAACATTCACCGTTTGTTAAATGAATATAGAGAGCTTAGCTCAAAAAATGAGCTAATTTTATTTGATAGAAATTCCCATCCTTACTCAAATCCAAGAGATACTTTAAGAAGATGGGATATTATTGACTTTGTAAACATAGTTAAAGAGTATTCATCTCCCAAATTATTAATTCTTTTAAGGAATCCAATTAATGCAACGTTTAGTTGCATTAGGAGAGAAATGACTGATAATGTATATCTTCAGGCAAAAATAATTGAAGATAATTTTATTTGTATAAATAATCAAATTCGAACAATCGATGACAAATCTATCTATCGAATATTAGACTATGATAATTTTTTTCATAATCCAAAATTTTTCATTAAATGTCTTTCAGATTGGCTAAATATAAAAGAAGATGATCTCGATGGCATTGATTTACTTCGAAAGCCTAGAACTGAAAATGATATCCCTAAAGGAATAAGAGAAACCCTCAAAAATTTCTTTACAGATCAAAGAATCTCACAATGGAATTGGCTTTATAAAACCGAAAACAATTTTTCAAATTTTATTGACGGATAAAGTACTTCTAAATAATTAAAGAATGTTTTTCCTATAAAAAACACTCACCTTGATCGATAAAATCTAGATAATTATTATTAATTTTTTGCGGAGATTAATTATAAGAACTACAGTTATGAAGACTCAGCAGTGAAGGGATAAAGATCTTATATTATTACTTCCACTTTTTACTAACTCTTCCGCAATCAAATAATCTTTTCTATCCAATCTTTTATTGAACCAATATTCCCGGAATACCTCATCTGGATAATTATTAAACATCCAGTGACCATATGTCTCAAATTCTGAAAAAGGTGATTTAAATGATTTATTTAATAAAGAGATTATTGCATGAATCCAGTTTTGTTCCTGAATCTTCTCTATCTTTTGCTTGATTTCAGACAATCTTTCTTTATCCATTATCATTTGGTGAGCTACAAATGATAATTCTAATTCAGGAATGAATTTCAAAAGTTTTTCTAAATGTATAAAATACGGAAAATGAAACTCATCAGAATGAAGGAATAAAGTCTTCCCATTTTTATGAAAGATTTGAGGTGATGTAAGTAGTGTATCAGCGTCAATCGTAAAAACATGTTTAGAACCTGTTAATTTATCAGTAGATAATTTGATCAACTGCTGATAAATCCATTTTGATCTATCAATGCCATTATATGAAAAATCGATTCCAGTATTTTTTAAAGGTACAATTTCGTTTTCATCAATAAATGTACATTGAAATTTTGAAATAATTTTCTCGATTTTTTTATCTTCTTTCCCTATTATGAAAAAATTGTTCACAGGATGCTTTAAATACTTCATAACAGACTCTATAGTTAAATCAAGTATCATTAAATCTTTTTTTGCAACTAGAATTACAACATCTAATTCCATATCTGATGAAGAAATATCCAAACCAAAAGTTTCAGATCCTTTTATATATTTGTAATATCCTAAAGTTTCATGTTCGAAAATAAAATTAGGCCAGTTACTTGAAGGCATATTTCTACCGTGTGGAGCTCTGACATAACGATCTGGTTGCTTTTTAATCCGATCAATTCGTGCCTGATCATTAAGAGAAGATTTAATTCCAATATGTTCTACATGACTTTCGTTGAGACAAAAATTACTTACTTTAAGTTTTTTAAATTTCTGAGCCATTATAGCTTCTTCATGCATGTCTTCTTCGAAGAACCCTAGTTTTAGGAAGTCTTCTTTGAAATAAAAATTATTAGCTAAACCCATTTTATTTTTAATTATATAACTTCCATAAGGTGTATGAAAGGGACCCTGTACTATATGACCTGGATCACTCGAATTAAAAGCACTAAAGGATCCCAACAAATGGGTTCTATTTTTTTTCTTAGCCCAAATTGCTACTTTCATCAATTTATCTAACCATTTCTTATTGTAAATGGTGTCCGGGTCACACCATCCGATTATATCAAACTCATCTATTTCCATTAGATTCCGCATCGCTTTATTAATAGCTGCTCCTGCAGAATGATGTCCTTTTTCTGTAAATAAACGGTGAATTTTGTACTTAGGTGAACGTTCCATATTTAATATATCCTTGACTAAAGGATCAGAACTTCCATCATCTTGGAGCAAAAATGTGATGTCATAATTTTCTATTTCCGTTTGAAAAAGAGAATCTAAACAAGCCCGCAAATACCCTGGTCGTTCAAATGCAAGAACCGCCATTCCAATCTTATAATTAGTTGGGATTTCTCTTTTTAATTTTATTGAAAATGGAGAAATGATATAAGTTAATTTCCACAACTTTAATAGAAATCTCTTAATCGAGATAGGGATAAAAAAACCAATTGCTATTTTTAGTCGGTTAAGAACCTTATGAAAAAATACTATCATATAGGTCAGGATAGGTAGGAGGGCACCAATGGTCCAGAATTTTTTTCTTGCTAAGTAAATGTTCAGCGAATACGGGTGATGTTGGATTATGTTTTGTTAACAAAGTATTTTTTTTCAAAACCTCATCATATTTATCAAAAACAATAAATTTGTAAGCATTATAATCTAAAGCGTCTTCAAAATCCATAAAGTTGATATTATTTTCAATACATATCTTTTTATATTTTTTTGCAATAGACACTCTAATATCCTTGAAAAAAGGCTTCCATTTATTTTGAGTCATAAGCTCATGTATAATACATGCCGTTAATTCATTAGCTCTAAGGTTTAATCCATATTGAAGTTCATAATCAAAACGATCATAAATCAAAAAACGTTTTATCCAATTAAACATTTCAATATCAACGGTTGAAATTAGACCTCCTTCCCCAGCCGGAAGAATTTTTGTCCCATAAAATGAAAAAGCTAAGTGACTATAATTAGACATAGTAATAGAATCAAGATAGTGTCCATGAGCCATATCTATAATTAATGGAATATCATTATTCTTGCTGATATCTTCTATTTCACTATAGGCATTACAAAAATAACCACCAATTAATGAGTAAACAGTTACCGCTTTATCGATATCATTACTGTTCTCCAAATTAGACAAAATTGAACTATAGGAGTTAGGATCCATCGCAAGAAAACCTGGCTTTATCGAACAATCAGAAACAATGACTTCAAAATCTAGTAATCTGGACAATGTATAAAGACCGCGCATTGTGTTGGATTGTAAGATGATCTTAGTTTTACCCATTTGAAATTTCTGATAAGCTAGAAGTGAAAATAAAGCAGCCCCACAAGAATTAACTGGTACAGATTTTTTCCCAATAATATAGTCATCTTCGGCATTATAGTATTTCCCCTCAGCGACCTGACCCGAATTAATTATATGACGAAATTTGCTTAAAATATCTTCAACAAAATTTTCTGGGTATGAAACAACTTTCATGATTTAATAAATCCTTTTCTATTATTAACTAGTTGAGCTGGATATGTTTCATTAAATATATCCGAACTTATTGTGATCTTTTCAAAACTTTTTCTTTGATCAAATGACAATCCCATTTTTGTTGAAAAATCGTAAACTAGTAAAGGAAATTGACTAAACTTACCAGCCAATGCAATGAATGTATTAGAATTCACTTTTTCTAATGCGTGGTTATACCGTCGCTCCGCTCCATCTAGATATTCTGTTTTTATCCCAAAATAACTACCCAATACATCAGACTTTGAAAGTCCAATTTTATCGCACATTTTATCTTCATAGTATGAAATATCTACTTCTGAATCAGTTGGAAAACTATAATAAGAGCCAACCGTAGAAACTCGATTACCATCCGATAAACTAAATTTAATATGATTAATAGTATGCTCTACGAAAGGTGTAAATCTTATAAAATCTGGGTAAGAAATTTCATTTTTTAAAACAAGGATTGGACTTTTGATTGATTCAATTTTACTTGCAAGTTTGTTAGATCCAATTTCTCTTAAGTTATCGGGTACAGCTTTACCAGAAGCCAAAATTACTATGTCTGGTTTAAAATAAATACCATCTAACTTAACCTCTGTTTGACCTTTGCTTTCTCTAAACTCAGGTTTTGCATTTGTTATGATTTCTGTTCTATCACTAAGTTGAGAAACTAGAGATTTGGTTACTTTACCTGTATCTATCTTTGCATCATTAGATCTAATGACTTTATATCTCTTATACCCATTTTCATTCCGTTCCCATCTATTCATTAACCTTTTCATATTTTCATCAATTTTAGTCAAAGGAGTTATATCATAGTTAAGGTTCCTTAGTCTTCTAAATGGAACAACCCTTAAATAAAAAGGCCAGAATATCTTAGATAATTGTGACATTTCATAAGTTGAAAGTGCATACAAAAAAAATATTCTTTCATCACTAAACCAACCATTCTCTGAATTGGAATAGGTAACGCCAGTACTCCGAAGTTTTAGATTGATATTTTTATCTGAAAAGATTCCACTATATATTTTTTCATAAAGTTGTAGTGCCTTATAGCATCCCATCATTGCCGCTTTATTTAATAAAGGAGCATATAGCCACCCTGTGTGGTACCATTTTTGTGTTGCGAGTGATGCTTCACCACCTATTTTATCCTGGGATTCTAGTATAGTAACTTTATATCCATTTCGAGAAAGTATTTCGGCTATAGATAATCCAGCAATTCCAGATCCTATTACAAATGCTGATTTCAATTAGTCCTCATAGGATTTATAACTTTATTAAATGTAGTACTCTTAGCACCATTGAACATTAAGTTTGTCATTATGCTCTAAGATATCTTTTTTTCATATATAAAATATTATTATAGATATACTGTCTCAATGATTTTAATGAATTTGGGAAAAAATAAATTAAGGCATTTATAAATGCAAGATTAGCAGCCTTTGATAAATGTCTCTTCAAAAAAAATAAAGCAAGCTCAGAATAGAACAAACCTTTATTCCCTGAAGATAAACAATTTAATTCTTCTCTAGAGAGATTTCTTAGAAACCAAACATGTAAATCATCATCTTCTTTTTTTGCAAGTTCATTATATTTTATAGCACCCTGATTTTCGTGAATTCTGTATTTTATCAGAATCTCTGGCATGTGAATAAACTTGAACTTTTTCCCAAGTCTAAACCACATTCTATAATCTTGGGTTGTTTTGAAATCTTTTTCAAATAGCCCAACTTCAGAAAAACATTTTTTAGGGATCAAAAGCGAACAACCATGAGGTCCGCTAGTCATTAAATAATAAAGAAATTTAGAGCTGTCTGGATGATCAAATCTTTGAATTTTTGTGGGCTTTGATTCATAATCAATAAACTGAACATCAGTATAAGGGATGATGTGATCCCTACCATTCAAAAAATCTAATTGCCTTTCAATTTTATTTGGATAGTATAAATCATCATGACTTAACCATGAGAAAAAATCTCCTGTCATTTTTTCTATACCAAGGTTTAGAGCTGTTGACACCCCACCATTTTCTTTATTGAAATATTTTATTTTATCTTTATATGACAAGGCAATTTCTTCAGTACGATTCAAATCATTTGATCCATCATTAATAACAATTATTTCAATATTTTCATAGGTTTGAGAAATCGCACTGTCAATAGCTTCACTAAGATAGTTTGAACCATTATAAACTGGAATTATTATTGAAACTTTAATATTTGAATTTATAATCGAACTTGAGGACGTAAACCAAGTAATATCTTGACTACAGTATCACTAACATTTTCTTTTAAATATTCTTTTGGGGGAATCCAATCACAATTTTGATTTACCACAATTCTAACAGAATTTTGTATCTTATCTGATTCAACTCCTGTAAGCACATTGCTACCACATTCAATGGTCTCTGGTCTCTCAGTAACGTCTCGGATCGTAATGTTCGGGGTTTTCATTATACAACATTCTTCCTGAACAGTTCCACTATCTGACAATACACAAAAGGCTTTTCTTTCTAATTGGATAAAATCAAAAAAACCAAAAGGTTCAAGATACCTTAAATGATTGTTTTTTGTATTGAGGCCAAAAGATTTTATTCTTTCCTTAGTTCTTGGATGTGTACTTATAATTACTGGAAAATCATATTCTTTTTGCAATAAGTCTAAAGCCTCTATTAGAGACCGTAATCTCTTTTCAACATCTACATTTTCTTGGCGATGCATTGTTACTAAAAAATATTTTCTCGATTTTAGATTAAGTTTAGTTAGGACATTTGATGCCTCTATTTTTGATTCATAAAAATTGATAACTTCATTAATTGGATTTCCAGTAACATATATTCTCTCACCCGCTATTCCTTCTTTAATTAAATTTTGTCTGCTACTATTTGTATATGGCAAGAGGATATCACTTGAATGATCAATGATTCGTCTATTTACCTCTTCAGGTACTCGATCATCATAGCATCTATTGCCTGCTTCCATATGATATACTGGGATCCCAAGTCGCTTTGCAATAATTGCTGCAAGACTACTATTAGTATCTCCGAGTACAAGAAAACGATCTGGCTTCTCTTGAAGGAGAATCTTCTCCATTTCAGAAAGAATTATTGCAATTTGATCGCCAAAGCTCCCTTTAGCATCTAAAAAGTAATTAGGATCTCTGACACCAAGTTCTTTAAAAAAGACATCATTTAAATTGTAATCATAGTTCTGACCTGTATGAACAATAATCTGGTTACACAAAGAATCTAGCTTTTCGATAATCCTGCATAAACGAATGATCTCAGGTCTAGTCCCAAGAATTGTAAGAATCTTCATAAGAAACTATATTTATATTTTCCCAAGTCCTTAATCATTTCTTCAACACTTGGAGGATTTATAAAACCTGCTGAATTCCAAATACTTAAGTTTAAATCCTGATTTTTCGTAGATAAAGTTCTATCTATACATTGATCAGCCTTTTGGGAATTGATTACCAAATCTTCACGCCCAAAATATTTTTTAAACATTAGAAGCAAATCGTATTTATTTACCTTATCTGATGGAATAAGATGATGTAAATATCCAATTTCAAGTTTATTTCTTATAATACTATAGCATATTTTTGCGAAATGAAGGGTTGTAATTCCATTCCAGTCATGATTAACAAATCCATTTAGCTTTGTACCATCAGGTTGACCCAGGAACCATTGTAAAAGAGAAAGGTTGCCTTTGAATTCAGGACCAATTATTGAGCACCTAATATTAGAGACTACATCAGAATAACATTCTCCAAGACTTTTTGATTTACCATAAACATCCAAAGCATCATGGAAATCATCCTCAAAATAGGAGCCTTTATTTCCACTGTATACACAATCTGTGGCAATTTGTAATATTTTCGCACCTTTTCTCTTTGCAATACGAGCAAGAAAATAAGGAAAAGAAGAGTTTATTTTTATAGCTCTTTCAACTTCTAAAGGTTTTTCTTCATGGATATAAGGCTTAATAACACCGATAGCATTAATTAACCATTTGCTATCACCTATAATTTTATCTAGTTCATTTTCATTAGTGTCTAATACATCTAATATTTCCCAATTAATTTTTGGGGAAACAGATTTGCACTTATTCATAAGTTCATTGTTTCTAACCGTAGAAGTAATGCTAAAATTAGAATTTCTCGAAATAAAATCATTAATCATGCTACCGAGCATCCCAGAACCACCTAAGACAACTATTTTAATTTCTTTTGACATTCTTGATTTTATTTTTCCTCAATTTTCCAGATATCCCATTGCCTTGCATCAAATCGTATATCATCATTTAAACTTTCTTCTAAGGAAGAAGTTGAAAACACCATAATTATTGTATCTTTTTCTAATGTCATCATCCCATTAGCATAACCAGGAGGAATTGAAAGAATAGATGGCTTTGTTGAAGATAAAACAAATTTTGAGATATCCTTATTTGCTGAAGGATTATCCCAATTATCAATTTTAATAGCTCCAATTATAGCACTACCATTAACAACAGCAACATATTTCCCTTCCTTTTTATGGGCATGCCAAGCCCTAATGAATGGAGATCTATGATTCCTAACAGTATAAAATCTTTTTACTTGATCAAACTGAAAATCATTAACAAAACTTACAGCACCTCTTTCATCTATGTGAATACCTCCTTCAACCTGTTTAAGGTCCATAGTTTTCCTCCATAAATACAGCATTTTGATAAACAGGATCTGTTATGTCAACAATCCTATTTTCTTTAATTAATTGAGAGATTTCTTTAATTCCATCAGATATATCATATTGAGGTTCCCAACCTGTGGCTAACACTCTATCAGTTTTGACCTTATAATTTCTTTGATCTTCAAATTTTATATGAGCATATTCTATTTTTGTGTTAGGAATTATCTTAGAAATTTCTTCTCCAATTTCATGTATCATAAAATTTT
>JBJKZS010000123.1:0-44893 GCA_045569115.1 Fidelibacterota bacterium | reverse complement strand
GGTGATGAAGATGAGTTTATTGAGTCTATTCCAACAACCTTAGATAATGCCTTAAAAATGATTTATAATGGAAAAATTACTGATGTAAAAGCTATAACCGGTCTATTTTGGGCGGATAAGCTAAGAAGGAAAGAATGGGAAATACCAAAGAGACAAAAGAGTTAACAGAGAAAATCCGATCTTTTGCATTTGATTTGGGTTTTGAAAAAGTTGGTTTTGCTTCAGCCCAATCCCCTCAACAAGATGTTACTCATCTTGAAGAGTGGCTTCGTTTAGGTTATAATGCAACTATGAATTGGATGTCAAAGCGAAAAGATGAGAGATCCGATATCCAAAAATACTTTCCAGGAGCAAAATCCATTGTTTCTCTTGCCATGAATTACTATCATGGCAATTCTTTTGGTAATATGAAAATATCAAATTATGCTTGGGGTGATGATTACCATAATGTCCTTAAAGTAAGATTAATAAAATTAAAAGAATTTGTGCAAGAATTATGTAAGGATGCAAAAATTATTACCTCAGTAGATACTGCTCCAATAATGGAAAAAGCTTGGGCTCAACGTGCGGGTCTAGGTTGGATTGGAAAGCATACTAACCTAATATCCAGAGATTATGGATCATGGTTATTTTTAGGTGAGCTAATCCTCGATTGCGAATTGACTCCTGATCAACCTTTTGAAGATGATTTGTGTGGCTCTTGCTCAGCCTGCATAGATGCTTGCCCACAAATGCTATAGTTCAGGACTATTTATTGGATTCAAATAAGTGTATATCTTATCTAACGATAGAACACAGAGGTAACCTCCCAAAAAATATGAAACAGAACTTAATGGATGGATTTATGGCTGTGACATTTGCCAAAATGTATGCCCTTGGAATGAAAAGTTTGCTACTAAAAGTAAAGAAAAGAGTTTTGCTCCAAGAGAAAAAATTATGGAACAAAGTGAAGAATCTTGGTCTGAACTTAATGAGGATGATTTCAAAAAACTATTTAAGGGAAGCTCTATCAAGCGAACAAAGTTCACTGGTTTATCACGAAACATCACTGCCTGCAAATGAGTAATTGGTATAGGATCCCTAATGCTTATAATCTCACTCCAGGGAACAGTAAAGTTGTAATGATTGAAGAAAAGACCATTGCTCTTTTTAATATTGAAGGAAATTTTGTGGCCATGGACAATCAATGTCCTCATCGTGGGGGTTCACTTGGAGATGGTGAAATTGAAGGATCAATTGTTACATGCCCTTGGCATGGTTGGAAATTTAATTGTATAAAAGGAACTGCTGTTGAAAATGAGAAATTTTCCGTTAAAAAATACCCATTGAAAAAGCTATCAGATGGACTGCTTGTAAAATTAACGTAAAATGGAACTTTTTAATGATAAGTTGAGGGATTTCTCAGGTTTAGCACCAATTTTCCCAATCCCTAATCTTGTTTTTTTCCCAAAAACATTTTTGCCATTGCACATATTTGAACCAAGATATCTAAAAATGCTAATAGATGCTGAATCAAATGAAAAAATTATATGTATGACATTACTTGAGGAAGGTTACGAAGATGATTATGAAGGTTCACCTTCAATCCATAAAGTGGGTTCTTTGGGCTACATGGAATTAAATAATGATAATGAAGATGGAACTTCTAATATTTTATTGTCAGGATTGGCAAAGGTTTCAATTAATGAAATTCCTTCAAAGAAGGACTTTAGGTTAGCTGAATTAAATATTATTTCTGAATCTCAGGGTGAGGAAGATACTGATATTCTTAAAGCTAAAGTATTTCGTGGTTTTGAAAGAATGTCTACCCGAAAAGGTTTTCCTCAAATTCCTAAGCAGTTTCAAAAGGCTATAGATTTTGAGATGGCGGTAAATTTTCTTGCTTCACACCTTCCAATTAATATTGAGCAAAAGCAAAAAATGCTGGAGTTAGATGACATTTCTCTTCGCGCTAAAATTCTTGTTCAGTTTATGGAAAGTGGTACCAGAATTGAAGATATAGGAGGTTTAGGATCAATTATTCCTGGCGACCCCAGGTTAAATTAATTAGTTTATTTTGGAGTCTCCTTGAAGGCCTAATTCTGCGGCCTTTTCTTTAAGTGAATCGATTACAAATTGGATATGCTCATCTAATGTTATAGTTAATTCTTCAATTGCTTCTTGGATATCATGGCGATCTACTGACGCAGCAAAATTTTTTTGTTTAAGCTTTTTTTTCACTGATTTTACTTTTACGTCATATACTGATTTAGAAGGTCTAACGTAAGTAACCGCAAATATAAAGCCAGTAATCTCATCAGCGGCATAAAGTGACTTCGACATAAGAGTATTTCTTTCTATTCCTGTATAATTTGCATGTCCCATTATTGCTGTTGTTAAGGCTTCTGGATAACCTTTTTCTACTAATATCTTATTCCCAACATAAGGGTGTTTATCTGGGGTAGGATACTTTTCATAATCAAAATCATGAAGGAGACCAGTCATTCCCCATAATTCTTCGTCTTCATTGTATTTGCGAGCAAAACATCTCATTACTTGTTCTACTCCAAGAGCATGACGGCGTAATGAATCGGACTTAGTAAATTTACAAAGAAGTTCCCAGGCATCTTTTCGTGCGGGTATTTTAATCTCAGCCATTTTTTATTATAGATAGTTTTTTAAGAGCATTATGCCATGCCAACAATTTTTTTCTCTTTTCTTTATGTCGCATATTTGGCACAAAATTTTCTTCTATTTTAATTTTTTCACCAAGTGGCCGGGAAAAAGCTTTGTTTGCTACTAATCTAGCTACTCCTAAAGCGGTCATATCTTTACTGTTACTAGTTGCGACATCTTTATTAAGTATATCAGCGATAAATTGCATAAGTGGTTTATGTGATGAGCCTCCAGATGCAATTATATCTCCTAAATTTATTTTTGTTTCGTCATTGATAGTAGCACAAATATCATGGACTAGTAAACCAACAGATTCCATACCAGCTCTAACAAAATCATTTGACGTTGCATTACTATCAAGACCAAAAGTTTTTGTATGAAATTCTCCTGTCCAATAAGGAGATGAGATCCCACTCAGGCCAGGGACTAATACCCCATTTGTTTTAGCTCCACAACGTTCATGCCACAGCATATTTTCATGAGAAATATCAAGCTCAGCTTCGAGCCATTTAAATAATGAGCCAACGCTGTTGATTGTTCCTTCTAAAAGAAAATGAACTTCTTCATATGAAGAAAAAAGAACATTGCTAAGTAAGGAGGGTGCGATGACAGGGGTCTTCCCACTATTAACCAAAACTGAACCAGAAGTACCAAAATTTAGAGCGACGTCTCCTTTTCCCCATCGTCCTTGGCCAACTAATGATGCTTGTTGGTCTCCCATTATACATAATAGTGGAATTTTATTTCCTTCTATTGAAATATCGCCAAATTCACAACAAGTTGGAGCAATTTCAGGCAAGGATTTAGGGTTTATCTGAAAAAGTTCCAAAAGATTATCGTCCCATGAAAGTGTCGATAGATTCATCAGTAGAGATCTTCCACAAATCGAATGATCAATAATATGTTTACCTGTTAAACAATATGTAACATATGAACTTATTGACCCGAAGATTATTTTGCCTGACTTGATACCCTCCTCAATTTCCAAATTGTTAATAATAGTATGGAGATACTTAGGACCACCAAAATGTCCACTAAGAGGAATTCCTGTTAAATTCTGGACGATTTTTCTTTTTTCAGGCATATTTTTTGCTAGTTTATCAGCACGTGAGTCTTGCCAACTCATTGCTGGTCCTGTTGGTTCATTTGTAAATTTGTCCCAAAAAAGAAATGTTGAACGCTGAAAAGCCATTCCAACTGCAGCTATTGATGAAAATTCTGAACTAGCCAAATGATTTAGTTCAAACAAAATTTTTCTACATGAATTAATGATCTCTTTTGCATCGCATTCGGCCCAACCAGTTTTCGGCCTAGTTACTTTATGCCGAATTTTTTCGGTTTGATGAACTTTAAGATCTTCGTCAAAAAGAAAACCTTTAGTAGATGAAGTCCCTTGATCTATAACAATAATAGCTGGTCGAGCCACGTTTAAAATAAAATAGAAATTTTATGATTTAAATTGGGTTGGATAAATAGTGTTCAGATTAGGTTATTTCTTTGAAGTAGCATTTATCACCAGAAGCTATATGGCCAGTTTTAAGGACCCGTGCGTACCAACCTCTTCTTCCTATCATTGTTTTTACAAATTCATGCCCACGTTTTTTCCCAACGTAAGGAAGAGAGTGAAGTTTATAGCAAGGATCACACTCGTAAGAAATTTGAATTTTAATGGGGCCAATATCTATCATTATTTTTGATTCAAACTTGTCAATCGGTATTCCTTCTGTAACTAGATTTTCACCAATATCACCAACTTTAACTGGCCATCCTTCTTTATTCAATTTATGAATAGTTTCGATAGGCATTAACAAAAGAGCCATGTCAGGATTGTTTCCTCTCTTTGTAGCCCGGAAGTTATTATAATCACCTTCAATTCCATTACGGGTTATAAATGCCTGTTTCACTTCAGGTTTCATTAAACCAAATTGGTTTGGAATCTTTGGTTTTCTGTATATATGCAATATTTTACCTGACAAGATTCTACTAAAAAATATCTGCAGTAATTATTTAAAGAGAATTAAGAGATTGTGATTCCATAAGTTTCTTCAAACTCTTCTGTAGGTATCATCCTTATAGCATCCCAGGTGAGTTTGGTGCAAACACGGGCACAAATTTGGCATCCAATACATTCATTAAAACGAACTTGGACTGGTGGTATAGGTATATTGTATTTATCAGAAGAAACTGATTCTATACAATCAACAGGACAAAAGGGTACACATACTTGACATCCAGTACAATTATCCTCATCCACAACCGCCATGAGTTTTGGTTTTTTCTTTTTTTGTCCCGGGTCTTCGGCAAGCTCTGGTACCGGCTTATAATGATCGTAGCGTTTTTTCATTTTAGTTTCTGGTGGAAATTATGCCAGTATTCTACCAGATTCAAATAGAAACTGGACTATTTTAAACTATTCACGAAAAAGATTTTTCTTCTTATTCTAACAGGACTAAATTTTAAATAACACTCAGGTGTTTTAATAAATGTTATTAATTGAAATTGAGACCAGGAGGAAAAAATGACCTACATAATCGCTGAGCCATGTGTTGGTGTGTGCGATACTGCATGTGTTGAAGTATGCCCTGTTGATTGTATTCATGGGCCAGATGATACGAAAGGTGCTGGAGCTGAAGCAAAAGCTGAAGGGTTTGATCCTGATGGAAAACAGCTTTATATTGATCCTGAAGAATGTATCGACTGTGGTGCTTGCGAACCTGAATGTCCTGTAGAGGCCATTTTTGAGGAGAGTGAAGTTCCAGAGGAATGGTCTAAATTTATTCCCGTGAATTACAAGTTTTTTGGTCAGGAACCTTAAGTTAAAATCTGAATAACCTAATTACGGTTGCTCATTAATGGGCAACCGTTTTTTATGTCTAATTATAATTCCAGAGGTTGTTTCTAATGACGAACGAAGAAGTAATGGAACGTCTAAAAAGTATTAAGTATCCTGGTTTTAGTCGGGATATTGTCTCTTTTGGTATCGTTAAAACCGTAGAGGTTAAAGGTGATTCAGTTCGAGTCGTCCTTTTGATGTCTTCAGCAAGTGAAGAAAGCCAGAAAAATATTCATCAAAGAGTACTCTCAGAACTTGAAGGTAGTTTCTCAACAGTTGATATTTTTTTAGAGCAGAAAAATCCGGCCCAAAAACCCGCTCAAACCCTGGATATGATACCAGAGGTAAAACATACTATTGCAGTAGCTAGTGGTAAAGGAGGTGTTGGGAAATCGACCGTAGCCGTAAATATTGCATGTGAATTAATGCAACGAGGTCATTCTGTTGGTCTTCTTGATTTAGATATTTATGGTCCAAGTCTTCCAATCCTCACAGGAATTAATGAGCAACCATCTATGACTTCGGATAAAAAACTGATTCCTATTGAAAAACATGGGATTAAGTTAATGTCTTTTGGCTTCCTATCGGGTAATGATACACCGGTAATATGGAGAGGACCAATGGTTGCACGGATGACGGAACAATTTTTTGGTGATGTTATTTGGGGAAAGCTTGATTATTTGATTCTTGATCTTCCACCTGGTACTGGTGATATTCAGTTAACTCTAGTTCAAAAACTAAAAATATCTGGAGCAATTATTGTAACAACTCCACAGGATTTAGCTGTCTCTGATGTTCGAAAAGGTGCTGATATGTTTGCTAAAGTTCATACACCAGTCTTAGGTGTTATTGAAAACATGGCTGGTTACATCTTATCTGGCTTTGTTCGTGATATTAATGGTGAACCATTGAAAAATGGCATCATTTCTTTTGCTGAGAAAGATGGCTCTAAAGATTTTTCTTTAGGAGAAGATGGAAAGTTTAGTCTAGAAATTGATCTTTTTAAGCGAGGAGGTGGGAAGAATGAAAGTGAACGACTCCAAGTACCACTTTTGGGTGAAGTTCCCATATCTCAAGATTTAATGGAATCTTGTGATGAAGGAATACCTATTGTAATTAAAGATAGAAAATCAGTAGTAAGTCAGGCATTTTCGTCAATTTTAGATAAGATTGAAAAAGTATTAGCCTAATAGCTACTTTTCATTAGTTGCACCCAATTTTATGCTGACAATATTATTAACATTTTTTTTGTCTTTATTTGGAGCCATTTGCCCTCTCTTTTTATGGATAATTGATAGAGAAAAAGAAAAAATAAAGCTTCATCGTTTTATTTTAGGGCTTTCTCTAGCCTCATCAATAGTTACATTTTTTTTAGTTTTACCACTTAAAATATCCCAGATTTCAATAATTACGATATTTATTTGGGTAATATTGCTCACAACCGTTACACTCTATTATTGGAGAAAATCTATTTATAGTACTATTGTTATAAGCATACCTTCAATTGCTGGAACATTCCTTATTTATAATCTTGCTTCACAACTTATTTCATCTAGCCCCTCAAATATTTTTATCATTTTAATTGGAGGTTTTATCCTTTCAGGATCATTGTTTGCAATGATTTTAGGGCATTGGTATTTAAATGTTGTGAATCTTCCTATTGGTCTATTACGCAATGCGACCAGATTAATAATGTTTTTACTTATTTTTCGTTTAATTTGGAATATAATTTCAATTTTTACTCAAAAAATAATGTATGATGGTTTTTTCCTGCCTTTAACCGAATTTGTCGGTACAATTGACGGGATTTTTCTTTGGGTTGCTATTTTATTTGGTACAATGCTACCGCTGATTCTTACTTTCCTTACACTTAGAACTGTTGATATTCATTCAACCCAATCAGCAACAGGGTTACTTTATGTGCTGGTAATTTCAGTAATTATGGGCGATCTCTTTTTTAAATATTATATGATTCGTTACGGTCTGTTTATTTGAAAGCATCAGTTTCTAAAGAATGTGAAAAATGTGGAAAATATTATTATGGGAATGTTAGTGAAAGAGAGATCGCATGTTCATTTTGTAATGAAGAAAAAATTTTTATCAGATCAAAGGATTGGCCATTCAAAATGTGCCCATATTGCGATTGCACACAGTTTTATAGGAGGAAAGATTTCAACCAGCTTGTTGGCTGTTTAATTATCCTAATAGGAGCAATTTTTGTCCCTTTTACGTTTGGATTAAGTCTTGTGGTCTTATTAATTCTTGATTATTTATTGTACAAAAGAGTTCAAGAGATACTAGTTTGTTATAAATGTCAAGCTGAATTCAGAAATTTTGGTTTAATTCAAGGCGATATTAATCAATTTGACCATCACATTGCTGAGCTTTATGAGAACTGATAGTCATTCTTGAATTATGATTAAGGAAAAGATTAACTTATCAATAGAATTAGATGAAATCAGAAGAAGAACTTAAAAAAGATATAGAAGTAGGAGGAGTCCTCCCTAATCATATTGCAATTATTATGGATGGTAATGGGAGATGGGCCAAAAAAAAAGGCCTACCACGAATTGCAGGCCACAAAGAAGGCATAAACTCAGTTAGGGAGGTTACGCGAGTTTGTGGAGAATTAAACATTGATTTTTTGACTCTTTATACCTTCTCCAAAGAAAATTGGCTTCGTCCTAGGATAGAAGTTTCAGCTCTTATGAATCTTCTTGTAGATACCATTCGTCGTGAAATTAATGAATTGATGGAAAATAATGTAAGATTGCGCGTAATTGGAAAAATGGAGGAACTTCCGGAAAAACCGAGAGTTGAGATGGAACGAGGTATTAAAAGTACCGCATCTAATAGTGGCCTCACTTTGGTCCTAGCGCTTAATTACAGTGGAAGAATGGAAATTCTAGAGGCGGTAAATAAAATAATAACGGAAAAAAATGGAATGGGTATAAGTGATTTGACAGAAGATTTTTTTGAAAAACAGCTTTACACCAATGGAATCCCTGATCCAGACCTTGTTGTTAGAACAAGTGGAGAATCACGTATCAGCAATTTTCTTTTGTGGCAGATTGCATATTCCGAGATAGTTATTACTTCTACATTATGGCCAGCTTTTCGCAGGAGGGATCTGTTTAAAGCAATATTAGATTATCAATCAAGGGAAAGACGTTATGGAAAAATATCTCGTCAAGTAAAAGGAATTAAAGTATGATGAGAATATTGGTCTTTAATCTAGTTATTCTGGGGATTATTTTTTCACAAAGTTTCAATGCTATGAAAATAGCTGGCGTTAAGGTTGAAGGGAATAATATAACAACTGCAACTGTAGTTAAATTCACATCAGGTATTGTAGAGGGAAAAGAAATAATGCCTGGGGATTTTGGAAAATCTGTTAAAAAACTCTGGTCTACCGGATTTTTTTCAGATATTCAAATCATGCTTGACAGGGAATCCTCAGAGGGACTTTATGTAACAATTATTGTTGAAGAAACACCTATATTAGGTAATGTTGCTTTTATTGGTGACAAAAAGAAAAGAAGAGAGATTAAGGAAGAGCTTGATCTTAAGAAAGGTCAGCGTATCAGACCTCATCTTGTCAAAGAGTCTATAGAGACAATTAATAGATTATTTGCTGAAGATGGATATTTAAGAAGTCATGTTGAAGCGACTATTTCAGAAGGTTCAATGGAAAATGTAAGAGATTTAACATTCAAGGTAAAAACTGGGAAAAAAGTAAAAATAGGAGAAGTTCAATTTTATGGCAATGATTCCTTTAAACCACGAAAACTAAGAAAAGAATTAAAAGATACAAAAATTCAGAAATGGTACCTGTTTTGGCGCTCAAATTTTGATAAGGAAAAATTTAGAGAAGACAAATTACTTTTAACCAAATTCTATCAAAACAATGGGTTTAAGGATTTTCGAATAGTGCAGGATTCACTTTCCTATTCAGAAGATGGAAGAAAGATTATAGTAGATTTGTGGTTGCATGAGGGGAACAAATATTATTTTAGAAATTTTACATGGGAAGGTAATGACCTTTACGAAACGGCTGAGTTGCTTTATAATCTAAATTTTAAAAAAGGTGATATGTATAATGGTGAAGAATTCGATAAATCAGTTAATGAAAGAGTCCACGCCTTATATATGGATCGAGGATATATATATAGTACAATAAAACCATTGTTTACTCCAATTGGAGAGGATTCTTTAGATGTCCATTTTTCAATTACAGAAAATCATCAGGTCTCGATTAGAAGGCTAGATATAACGGGAAATGAAAGAACTAGAGAGAATGTAATTCGTAGAGAGATGAAAGTTATACCTGGCGAGGTATTCAATCGAGAATTATTAATGAGAAGTGCTCGTGAGGTATTCATTCTAAATTATTTTGCTGATGTACAGCCAGATATAATTCCTGTTGATGAGGATGAAATTGATATCCTAGTAAGTGTTGAGGAAAAATCTTCTGATCAAGCAAATGCTAATGTTGGTTTCTCGCAGGAGTATGGATTAATGGGTGGTGCTGGTGTTACATTAAATAATTTTCGTGGAAAAGGGCAACAATTTGCACTGAATGTAAGTCAAGGTGTTCAAGGCAATATGTCGCGAAGTTTTGGTTATGGTGGATTTGGGGGATATCAGGCTGCTCAATATAAAAGTATATCATTAAGTTTTACTGATCCTATGGTTAATGATAGGCCAATACTGCTTGGTTTTTCAGTTTTTTATTATCTTAGAGGACAGAACAGATATTATTTTAGTATTCCATTTGATCGAGAAATGCAAGGCGCAAGTTTCAGAATAGGAAAAAGGCTTAAATGGCCTGATAATTATTTTAGAGCCTTTTGGTCAATTAGCACATCAAAGAAAAACTATAAAGGCAGTGAAGAGGATTTAAAAGAATACGGTCTATTAGGAGTGAGCAATAGCGTTGGTTTGAGTATTGCCCAAACTGTTACAAGAGATAGTCGTAATCATCCAGAATTTCCTTCCCAAGGTTCTAGTTTTAATTGGACATCCACACTTTCTGGCGGTCCTTTTAGTTCAAAAATATTGCCAGTACATGAAAATTTCCATAAGCACACGGTTAAATTAGATTGGTTTACTAACCCATTTTGGAAATCAGCACTAGTTTCATCTTGGCAATTTGGTGCAATTAAGGATCTTCCACCTAGACATACTGAAAATACGATTATTCCAATTGATGAAAAGTTTATTATGGGTGGAAGTGGTATTCCATATGGCACTCTTTTAAGAGGATATCAGGACAATACGGTTGGTCCTTATGGTCGTTATCCTTTGGGCGGAAGAGTAATGATGAAATTTTTCAGTGAGCTAAGATTTCCATTTTCAGAGAATCCTACTGTTTATGGTCTTATTTTTGCAGAAATGGGTAATAATTGGCTTAGTTTTAGTGATACAGATCCTTTTGATCTTAAACGTTCTGCCGGTTTAGGAGTAAGAATGTTTATGCCTATGCTTGGAATGTTAGGGTTTGATCTAGGTTATGGTTTCGATGATGTTGAGTTTACGGATAAGAATCCTGAGGGGTGGAGATTCCATGTTCTCTTTGGAATGCCAATTTAGCTTTAGGTTATTTAAATTATATTGTTTATTTCAGAGTCATAAATCAAAGATTTTAGATCATGGAGGTTAATGTGAAACCTTTGAACAAACTTTTTATTATTCAGATTGTCTTTTTAATGCCTGTGGCCATTATGGCTCAGTTACAAGTTGGCTTTGTTCAATCTGATCGGATTAGGGCGGAATATGAAGAATTCAAAGAGGCTGAAAGCGAACTTCAATTAGAGTTCAGGAAGGTTCAATTTGAGTTTCAAACTATGGCGCAGAGATTAGATAGTTTAAAGCAAGCTTTTGAAACTCAACGTCTCATGAGCTCTCCTGATCGCCGTCGAGAAAAAGAGAATGAAATAACTCTTCTTGAACAGCAAGTAAAAGATTTTCAAGCTCAAAAAGTTGGTCCTGAAGGAGAATTGTATCGAAAACAACTGCAATTAGAAACTCAAATAATTCAAAAGGTTCAACGATCAGTTAACAAAGTAGCTATTGATAAGGGATATGACTATATCCTTGATTCAGTTAGTTTATTATACGGAAAGCCAACACATAACCTCACAGATGATGTGCTTTATGAATTAAGGCAAATCACTGATGAGAGTTCTGATAATAATTAGTTGTTGATAAAACTTAGGGATTTGGCTTCACTTGTTCAAGGGGAGCTAGTTGGTGATCCTGAAATTGAAATTGAAGGTGTCTCAGAGGTTCAAAAAGGAGTCCCCGGAACAATTACATTTCTTCATATGTCAAAATACAGACCATTTCTTGATACTACAAAGGCTTCGGCTGTTTTAACAGGTAGGGATCAATCTTTAGACACAATAAACTTGAGCAGGATTATATCTGATAATCCATCTATTGCTCTTTCAAAAATTCTCGATTATTTTGCTCCTAATCATAGACCTACTATGGAAATTCATGAGACAGCAATAATTGATGAATCTGTAATAATTGATGAGAATGTTTCAATAGGTCCCTATACAGTTTTAGAAAAAGGTGTAAATATTGGAAGAAATGTGATAATTGGATCCAATTGTATAATTGAGAAAAATTCATCAATTAAAGATGGGAGCGAATTAAAATCTTTAGTCACAATATATTCATGCTGTAAGATTGGTATGAATGTTCTTATTCATAGTGGTACCGTCATAGGATGCGACGGATATGGTTATGCTAATGAAGAAGGTAAACATCAAAAAATACCACAAATTGGTGCAGTAGAAATTGGTGATAATGTCGAAATTGGTGCAAATTGTGCTATTGATAGAGGTACTATTGGTAATACAGTGATCGATAAAGGATCAAAATTGGATAATCTTGTACATATTGCTCATAATGTTAAGATAGGTAAAAATTGCCTCTTGACTGCTCAAACCGCGGTTGCGGGGAGTTCAATCATTGGAGATTACGTATCTTTTGGTGGAAAGGCGTCAGTAGCGGGACACTTAACAATTGGTAATAAGACTCAATTAGCAGCAAAAAGCGGGGTTACAAAATCTTTGGAAGGCGGACAAACTTATGCAGGAATGCCAGCAAGAAAGATTTCCGAAAAAAATAAACAAGATGCCCTAATTAATAGACTTCCTGAAATGAATGATTTATTAAAAAATTTAGAAAAGAGATTAATCAGTTTAGAAAAAAATGAGTAAACAGCAGACTATAAAAGCATCGGTGTCTTGTTCAGGAATTGGTTTACACACAGGTGTCGATAGTACTATTACGTTTAAGCCAGCTAGAGAGAATTCTGGAATTAAGTTTATCAGGACGGATGTTAAAGGTTCTCAAGAGATTCAAGCTGATATTGATCATGTTGTTGATATCTCTCGCGGAACTACCATTGCACAAAACGGTACAAGGATTCACACGGTTGAGCATGTCTTAGCAGCATTGGTAGGTTTAGAGATAGACAATATACTTATAGAGTTGACTAATAAAGAGCCACCAGTTATGGATGGAAGCTCAAAAGATTTTGTTAAAGTTCTTCAACAAGCAGGGATTGTTAAACAGGGTCATGAGCGAGAGTATCTTGAAATTGATAAAGCTATTTCTTATAACGATCCTGTTAAGAGAACCGATATCTCTGTACTTCCTTCTGATCGTTATCGTCTTACTTGCATTATTGACTATCAATATCCTTGGCTTGGTACTCAATATTTTACAATTCACTCCATAAGTGATTTTGCTAAAGAAATCGCACCCGCTAGAACTTTTAGTTTCCTAAGTGAAGTAGAAGATTTGCGTGAGGCAGGACTAGTACAAGGGGGTAGGCTTGACAATGCTATAGTAATTATAGATAAAGATTTTGATAAAGATGAGATAAATCGTCTTAAATCTCTATTCAAAATAGAAGAAAATATTGATATTGGTTCTAATGGTATCCTACATGGTGTTAAGTTGCGTTTCGAGAATGAGCCAGTTAGACATAAGGCTCTCGACGTTATTGGAGATTTAGCTTTACTTGGCATGCCAATTAAGGGTCATATAATTGCTGCTCGTCCTGGCCATGCTGCTAACGTAGAGATAGTAAAGAAAATAAAGAAGCAATATCAGAAAAAAATTCTTCAAAAAAAGTATCAAGCTGAAATTTCTTCAGAATATTTATTTGATATTAATGCAATAAAAAAAATCCTTCCACATCGCTATCCTTTTCTTTTAATTGATAGAATAATTGATATGAAACCAGGAGAGTCACTCAATGCTATCAAGAATGTTTCAGTCAGTGAGCCTTTTTTCCAAGGCCATTTTCCAAATCAACCTGTAATGCCTGGAGTTTTAATAATTGAAGCAATGGCTCAAGCGGGCAGTTTTCTTTTATTGCATACCACCCCTGAACCAGAAAAAAAATTGATGTATTTCAGTGGTATAGAGAAATCAAGATTCCGCAGGCAGGTTCTACCTGGTGATCAAATTCTTTTTAAGATTGATCTATTAAAACTTAGAATGGGAACTTGTAAGCTTCATGGTACTGCTTATGTCGATGACAAAATTGTTGCTGAAGCTACCTTCATCACTACTCTTGGTGATCGGAAGGAATAATCATTCCTCAAATTCATCCTACGGCTGTTGTTCATACTTCCGCTTCTATTGGTCCAAATGTTGAAATAGGACCATATACGGTTGTAGAAGAAAACGTTCAAATAGGTGATAGCACATGGGTTGGAAATCATGTAAATCTGCGAAAAGGATCAATAATTGGTAGCCATTGTAAAGTATTCCATTCATCTGTTATAGGAGAAGTTCCTCAGGACTTAAAATTTGAATCTGAAGAAACTACTGCTCTTATTGGTAATAATGTAGTTATCCGTGAATTTGTTACGGTGAATCGTGGCACAAAAGCTTTGGGTAGGACAGAAATTGGTGATAATAGTTACCTAATGGCATATGTGCATATAGCACATGATTGTATTATTGGAAAAAATGTAATTCTTGCAAACTCTATTCATCTTGGTGGACATGTAGAGATAGCTGATTGGACGATTGTAGGAGGTGGTGTACTTATTCATCAGTTTGTAAAAATAGGAAGTCATGTGATGATCGGTGGTGGTTATAGAACTGTACAGGATGTTCCACCTTTCATAATGGCGGCAGGAGAACCGTTGCAGTTTTCAGGAATTAATTCAATAGGTCTTCGGCGCAGAGGTTTCAACTTGGAGATTAGAAAAGCAATAAAAGGTGCTTATCGTATTTTGTTCCGCTCAAATTTACAAAGGCATGATGCTATCAAAATGATGGCTGAGAAATATCCCGATAGATCTGAAGTTCAGGAAATAATTTCTTTTGTTGAAAAAAGCAAGCGCGGACTTATCTAAATATTTCATAATTTTCTTTATCTTTTTCTCATTCAATAGAGTAGAGTCGCAAAGTCTCAACTACAATCTTGATTGGGGATCAGAGAATTTTATAACTGATGCAAAAATTATTTTTAGTAATTTGACTTTACAGAGTGGTCAACAGCTTTTATCCAGTCGGGGTTTTGAAGGAAATATTCTATTGAGTGGGGGAACTAGTATAAGCCTAACAGAAAATTTTCCTATTATGCCTTTATTTTCGTCCTTTTATCATGTTTCAGATAATTTGTGGTTAGGAGGAATGTTGTCAGGTTACGTGGCTGGAGAGAATGTCATTATGCTCTCAGGATATATGATAGAGTTATTGCCAGGCGATATATCAACAAAGAAAGTGCCTTGGTGTTTAGAATTAAGTCGCAGGTCGTTACAAGGGGCGGAGGATTTTAGCCTTAAAACTATTGGTGCAGCACTTACTAACAGGATAAATTTCAAGCGAATTCTTTTGAATTATGGTCTAAGTACTGCTTTTTACGATGTGATCCTTTATAATAAATTCAATGATGCCGAGGAATCATGGCCAAATCGGATTAAAGGTCAGGTCAATGCTATTACTGGAACAGCTGAGTTTTCATATGGAAAATTTATAAGTGGATTAAAATTAAACTTAAGTAACAAGGGTGCATCTATAATGCTTAGTATAAGTGCACTATTAAAATGATGAAAAGATCTATTGGAGTATTGGGCTCTACTGGTTCAATTGGTATCAATACATTGGATGTCATAAGACATTTAAATAACCAATTTTCGGTAAAATATCTTTCAGCTCATAGTAATTCCCAAATATTGCTTCAACAAGTAAAGGAATTCAAACCTGATGCTATAGCAATTGTTAATCCAGAAGCTGCAAAATTGGTACGCAAAGATCTAGAAGGTTCATCTATAGATGTCTTAGTAGGAAGAGAAGGGTTGTTAGAATTGTCATCTTGGGAAAATATAGATATTTGTCTAAATGCAATTGTTGGTGGTGCTGGTATGGAACCTACTATTAGGGCATTGGAAGCTGGGGTAAACGTAGCTTTGAGTAATAAAGAGAGTCTTGTAATGGCTGGATCTCTTATCAAAGAAGTTATGAAAAAAAATGGAACAAAAATTTTCCCAGTTGATAGTGAGCATAGTGCAATATGGCAGTGCCTTATGGGTGAAGAGGGTTCCTCAATTAAGCGAATAATACTTACAGGATCTGGAGGTCCTTTTAGGACAAAACCAAAGATTGACTTGATTGAAGCTTCAATAGAACAGGCACTAGCTCATCCTAATTGGAATATGGGCAGAAAAATTTCTATAGATTCAGCTACTATGATGAATAAGGGTTTTGAGGTAATTGAAGCTCATTGGCTTTTTGATATTTCTCATGAGCAGATAGAAATTGTGGTACATCCTCAATCAATAATTCATAGTATGGTAGAATTTATTGATGGATCAGTAAAAGCTCAATTAGGTTTGCCAGATATGAAAGTTCCTATTCAAATTGCTCTAACTTTTCCAAATAGATTAGAAGGTAGTTGGGGAGAATTCAATCCTGTAGAATTAACTGATCTAACATTTGAAAAACCAAATTTTGATAAGTTTCCGTGTATCCCATTGGCTTATGATTCACTTAAAATGGGTGGTTCAGCAACAGCTGCTCTGAATATTGCAAATGATAATAGTGTAAAACTTTTTTTGGATGGTAAAATTAGTTTTACAGAAATCGTTGAAATCAACGAAGCAGTATTACGAGGACATAAATGGACTCCAAAGCCAAACCTTTCAGATTTAATAGAACTTGAGGAATGGGGAAAAGATTTTGTAGAAAAATTAATTGAGGAGAAGGTGACATTATGACCACAATTCTAGCCATGATTTTTGTTCTCGGTATATTGGTTTTTATTCATGAGCTTGGACATTTTCTTGCGGCTCGATCTATTGGTGTACGAGTAGAACGTTTTTCCCTGGGATATCCCCCAAGGTTTATTTCTTTTACTCCTACATCTGAGGGTCTTCTTTTTACATTTTTTTTCTATAAGATTGGAGAATCTGGAAAACTTCAATGGCAACCTGTTATAGAAAAAATAATTTCTTCTCCACGATTGAAAGCTTCCAATACTGAATATTGTCTGGCATTAGTTCCATTGGGTGGTTATGTAAAAGTAGCGGGATACGTTGATGAAAGTCTTGAGACAGAAATTACAGGTGCTCCCGATGAACTGAACTCCAAGAATAGACTCCAGCAGATTTGGTTTATGTCCGCTGGTGTCATCATGAATGTATTGTTATCTATCATTTTCTTTACAGGTATAACAATGTATTCAGGAATTCCTGAAAATACTGGAGATCCTGTTGTAATGGAAATTACCCCAGGATTCCCAGCTGAAGAGGCTGGTCTTCAAGCTGGAGATAAAATAGTATTGATTAATTCTAATCCTATAAATGAATGGGGAGATTTAACGGAGATTATTCATAATAGTCCCAATGAGAAAATTACAATTTCTTGGGAACGTGAAGATAGAATCCTAACAGCAGAATTAATCCCAAGGGAGGGTGCTGTTCCTGATGGGGATAGCATAAAAAATGTAGGTCTCATCGGAATAGCTGGTGGATATAATGTGAAAAAAGCAACTTTTTTTGAATCAATTAGTTCTGGTTTTAACAGGACAGTTTACTGGTTTAAAATGATTGTTAAATCTCTTTCAATGATAGGGTCTGGGGAAGCATCAATGAAAGATATTGGCGGTCCAATAATGATTGCTCAATTAGCTGGTCAATCAGCACGCGCTGGCATGATTGCCCTTTTATCTTTTACCGCAATCATAAGTATTAATCTTGCATTTATCAATATTCTACCAATACCAGGTCTTGATGGTGGACATATTTTATTAGTTTCACTTGAAGGAATTGCACGCCGCAATTTTTCATTAAAGGTTCGGATGGCTATTCAACAAATAGGTATGGCTATTCTTCTTCTCCTAATTGTGATTGTTATATATAATGATTTGACTCGTTTGTTTACTAATTAAGTGAATATTCTGATAACTTCATAACTAGAGAACCGAATGCTGCCTTAGAGACAATCATTACAGGTAAGCGATGCTCATCATCACTTATCCAAACTTTCATATCACCCTTATTTTTGAAAAGTGTACGTCCTTCTTTAAATGGTTCTACTACAAAACAGTCAAACTTTCCTGCTATTACGCTAATATTTTCTTTACGATGAACAATCATGTTGAGGTCATTTAATTTATAGTTATCAAAAATTGTAACCTCAAATAGTTCACCAACCCTAAGCGGTAGTGTCCTAAGGTAATAAAAAAACGAATAAGGATCGTGCGCTCCTTTTGTGACTGGCAATGAATTTTTATTAGTATTTATAGTTCCAGAATAATAGTCAAAATTAGCGACAAGATTCTGAGAATACCTCGGTTCTCTTATTACTTTACGTAATTTTTGTGTAAATAGGTTTTCGGTGTCGATCCAACTGTCTACTGTATCTCTTATAGGAAAAATTGCATCCCAGATCTTATTTGTTGCCATATTAAAGATAATGTGATAATTATTAGATCCATTTAATTCCCGATTATCTTTTATTTTAAGACTTGCTTTTCCTGCTGAAATTAAATTTAGGTTAACCTCATATATAAGCAATTCACCGCTTTTGAAAGGATAGCCTTGTGCAACCATAAAAGATAATTGTATAGAAATAGTAAATAAGATTTTTTTCATCTTATTTTTTCGGGAATTTTAGATGAAAGATCATAAATAGATGAGCCTGAAGAGGGTGAAAGTATTCCTGCGTCAAGAATCAAGTCAATTTCATTGGCAAAGGTTTTTCTTATTAAACTAGGATCATTTAGTGGGGATTGACCAGTTCTATTGACACTTGTAGATGTAATAGGTCTTCCAAATTTTGAAATTAGTTCTTGAGAAAAGGAATGTTCTGGGATTCGAACACCGACACTTTTATTTATCCCTAAAACTGCTGGGGCAAGTTTTTTTGATATCCCTGGGAAAATCATTGTAACAGGTCCTGGCAATCTTTCTCTAACAAATTCTGAATGGAGTTTTGGTATGGAACAGAACTTTTTTAGCATCTTAAAATCACTAACAGCTATACTCCAAGGTCCCAATCTTCCTTTAATTTTAGATATTTTTTCTACAGCATCAGAATTTAGAGCATCAGCACCTAGTCCATATAATGTATCTGTTGGATAGATTATAACATGACCAGAACCTAATAATTCAGTGGCTTCAGTAATAGCGTTAGGCGAATAGATATTTAATATTTTCAATTTATTCTATTGGTTTTGATTTCCACCTTCTGTGAAACCAAAAATATTGATAGGGTCGACTTCGTATTTCAGTTTCTAATATAGAGGTAAAGCGACTCATAATTGAAATTTCATTATTGTCAGGAAGTTTATCGAATTTTAGAGTATAACGACCATTATTTTCTTTATAACAAAAAGCTGTGATAATAGGGGCGCCAGTTTTTTTATGTAAAACATCAGCGCCTCTAGGAGTTGATGCTGGATGATCGAAGAAGTCAACAAATTCTCCCTTTATACCAGCATTTTGATCACTCGCAAGAATTAATATTTTACCGTTTCTGATATATCTGATTAATTTCGTTGCTGAAGTAGTTTGATAAACAGGAGAAGTACCAAGATTATTGCGGAGTTCTCTGAAAAATAAATCGGCACCTCGATTAGATTGTCTCTGGAAAACGGTTACAATCTCGTAATCATTGATAGCTAACCAGGTTGGAATTAACTCCCAGTTTCCAAAATGACCTGAAATAAGGATTACACCTTTTTTCTCCTCATAAGCAGCATTTAATTTATTTTTTCCTTCAATAATCATTCCCTCCCTTTTTGACACTTTTTGACCACATAAAGCATCAAGGAGCATAATCCCGAAGTGATGATGAAGTTTTTTTAAGATTCTATTATGAAAACTTTTTGGAGCTTTTGGAAAAGCAAGTTGGATATTTTTTTTTGCTTCTTTCTGCCTAATTTTAAGTTTTTCAAATACTAAAGAGCCTAATTTTTGTCCTAAACGAGTTCTTTTTGAATAGGATAATGAATTTATCCATCTGTGAAAGAGCTTTAAGCAATTATAGCTGAGTTGATCAGAAATAAACATAGGTCTAACTTAAACAATTTATTGGGTCATAATGGATTGAACCAAATGCTTTTAGCTTTATGTTTTTTAAAATATAAGTAAAACATTTGGCTATTGGTGAAAGTCAAGGGTAATTTTAGTCAATGATTTTGCGTTATTTTTCTATACTATTCATTTTTTTTATTTCCGCAAGTTATTCAGCTGAAATTGTTTATAGGGTTCCTATTCAAAGTACTATTGATCTTGGTTTACCGCCATTCATTGAGCGAGCTGTTCAAGAGGCAAAAGACGAGGGAGCTTCAGCAATTATTTTTGATATAGACACATTTGGTGGAAGAGTAGATGGTGCAACGCAGATAAAGGATGCTATTTTAGATTCAAAAATTTTAACTGTTGCTTTTATAAATCGTCGTGCTATATCAGCTGGCGCTCTTATATCTCTTTCATGCAAGCAAATATTTATGACGGAAGGTGGTACAATAGGTGCTGCTACGGCTGTTGATATGTCAGGAAATAAGGGCAGTGAAAAAGTTATTTCTTATATGCGAGAGGAGATGGCTTCTACCGCGGAAAGCCATGGAAGAAGTAAAGAAATAGCACGAGGTATGGTAGATGAAGAACTTAATTTTACTCATCTTGTTGTTGATGGTGATTCAATAGAGGTTAATGATATCGAAGGCCGAAAAGAAGGTAAATTGATTTCACTTACCACTTCCTTAGCATTGAAATATGGTATTGCTGACGGTAGTGCTGAGACTTTTGATGAAGTGTTAAATGCTATAGGTTTCTCTGATGCTAATGTCATTGACCTACGAATAAATTGGTCAGAAAGGCTTGTACGATTTTTAACTGACCCTACAGTTAGCTCTTTACTGATGACGCTAGGTTTCCTTGGTCTGTTATTTGAAATTCAATCTCCTGGATGGGGATTACCTGGGAGTTTAGGTGTTATTTTTTTAAGTCTTTTTTTTGGTTCTACAATACTTACCGAATTGGCAACGATGACTGAATTATTAATCATTGGTGCCGGTCTTGCACTTGTTTTGCTAGAGGTTTTGGTTATTCCAGGCTTTGGACTTATAGGAATTGTAGGAGGTGTCACTATAATGGGTGGACTTTTTATGATGCTACTTCCTGTTCATCCAGTACCAGCTGATATCACAGCCGCCTCTTGGGGGTTTACTATAGCCATAATTGGTGGTATTATTGCGTTGTACCTTATGGTTAAAGCTCTAATTAAAACTGAGTTTTGGAAGAAGATGACCCTTCCTATAAGTGAGAAAAGTTCAGAAGGTTATAGCACTTCTTTGGGCCTGGAAGGATTGGTTAATACAACTGCTATTGCAACATCAGATTTACGACCATCTGGTTGGGCTTTAGCGGGAGAAAGAAAAATCTTCGTTGTTTCCGAGGGAGAATTCATAGAAAATGGAGACAGAATAAAAATTCTAACTGTTGATGGTAACCGTATTGTAGTAAGGAAAGAAACTAATAAAGATTAGGAGATAATATGTTAGGACCATACGTACTTCTTGGGGTGATAGTTTTTGCGCTAGTAATTATTTTTTATTTTGTGCCTATTGGTCTTTGGATTCAAGGAATAGTTTCGGTAGGTATTGGAAAAATTACAATTGTAGATCTAATTCGGATGAGATTGAGAAAAATCCCACCACGTGTAATTGTTGATTCAATAATCAATTTGCATAAAGCTGGTCTAGAAGTAATCTCTACAGGAATGATTGAAACTCATTTTCTTGCTGGAGGTAATGTGCCAAATGTAGCAATATCATTAATTGCCGCGGATAAAGCACAAATACCATTGGATTTTACTACCTGTACCGCAATTGATCTTGCTGGTAGAGATGTGAAAGGTGCTGTAGAAACATCAGTCTATCCTAAGATAATCGATGCTCCAGTAAATGGAACTTTATCTGCTGTTGCAAAAGATGGTATTGAAGTAAAAGCTCGTGCTAGAGTTACGGTTAGAACCAATATTCCAGGATTAGTAGGTGGTGCTACTGATGAGACAATAATCGCAAGAGTAGGAGAGGGTATAGTTAGTGCTATAGGCTCCTCTGATTCATATAAAAAAGTACTTGAAAACCCTGATTATATTTCAAAATTTGTTCTTGAGAAAGGACTAGATGCTGGTACAGCATTTGAAATTTTAAGTATTGATATCGCAGATGTTGATGTTGGAAAGAATGTGGGTGCACATCTCCAGGCTGATCAGGCTGAGGCGGACTTAAGAGTTGCTCAAGCCAGAGCTGAGACAAGACGTGCCATGGCTGTAGCTGAAGAGCAGGAAATGACAGCCAAAGTTGCTGAAATGCGAGCTAAAGTTGTTGAAGCTGAGGCTGAAGTACCTAAAGCAATGTCACAGGCTTTTCGTGAAGGTAATCTTGGAATCATGGATTATTATTCTATGAAGAATATTCAGGCAGATACAGGTATGAGAGACTCTATTTCTGGTTCGGATGATGAAGGTCCAGAAGCTCCTCCTAGCAATAAAGAAGAATAATTGTGGATGTAAGTTATTGGATATTTTTACTCATTGCTTATCTTGTATCGCAATGGTTAAAAAAGAGATCCCAAGTTTTTGAGCAAACGACTGCTGAAGAAGAAGAAAATTCATCAACGACTTCAAAAAATGAGAAAAACCAAATACCGGAATTTATCAGGAATTTTGGTTTCGAAGATCTTATTGATGAAATAAAGCCAAAAGTCATTTCTAAAGAGGAATCTTACACTGAATTTTCAGTAGATGATTTTGATTCAGAAATTCTTGAGGATGACCATGTTCTTGAGTCTAGGGTTCCTCGAGTAGATGATTTGGAGGAAGAAGAAATTAATGAACGAATAATGCCAAAATCTAGAGATTTAGCAAAGTTGACTTCTTCGCATCCAATACAAGCTTATCTCAAGCATTCTAAAGGTCTAAAGAATGCTATACTTATTAGGGAGATACTAGGACCCCCACGTGCTATTGAAAGGTATGCCTTTCGCCAAGTTAATTAACTTTTTAAGCCAGTACACTCTCTTCTCCAGAATCTCTAATAAAGAGACAGGTCGTTCCTACTATAGATGAAATTTTATGCATAGTTTTGATGTTTATATTATTTGAGATTCCGAAAATATTGATGTCAGCTGGTGGGCTATGTTCTAGTCCTTGAGGGAATGTTCCAGAAAAAATGATTTTTTCGCAATCGATTGGTAGACGTCCCCGTCTTGCAATAGCCTGAAGACCTATCCTTGCTTTATTTATCTCAGCTTCATCATCTATAAGTCTCAAAAGTCTTAACTGTCCATTCCAATTTTTTTCAAGTTGTATCGCTGTTAAAATAGATAGATTTCTATTAGGTGAACCACCTCTTAGCCACATATTGATATCTTTTCTATGGCCAAATCCTCTGTCTTCAAAAAGATTGAGTACTATTAGGCCTAGTTCTTGATTGGTGGCCATGGAGATCAATTGCTTAAGCCGTTCATCTTTATCTGGATTATCGCTCATGGTAAGGAACATAATATTAGGTGGCAATGGCATTCCCTTTAATGATTGAGTTACAACACTTATTCCATGAAGAAAATGGTTTGCTTCAATAAGAGTTGAAACAGCTAGTAATCCATCATTCTTTAGAGGTTTAACAAGTGTCTCTAAACTCTTTTCCAATTCTTCTGAATCTTTAGATAAATTGTTTGTTCTGAAGTCTTGGCTAACCATCTTTTGAACCATATTATTAACATGTTCTCGAACTCCTTTTTTAAGAATTTTTACACTAAAGATTCTTACGCTTCCGCGAGGGATATAATATCTCTAATAAAGTCAATCCTCTCACGCCAAGCTAAGGGTTCTTCAACAGGCACCATTAGATTGGGTTTCCAAGATTTTGGACTTGAAGGTAATCGGGCGGCCATTCTTACAGCCCATTCAGCCAATGCCGTAAAAATTCCAGATCGTACATCGCCCCAAGGTGCTTGGTGACCTTCTCTAACCAACCAGACATAAACAGTTATGATTAGAATAATGGCGCTACCAGCAAACATTGGGTTAATTAAGAACATTGCAATTGTACACCAAAGGAAACCAATAAAAGGTATAATTATAGGGATTTTAAATGTAGGCCTATAGCTTGATATACCAATTCTTTTTTCTATAAAAACTGCTAGGTTAATTGTTCCGTAAGTAATGAGGAAAAACATTGTTAAAAGAGGAGCAATAGTATTTAGGTTTCCAAACAATGCTCCAACAGCTACAATAAACCCTGTAAAAATAATAGCTAGTCTAGGTTCACCATTCTCACTTTGATATCCAAGGATTTTACCAAATGGAATTACTTTATGCTGTGCTAGCGCCATTAAGGTTCTAGGTCCTCCGATTAGACTTCCAAGTGCGGATGAAAAAGTTGCACCTAGGATTGCTCCAGCAACTATAGGTCGCCATCTAGAGACATCCAACATTATGATGTAATTATTCCGTAGAAGATTTGAAGAAATAGTTAGATCCATCCAGAAAGCAAGTAATACATATACTAAGAATGAAATAGTAATTGCGCCTAGAATACCAATTGATAGTGATCGGCTGGGATTTTTGAGATCTCCTGACATAGCTGCTCCAGCTTCTATACCAGTAACAGCGGGGAAAAAGATGGCAAAAACTGTCCAAAAAGGTGCAGAGTCAAATTCTCCCCATAAAGAAACATTTCCCATTTGGATATCATTTCCCATAAAAAATGATACCAATGATGCTGAGATTAGCACCATAATAATAAATTGAAATTTCATTGCAAATTTTGCACTAGTTAGAGTGATTAGCATCAAAAATAAAAGCACCCAAATTATTATTTTTATTTCTATGTGACTTGGAAATATTGCTAACCAGGCTTCGCTAAAACCAATTACGTACATAGCACCACTAAGAGCTTGCGATAAAAAAAGAGGAATACCAATAGCACCACCAATTTCAAGGCCAAGAGAACGGGAAATAATGGCATATGAACCACCAGCTCCAATTCTAATATTAGATGACATAGAAGCGATTGCTAATCCTGTTGTAATAGTTACTAGCTTTGCTAGAAGAATAATGATTAAAGCACCGCCAAAGCCTGCATTTCCTACAACCCATCCAAGACGCAAATACATTATTGCCCCTAATATCGTGAGTATAGTTGGTGTGAAGACACCTTCGAAAGTGCCGAATTTTCTTGAAGATATCATTAAAATGAAAGGTTTGTAGAAGAGTTTATAAGATTATTGCCTTATAGATTTCATCTACTTGTTTCATTAGTTCTTTTTCACCATGATTATTATTTATTACAAAATCAGCCATTTTGATCTTGGATTTTTCAGGTAATTGCAGATCCATTCGGCGTTTAATTTCTTTATATGAAAGGGATCTTCTCTTAATGGTTCGGCTCATTCTTAAATCAAATTTTGCAGAAACTAGTACTACATAATCAAGTTGCTTATCAAGACCCGTTTCAAATATTAATGCAGCATCTATTACAAATATTGATATATCCTTTTTATTTTTCATTTTAGCATATCTTTTATCGATCAAATGAAAAACATAAGGATGTAAAATGGAATTTAGAGCCATTTGATTATTTTTATTGGAAAAAGCAATTTTTGCTAGTTTCTTTTGATTAATTGTATTGTCGGTATTAATTATGTCGGAACTAAACTGATCTATTAATTGGTGATAAACTCTTTTGTTTTCTATAAAGATATTTTTTGCTTCTTTATCCGCATCAAAAACGTATGCACCCCAATCAGTCATTCTATTGCTGGCGGTACTTTTCCCAGATCCAATACCTCCGGTTATTCCAACTTTCAACATTATCCAGCCCTGATTAGGTTTTCAACTCTTTTCTCAATTCGTGCTGTCACATCATCTATACTTCCCAAACCACTAATCTTCAATAGCAAATTTTCATTATAATAATAGTCTAATAATGGTTCAGTTTGAATTTTATATATTTCGAGCCTTTTAATAATTACATCTTTTTTGTCGTCATCACGTTGGAACAAATCTCCAGAACATCTATCACATTGGCCATGTACTTTTGGTGAGGAGAAAATTAGATTGGTAATTTTTCCACATTGAGAACAAGTGCGACGGCTAGATAATCGTTCCAATATTATTGAATCATCACCATGAATGGCTAAAACCTTATCAAGAGACAATCTCATTTTATTAATTAGTTTTTTAAATCCTGTTGCCTGAGGAACAGTTCTAGGAAAACCATCAAAAATGAAGCCCCTAAATTTTTCAATCTCGGCTAATTTTTCTTCTACCATATTCAACACTATATTATCTGGAACGAGTTTGCCAAAATTGATATATGATTCTGCGATGTTTCCTACTGCATTTTTTTCTAAAATTGCCGACCGGAACATATCTCCAGTAGAAAGATGATCTAGAGAATAACGTTTGCAAAGACGTTTTGCTTGCGTTCCTTTTCCGATTCCAGGTGGTCCTAAAAGAATCAAGCGCATTTTGTTTTCTTATTCATTCTAAATGATTATTCCTGCTAAAGTAGCTGTTAACCATGATGCAAGTGCCCCGGCAATCATCGCTTTTAGTGCAATTTTAGCAACATCTTTTCTTCTTTTAGGCGCAATTCCACTGATTCCACCAAGTTGAATGCCGATGGAAGCAAAATTAGCAAATCCACAAAGAGCATAACTTGCTATGATTGCTGTTCTGTCAGAGATGGCATTATTACTTATTAGTTGACCTAAATCTGTATATGCGATCAATTCAGTTAAAACTAATTTTTCACCCATTAATTGTCCTAATATATCTGCTTCGTGCCAAGGCACACCCATTGTCCAAGCTAGTGGTTGGAAAATAATCCCAAGTATATCTTGGATAGTAAGACCTATTAATCCAAAAATACCATTAATTAAAGCTGTAAAAGCAACAAAAGCTATAAGCATTGCACCTACATTAGCTGCGAGTTTCATGCCGTCAGTGGCACCGCGTGATAGTGCTTCCATGGCATTATCATCTGGTGTTGTTAATATTGAATTTAGGTTTCCAAGGGTAGGGGATTTTTCAGTTTCCGGGAAAATAATTTTTGCTACTACAAGAGCGGCAGGTGCGCTCATGATAGATGCAGCCATGAGGTGCCCAGCTATTCCAGGTATATTACTAAGGATTGATATATAGATTGCCATTACGCCACCTGCAACGGTAGCAAAACCTCCAGTCATTACCGCCATCAGTTCTGATTTAGTCATCTTGGCAATAAAAGGTCTTACCATGAGTGGTGATTCAGTTTGTCCAACAAAAATATTAGCGGCAACACTCAATGTTTCGGAACCACTAGTTCCCATTGTTGTATGCATAGCTTTTGCAATCCACATTATAAGTTTTTGCATAATACCTAGATGATACATAAGAGCCATTAGGGATGAGAAGAAAATAATAGTGGGTAATATCCGAAAAGCGATATTCATTAATGGTTTTTCAACGACTCCTGAAAAATATGATTTGAATAAGAAATCACTTCCAGCATCTGCGAAGCTTAAAAGCTCTATAAAAATACTATCAATTGTTTTAAAGAACGGTTGTCCAATAGGTGTCTTAAGTATAAATATTGCAAATATTAGTTGTAAGCCAAGGCCCCAAAGAACTATCCTCATTGATATAGCTTTTCGGTTATTTGACATTGCATAGGCTATGCCAAGTAAAACCGCAATACCAATTATTCCAATAAATCTATCCATTAGTTCTGAGGTGGTATGAAACATTTTCTACAGCGAGCTTCATAATTCTCCTTCTCACCAATTAGAATTTGACTCCTATCCGTACTTAATCGTTGGGAAAAACCTGCAGGGCTCCCGCATAACACGCATATAGCAAGAGTTTTCGTAATATATTCCGCTTCAGCAAGAAGTTTTGGAATAGGGTCAAAAGGTCTGCCTCGAAAATCTTTATCTAGTCCGGCAACAATAACTCTTTTGCTTTTGTTTGCTAATTCGCCACAAATATCGACTAAAGGATCTTCGAAAAACTGTGCTTCATCAATCCCAATCACTTCTTTTTGCTGAGATTTTTCAATGATTTCATCAGCAGACTTTACAATTTCTGAAGCCATACTAAGTTGTGAGTGAGATACAATGTGATGGGGAGAAAATCGAGAATCAATTTTGAGCTTATAAATCCCAATAGATTGTTTTGCTATTTCAGCTCGTCGCAACCGTCGGATAAGTTCTTCTGTTTTTCCACTAAACATGCTTCCACATATTACCTCGATCCATCCTGAATCTTTTAGACTTTGAGTAGGCATTTTATTGAATGTTTAATATGTCATTAAAAAAATAGAATAAGCGAAATTAGTTCTTTAAGGCAGCTTTTTTTATTTGGGTTTTTATCTTTGTTCTAATAAGGTCTAAAGACACTTGATTATTGGCACCTCCAGGCAATATAATATCAGCATATTTCTTGGTTATTTCCACAAATTGTTCATGCATAGGTTTCACCGTTGATTTATACTGTTTAATAATATGTTTTAATGTTCTGTTCCTTTCCAGCATATCCCTTTCTAAGCGGCGGATGAACCTAATATCGGGGTCAGTTTCTACAAATATTCGCATATTCATCATATTTCTTAATCTTGCATTAGTTAAAACCATAATACCCTCAAGTAAAATAGCAGGATGTGGTTGGATTTCTTTTGTTTCTTTTCGACGAGTATGGGTCGAAAAATCGTATATTGGAATGTTTACTGGCTGATTATCAATAAGTTTATTTAAGTGATCATATAATAAATTAAAATCAATGGCATCTGGGTGATCAAAGTTTTTTTCTAAGCGCTGATTCAATGTCAAGTGACTCAAGTCTTTATAGTATGCATCTTGTTCAATTATAATTACTTTTCTTTCTCCAAATTCCTCTTGCAATTTCAAAGCTAGAAAAGTTTTCCCAGAACCAGTCCCTCCTCCTATTCCAATTAGCATATTTTTCCCATGATTTTTAGTTAAAGCTAATTAAGATCATCTTAATTAGATGAGTAATTATAGAATCTACCAATAGATTTTTTTCAAAAACGGACAGGATTATTTGAACCATTCTAAAATTTTCATCCTGTTTTTTTCAATGTTAATATTAAGATTAAACCAGCAATAAACCCTCCGATATGAGCAAACCATGCCACCCCACCAGTGGTGTCAACTCCAAAAACAGATAAGCCATTGGTAATTTGCATGAGAAACCAAAAACCTAGTAAAAATAAGGCTGGAATTCGAATAGTAGTAAAATAAAAGAAAATAAAAACTAAGGTATGAACTTTTGCAAAAGGGAAAAGTATCATATAAGCTGCAAGTACGCCAGCTATGGCACCACTAGCTCCTACAATTGGAATTGTGGAAGTAAGATCTACCAGTGATTGTATAATACCAGCTGAAAGTCCAGCAGATAAATAAAATACGGCAAATTTCCCATGTCCTAGAATTCCTTCTACATTATCAGCGAAAATCCAAAGGTAGAGCATATTTCCTATTAAGTGAACTAAGCTACCGTGAAGAAACATCGATGTAAATAAAGATAAAAAAAAATGACTAAAATCCAAACTTGACATTTTGGGGATGATAGCAAACACCATAGTAAACTCTTCCGGTCCTAATGTCTGAACAATAAAAACACTACAATTGAAAAATAGTAGTAAATAGGTAACGAAAGGAACTATAGCTCTCGGATTATCATCGCGATAAGGGAAAAACATTTTTTTTTTAGAAACTTTCTCTTTTTCTTCTAATTGATTGAAAATTCAATGATTTTTTCTGTTTTGTTTCCAATTTGATCTTTAGCGGATATTTTCAATGAATAATTTCCGGTGTCTAAAATTCCATTAATCTTATAGCGGACTTCATTTTTTATTGGCTGATAATCAAATAATAATTTTTCTCCATTTAAACTTATATCAATTTCTTTGTTACCAGAGATACCTGAAAGATCATCTTCAATTTTTCCAGTAATCATTAAAAGATCTTCGGGAGCATAATGACCTTTAGATCCGGGTATAAAATCAAAAATTCGGGGAGGGATTGTATCTTCAATAACAGCGACTGCCTCAAGACTGTAAATTGGAGAAGAAAGTATTCTATCTGATGGTGAAACGCTTGTCATTAGGTAAGTCCATCCATTTTTTCGATCGTAATAGAATAATCCCTTTTTATTAAAGGACTCAGACTCCATTAATTTAATGCTAACTCTTGCCGTATCTTGAAGTGCTCGGTCAAAAGGTTGGAGTTGATATACAGAGCTGATTATCCTGCCATTTCTTACTTTTATGGGATGCTTGACATGCTCAATCCAAAATGAGGTAGAATCATAAAATGTGCTTGATGTTACTTCAAGGATACAATTTTTATCCTTGGAAAAAGTTTTGACATTATCAGATCCATCAGCAATACTTGGTCTGAAATTAAAATGAATTTCTCGTTCAGTAGAGTCTGAAATTGAGAGTATTGCCTTTTCCGTTCCTCTTAAAGCTTCAACATTTACTGGTGATGTATGGAACACACCAGGTCGTACTTGATTTAATGTAAATCTCTTATCAATAATTCCCTTTAAATTTAGTGTTGCTACTTGGTCAAAAAATCCTCGAGATGATGTTTCTAGAACCACTGATTTTTCAAGGTGAGCGACTCGGAATCCAAATGGAGCTGTGAGATGATCTGCGATTTTACCACCGTATTGTAAATGAAATGCTTGACTAACACCGCCTAATCTATTTGTTCCAATAAACTGTAGGATTCTGTTTCTTGCTGCTTTGCGTGAAAGTTTTACAATTAAGTTGCGGCCATCATGTTGAGTAGAAATTGCTTCAAGCTTTCTTTCAGCGTATCCTTTATCATTAAAGGCATAACAAACGAAATCGGTAATAGGAAAAGGGTTGCCATCAGGTTTAATTAATACTGAAATAGATGACTCTGATTCATCAACAAGTTCAGCAATTACCTTAGTAGGGGGTGCGTAGTATAGTACTCCATTGATTATGGCAATATTTTGTGAATGATCAAATAATCTAATAGAAATAGAGTGATACCCAGGTTTCATAGCAAGTATTCCATTGCTAAGACCTTTCACGAAATCAGTTTTATTTTCCTTGGTAAAGAAAAGACGTAAAAAGTCTCCATCGTTTAAACGACGGAGAGAGTTATCAAATGTCATTTCCATAAGGTGATTTTGGGAAAAGTTAAATTTATCAAATTCGATCCTAAATTTTTCTGAGTCATCTAAGGAAAGTGATGCTCCAGTGATTTTATATTTTATTGAGAATCCAGTTATCTCATCGATAGCAGATAAAGCAATTCCTACTTTTCCAAAAACATGAATTGTGTCTGGAAACTCATATGCTGATTGCGAAATTCTTCTGAGAGGAAAAATTTGCGGAAGAATACTTCCATTGATACTTGCATCAGTACTCAATGGTAATATAGCAATCTGATCAGGCTTTGGTCGATGTCTATCATCAAGCCCAAAACCATTTATAAAAGGATTGATAGGCCTATTTAATGTATCTCTTATCTCGAAATGTAGATGTGGACCAAATGCACCCCCCGTATCTCCTGAAAGTCCTAAAAGATCGCCTTTATTTACAATTAATTCATTTGGTCGAAAGTATTTTTCTACATCATAAGTATAATTTTGATTCTGTTCTACACGAATGATTTCGTCTAATAAATCAGTAAATGAATCCAAATGAGCATAAACAGCTGTTTTACCATCTGAAAGCTTCTGATATAAAACTTTACCATAGCCATTAGAAGAAACTTTTATTCTTTCTATATATCCATCATCTATAGCAATGACCTCATTGCCTATTTTACCCTTAGTTGCTATATCCAGCCCTGCATGAAAACGACGTGGGCGAGGGTCCGCAAAGTTAGAGGAAACCACTTTTCCTAACTTTACCGGCCAGGTGTAATTGTTATCCTGTGATTGTAAAGGAAAAATAATAAATAAAGGGAAAATTATTCTGTAAATATTACGGGAGATCATTTATTTATTGTCAATTTATAGAAGACCTATTATTTTTGTTTCCATTTACTATTTTAAAACCAATTTTTTTTTTGAAAATCAACCTGTCATTTCAGTTATTTTAATAATTAAATACTAACAAAATATACTTAGAATTATAGCTTATCCCTTAAGTTTAGGTGTTGATATTGAAAATTTTGATTCGAAAGGAACCATTTTATTCCATATGATTTATTTCTTATATGGTTAAATTGAATCAAATGGTATTAGGTCAGAAACATTCAAATGCGGAGGTACAGTCATGAAAAGACTGGCAGCGCCAATAATTGCAATTCTTCTTTTAATTCCTGTAAATCGTGCTGAGGCTCTTTTCGGCGTTGGGCTGAAAGGGGTATCTGATTCTTTTTCAGTTGGTAAGTGGACAGATGGTGATGGATTCTTTACATTAGAAGGCTCAGGCTTTGAAGGCTCAGCGCTTGGTGGAATATTTGTTTATGTGGATGCTTTACCCTTTATTGATCTCGAAGCGAGTTTTGAGACGTCTGTTGCTCCTTATGATTTAAGTTTTAGCAATGAATATTTTAAAGAAGCTTTTGAATCTGAATTTGGGTGGGCAAGAGTTTCACAATACTACACAGCTAGAAAGAAGGTTTTTGGGCTTGGACTTCCTATCCTTGGTGGTGGTGCATTTCACGTTGGAGGAGGAATAAATAAGCATCAGTCCTCTAAGCTTGCTGATCGAGAATTGATGACCAGTCTACTGGGTGATCTTGCTACTGGAGGTTCTGGTGTAGACCTTGAATCACAGATTGAAGATTTTGTAACGGATCAAGATAATTGGGTAGAAGGATCTGGTGTCCATTTGCAAGCTGGTTTACAGTTGAAAGTTGTGACTTTTAGTGCTTTCGTAAATTATAGAATTACACTGGCAGAAGACGTTGTCCCAGGTGCAAAAAGTTTTTCGTCAATATGGGCAGGTCTAGCTTTTGGTTTATAATTAACTAAGTTAATTCCTATCATTAAAAATGGGTTAAGAGCCCCTTTTTAACGAGATAGTGGTGTAACTGATTGATATACCCAATCCTCTAGATTTTTTGAAATATAATGCCTTCCATTTTCAGTCATGACTAGGTAAAAAGGTTGTGCACCTTCTTCTCCTGAAAGTAAAGCTATTGACACAAAATCTTCTCTTTCATCAATTCTAATGGTACGACTGAAAGTTTCTCCAGCGGTATAAATATTTTTATTTTCCATTTTATATATAAATCCATGATTAGTCATTGCGGCAAAGCCCATTATGGGAGGAGCTATACCAAATTGATAAGGTACTATTGATACAATCTTTTCGATTTTAGCCTCAGCTTCTAAAATCCTTAACGTATTAGCTTTTTGAATAATTTTATCAATTCTAGATAAAACATCTGGAGGTACTGATTTACCTGGTGAACCAGAAGGCCCTTCATCTCCTTTTGGGCCAAGTGCACCTTGATCTCCCTTAGGCCCTATTTCACCAGAAGGTCCTTGATCTCCTTTCGGGCCAGGTGGACCAGCTTCTCCTTGTTGGATCGGAGTAGCACATCCTAAGATTAGGGAAGTAGAAAATAATAAAATTAATTTATTCAAATAGAAGGAGCGAGTATAGGTTCGAGGCTGGGGAATTTTTGAATGAAGAATGGGATGGCTCGTGCCCATGCAAGCGCCATAATGATTAAAAGTTCAGATGAAATTGCAATGATAAATGATGTAATTGCATGTTTTAAATGATTGTATTTATAGGAATTAATCATCCCAAGTGAATAGACTTGATTGGCAAATAAGTTATATGTTTTTTCTCTATCACTTGCAACAGTTCGGAGATGTTTAGAATAGCCTGATGAACTTTTGTATTGACTGATACCCGCGAAGAAAAGGGGATTAGAATTCTCATCTGGATCTTTACCTTTTTTCTCACCTCGGACTCTTGGTACGATAACCAAAATAAGATTTATTATTGTTGCAAGAGTGGCAGCAAAATAAAGCAAGACAAACACGAAAATGAACCAAGTCATTTGCATTTTTAAAAAATGCACTATAAAGAACACCATGAAAACTCCAATAATTGAAAGTAGAGTAAATGCTTTCTGGTCGGTTCTTTGGAGGATTTGGTTTTCATTACCTAGAATTTGGAAAAGAGTAGCTAATTCACGTTCATAATCTGGTTTTTTTTTCCTAGTTGTTACTTTAGGATCTGTTTTTTTTGTCGCCACTCTTGGCATCTTGTACCTGCCTTATGTTAGATATGAAATCAATAAACTGGGGAGTTTAACTTCTTTAGGTCAAATATACACTACTGTTTTATTAGTATGCAAATATCATATAATACTATGACCAAAAATAAAATATTAATTGCTGGCATTATAATAAATTAACAACTAATTAGTTGATGTTTTTTCTTTTAGAAACCATTGTATCTTTTCTTGAATTATATTTCTAGCGTTTCTGTATCTAGGAAGGAATTGTTCCTCATCTGACCAATTAATATAAGGATCGCTGATTGACCAGTGAATTCGTTCTACCTCTCCAGGAAAAGTAGGACATAATTTGTTTGCTGAATCGCATACGGTAATCACTATATCAATACCTTTATCGATGTAATCATCTATTGGATTTGATGTATGGGTAGAAATGTCAATATCTATTTCATTCATAACTTTAATAGCAGCGGGATGAACACGGGTTGGATGAGTACCAGCGCTGAAAATTTTATACTGATCTTTGGCTAAATCATTTAAAAAACCATGAGCCATTTGAGAACGACAAGCGTTTCCAGTACATATAACTAGAATTTTTTTCATTAATATTAATTGTAATTTTCTAATACTGAAGAAACAATGTCAACATGAATTATTATAGGAATAGTAACGATTACTATTCTTGTTTCAGCTATTTTTTAGACTTAACTTTTTTCTATGGCACCAATAATCTATAGCAAACAAAGAGAACAAATTCTTGAAACTGTGAAATCAATGGACGTGCATCCCTCTGCCGATGACATCTATAATCATGTTAGAAAAGAGCTCCCACAAATAAGTCTTGGTACTGTATATCGTAATCTCAACCAATTAGTAGATATGGGAGAGTTAAGTTGCATCCAAGATGGTAAAACTGTCAGGTATGATTGGGAAACTGGGAATCACCAACATTTTAAATGTGAGGTTTGTGGGACACTTCAGAATGTAGAGGTTTCAAACTTAGAAATAATTAATCTTCTATCTAAGAATTCAAGAATGGTAATTAATGACATTGATTTAGCGATAAAGGGAACTTGCATTCCTTGTAAGAAAGAAAAAAACTAACTATGGAGATATTATTATGAATTATGCCGCTCAAAAGGGACTGGCAGAATTGATTGGCACCTTTTTACTAACTTTTATTGGAGGTGCTGCTATAATTAATGGTGATTCTGGTTTAATTGGTATTGCCCTTGCCCATGGTTTAACAGTAGCACTTGTGATTTGTTCTTTAGGGCACATTTCTGGTGCACATATTAATCCTGCTGTAACTATTGGTTTTCTAATCACAGGCAAAATTGAAGCAAAGGATGGTTTAATTTATATCCTATCTCAACTAATTGGTGCGATGCTTGCCGCTTATAGTCTAAAAGTATTTGTTCCAGGGGCGATGGAAGTGTCCTTGGGAGGTCAATCAATCTCACCGAATGTATCTATAGTTGCAGCTATATTTATAGAATTTGTTTTAACATTTTTCCTCGTAACCGCTATCTTTGGTACAGCTGTAGATGATAGAGGAACTTTTTCTGCCGTTGCAGGGTTTGGAATAGGTCTAGTTGTGACGGTTGATATTCTTGCTGGCGGGCCTTTTACTGGGGCTTCAATGAATCCCGCTCGTTCATTTGGTCCAGCAATAATGAGTGGGACTTTGGAAAATCAAATAGTTTATTGGGTTGGACCAATAATTGGTGGTGCAATTGCATCATTATTCTATAATTCATTCTTCATGAGAACGAAATAAATGATTGATTGGTTTAAAAATCTGGACCCTTTGGCTCAAGCTTTCTTAGCCACTATGTTTACTTGGGGAATGACGGCTCTTGGTGCTTCTGCGGTTTTCTTTTTTAAAGAGGTTAATAGGAAAGTATTAGATACCATGCTTGGTTTTGCCGGAGGTGTAATGATTGCTGCAAGTTATTGGTCTCTTCTTGCACCGGCTATTGAAATGTCTGAAGAAATGGGAGTCCAACCATGGTTACCACCCGCTATCGGTTTCATGCTTGGAGGTGCTGTACTTTATATTATGGATAAAATTCTGCCCCATCTTCATATAGGGTATCCACAAGAAAAAGCAGAAGGAGTTGAGACCACTTGGCATAGGACTACATTGGTTGTTCTTGCTATTACTCTTCACAATGCACCAGAAGGTTTGGCTGTAGGTGTTGCTTTTGGTGCTTTAGGAGCGGATCTTCCAACAGCGACACTTGTTGGGGCCATGGCTTTGGCAATAGGAATTGGTATTCAAAATTTTCCAGAGGGTTTTGCAGTTGCTATGCCTCTAAGAAGAATGGGAGTTTCTCGATTTAAGAGCTTTTGGTATGGTCAACTATCGGCTATTGTGGAGCCTATAGCAGCGGTAATTGGGGTATTAATTGTTACTCAATCTCAGGCAATTCTTCCATATGCTCTAGCTTTCGCTGCTGGTGCTATGATTTTTGTTGTTGTGGAAGAAGTTATTCCGGAATCACAATATGGAGGAAATACGGATCTTGCAACTATAGGTACTATGGTTGGTTTTACAATAATGATGACTCTTGATGTTGGTCTTGGATAATAGTTTAAAGATCATATGTCGCACAAATTTATTAGTGTTTTTTCGTTCTATTTAATTTTAGTAGGATGCGAGCCTTTTTTCCCTGATGAGATAGATCCCACTTTTCTACTTGATGGGCCAATTGAGGAATTATCAATTCCTCAGAAATCGACATTCGTAGCTGGAGATGAGGCCTTTGGTGAAGTCTTCACTAAAAATTCAGGACTAGGTCCCATTTTTAATATGTCATCCTGCAGTAGCTGTCACACTGGAGATGGGAAAGGTCATCCTTCCACAAATCTAACTAGATTTGGTAAAGAGGAGGTTGATGGTCAATTTAACTATATGAAAGATCAAGGTGGTCCTCAACTTCAAGATAGATCTATACCCGGCTATCCTGCTGAAACCTTGCCTCCTAATGTTACTGGCTTAAGTGTAAGAAGTGCTCCTATTGTTGCTGGTATTGGTTTTCTTGAGGCAGTTCCTGATTCAACTTTAATTTCTCTATCTGATCCTAATGATGAGAATAATGATGGAATAAGTGGTAGACCAAATTATGTTTTGCCCCCAAACTTTTTTGTCTCAAGCCCTCATCATGTTACTAAAGAAAACAAATATTATATCGGTCGCTTTGGTAGGAAAGCAACTACGATAAATTTACTTCATCAAACTGCTGTTGCTTATATTGAGGACATGGGCATAACATCCAATTTTTTTATGTCAGATCTACATAACCCATTAGCTGGGCAGTTTAGTGGGGATGGTGTAGCTGACCCAGAGGTAAGTTCGGCAACAATTGCAAATGTTACATTTTATTTAAAAACCCTAAAGCCTCCTATTCCTAGAGATCAAAAAAACCCAGATGTTAAAGCGGGAAAAGCTATTTTTAATGAAATTGGCTGTAATAATTGTCATGTACCCCAACTGATGACAGGAAAATCTGATATTGATGCTCTTTCTCATAAGAGTTTTAGACCTTATACAGATCTTTTACTTCATGATATGGGAAATGAATTGGCCGATAATTATCCTGAAGGGGAGGCAAATGGCAGGGAATGGCGTACGACACCATTATGGGGATTAGGTCTCATAAAGGATACAATTGGTGGGATTCCATATTATCTCCACGATGGTCGAACATCAGATTTGAAAGAGGTAATCCTTTTCCATGGAGGAGAGGGTGATGCTAGTAGAAGGAATTTTATGAATTTAAATCAAGAGGCTCAATTTCAGATGATCAAGTTTTTGGAATCGCTCTAATGGCAAGTCGTAGAAAATTTTTGCGGACTGCCTGTTGTTCAGCTGCCGCAACTATGTATGGAGGTATCACTCTTACAACTTTAGGATGTTCCAATGTACCTACAGTTAAACCAATTGTAACTAATGACGGTCTTTTAATTCCTTTAGAAGCGCTGATTGAATCAGCATCGGTTATAGTAAAGAGAGGGTTGAAACCACCAATCGTCATACACAAAAATGAGGAGAGTGAATACAAAGCACTCCTTTTGCTATGTACCCACAAAGCTTGCCAACCAGTTGTATTTGAATATTCCCTAGATTGTCCTTGTCATGGAAGCCAGTTTGATTTTGAAGGAGAAGTACTGACAGGTCCAGCAAGCACTAATCTCAAATCTTTTCCAGTAAATGAAGATGGAACAGGCAATCTTTTCATAGAAATTGACTAATGAAGGAATTGCTACAATATTTGATACCTTTTTCCTTATTTTTTTCATTATATGCTCAAAATGATTCTGTTTCACATCAGATATATGATCGTCCCTTCCTCTTAAACTTAGGCTCAAATTCAGCATTGGGGGGCTATTTTGAAGCTAACTCTAATTATTTTGTTGAAGATGGAATTAGTGATGGTCTTTCTTTTGAAGCAAGACGATTCAATATTTTCCTCTATTCTGCGATTGCTGAAAATATCAGGTTTCTTTCTGAATTAGAATTTGAGCACGGAACAGAGGAGATATCTTTAGAGACAGCAGTTTTTGATATGACTTTCTCTCATATACTCAATTTTAGAATTGGAATTCTTCTTGCACCTTTAGGAAGATTCAATGTAGAGCATGATAGTCCAAAGTATAATATTATCGATAGGCCACTTGTTTCAACCTTGATTATTCCTTCCACTCTTTCTGAGGTTGGTTTGGGTTTCTTTGGACAACGATACCTAAATAGCATCAATCGCATTGGTTATGAGATATATTTCGTTAATGGCCTGAGGGAAGGGATTATTTCAAATGAGACAGGCGGAACTCTTATCTCAGGAGGTAAGTCATCTAGGATTTTTGAAGAAGATAATAATGGTAAACCATCGGTTACTGGAAGGTTTAAAGCGGAGAATCGATCGCTAGGTGAGATAGGTTTTTCATTCTATATCGGTCCATATAATAGTTTTAAAATCGAAGGAATAAATGTAGATGAAGAACGGTTTCTTAAAATTACTGCTATTGATTATGATCTCAAAATGAATCGTATGCATTGGCGAAATGAGTTAGCAATTGCACATGTAGACATACCCAAAGGATTGCGGGAAATTTCAGGCAATAAACAATGGGGGTTTTATTCAGAAATAAATTTGGAATATTTTCGCGGCATACTTTTTGGATTTGAAAATTCACGTTTAATTGCAACACTTCGGTTAGAGAATGTTGATCTAAATGTTGGATCTTTTGAATCAACGGGAAAAAATATTGGTAGTGAAATATCAAGAATAAGCCTAGCAACAAGTTTTAGGCCTGTTGATAATAGTGTAATAAAGATTTCATATCAATATAATTGGTTGCAAGATTTTACTGATAATGCAATTCGACGTGCTGGAATTCAACTCGGAATTGCTACTTATTTTTAATGAAGATTAAAGGTTTGAATAGATGATTATTTTGTCCGTCAAAACTTCTGAACGTGTCGACTTTGTTGATATTACTGATAGACTTACTAGTCAAGTAGAAGCTAGTGGAATAGTTAATGGTACAGTAATTATTTTTGTACCGCATACAACCTGTGGTCTTACAATTAATGAAAGTGCTGATCCGGATGTAGTTGTTGATATGAAAACGCAATTTTCCAAAATGGTTCCGAAAGAAAATAGTTTTCGTCATTATGAGGGGAATTCAGACAGTCATATTAAAACAAGTATGGTTGGTTCTTCCGAAACTATTTTCATAGAAGAAGGGCTACCTGTCTTAGGTACATGGCAAGGTCTTTTTCTGTGTGAATTTGATGGTCCAAGAACAAGAAAGGTCTACCTTAAGATTAGTAAAAATTAGAAATTTTTTATATTGATCCTTATTTTTTTTGATTACAAATTTTATTTAAGTATTTTTTTCCCTTGCTCCCAGATTTCATTCAATTCAGAAAAATCTACATCATCAAGTTTTTTGTTTTGCTGTTTAATTACCTTTTCTAGATATTTAAATCTCATTGTGAATTTATTTATTGATTTTCTAAGTGAATCTTCTGAAGAAATATCCAAAAAACGACATAAGTTGACAAGAGTAAAAAATAAATCACCCATCTCTTCTTCAACTAAATCTTTATTATCCTGGGATTCAGCTTCCCTAAGTTCTTGGATTTCTTCGAAAACTTTTTCCCATACTTCCTCTTTATTGTTCCAGTCAAAACCGACATACGAAGCTTTCTGTTGTACACGTTGTGCTTTTAAAAGAGATGGAAGGGCTATTGGAACGCCATCTAATCGCGACTCTCTTATTTTTTCTTTTTCTTTTATAGTTTCCCAATTTTGCTTGATCTGGGAAAGAGTTTTAGCATTTCCATTTCCGAAGACATGGGGGTGACGACGAATTAGTTTTTCATTAATCATATTAAGAACCTGATCAAGATTAAATTCATCGGTTTCTTCAGCAACTTCAGTTTGTAATATGATATGGAATAAAACATCCCCTAACTCTTCAGGTAAGGTTGTCAAATCATTATTGTCAATACTATCAACAACTTCATAAACTTCTTCCAAGAAATAGGGCATTAAAGAATTCCGAGTTTGCTTTTTATCCCATGGGCAACCATCTTCACTTCTTAGCTGTTTAACAATAGAAACGAGCTTTTCAAAGTTTTTAGAGTTTTTCATTTTGAGTTTGATCTCTAAAAACCTCAATTTTTAGGATTCTATTCCCTTCCATTGTTCTAACCTGAAATCTAAAATCACTTAATGTTACATTTGTCCCAACCGTTGGAATATCTCCAAACTGGGAGAAAAAAAATCCTCCAAGCGTATCGAACTCTCTATCTATTTCAAATGAAACAGGTAGTTGATTCTCTAAATCATGGATTGGTATTCTTGCATCTACGAGCCACCGATTTATTCCTGTTGAAATTACCATGGGTGTTTCTGTATCAAATTCATCCCGAATCTCACCAACTACCTCTTCTACAATATCTTCGACAGTAACTAATCCTGCTGTTCCACCATACTCATCAACTACAATCGCAATATTATCTTTACGTTTTTGAAAATCCTTAAGGAGAGAATCAATCTGTTTGGATTCTGGAACAAAATAGGCGTCTCGACATAGTGATGAAATATTATTATCCTCTGTTTTATTGCTGATAAAAGGAAGAATATCTTTTGCATAAAGTATTCCCTGAATAGAATCAAGATTGTCAACATAAATTGGAAATTTTGAAAATTTTGTTTCTTTGATTATCTCAATTGCCCTTTTTAGGGTAACATTAATATTAATTCCAATAACATCAATTCTAGGGACCATAATTTCACGTACAGCGGTATCACCGTATTCAAATACTGATTTTATCATTTCGCTTTCTTCCTGCTCAATAGAACCACTCTCTGCACCTATATTTGCTAAGGCTACCAATTCATCTTCAGAATCAAATAAAACTTCGCGCTTGATAGGTAAAAGTTTAGAAATAATATTAGTGATATTATAAATAGGTACGGCTATAGGGTAAAGAAGGAACATAAAAATTCTTATTGGAACAGACACTTTTTTAGCAAAAAGTGCTGAGTTTCTTATAGCAATAACTTTTGGTGTAATCTCACTAAGGATAAGGATTGTTAAAGTAACAACTAAAGTTTCTACAATCATCAGTACCGTAAGGTTGAGGTTCAAAGCATCAGCAATGTCTGCAGTAATAAGAGCTGCTAATATGGCCATAGCACTATTTACAATTGTATTTCCAGTAAGGAGAATTATAAGAAGGCGTTTTGGATTTTGAAGAAGTGATATTACTTCGTTTGATTCTTTAGACGAGAGTTGTTTTTTATCTAGAGAAAAATAAGCCGTTTCTGATCCGGAAAAAATAGATGACAGTATTAACAGAAAAAGAAATAAGAAAATTTCGCCGATAATCACTTATTCAAAATTTCCTCAAAAGAAAACTTTTGAAGGAAACGATCTTCTTCAGATCGCATATTGAGTTTTTCACTTTCAGTTCCATCTTTATATCCTAAAAGGTGAAGACATCCATGACAGATTAGTCTAGCTAATTCATTAGACACCGTTTGACCAAATTTTTTTGCATTTTCAGATGCTATTATGGGTGAAATATAAATTTCTCCTTCAAATCTTTCATTCTTTTCATTAAGTTGAAAAGCAATGATGTCAGTATAGATGTCTTCTTTTAAAAAATTTTTTTTCATTTCTCTCAATAGTTCTTCTTGAACAAAAATTATAGTTAGCATTCCTTCTTGAATTTGACTTTGAGAAATTACACTATTTGCTAAATTTTTGACTTTATCAGGTGCTATGGATAAAGATTTATCAATGATTTCTACATCAATGGAGATCATTATGTTTTTGTGTCTTCTGACTGTTTATCTTGATCAGGATACTCAATTCTTAGGTGATAGATACCACGGAAAACAGGAATCATTCCATGAAGACTTCGAGAATCACCTTTGATTTTAGAAAGGTCTCTCATAGTTAAAGGGCAATCATCGAGTTGACCATTTTTCAATCGGTTTTCAATAATTTTATCTGCCATTGCTTCAATTTTTGTTAATGTTGGATTTTTTAGAGACCTTACCGCTGCTTCCACAGCTTCACAAATCATCAATAATCCTGTTTCTTTCGTGTTTGGTTTTGGTCCAGGGTATTTAAAATCATCTTCTTGTATAGAACTAGGTTCTCCATTTTTTTGCTCTAAGGCTTTTGAAAAAAAATAATCAATTCGCGAAGTACCATGATGCATATGGATAAAATCAGCAATAGCAGGAGGTAGTCTAAATTCTTTTGCTAATTTCATTCCATCTTTTACATGACCTATTAATATTGTTGAAGATAAAGATGGTGCAAGATTATCATGAGGATTATCACCCCCAAATTGATTCTCAACAAAGTATTCAGGTCTAGTCAATTTTCCAATATCATGATAGTATGCACCAACTCTTGCTAATAATGGGTTTGCCCCGATTGCATTTGCACATGACTCAGCAAGATTCCCGACTACTACACAATGATTGAATGTTCCATTCGCTTCTTGGGATAATTTTTTTAAAAGAGGATGGTTGAAATCAGTTAATTCAAGAAGTGTAAGGTCTGAAGTAACACCAAATGTGACCTCGTAGAGAGCACTTATACCATATGTTATGAAAGGTGCAAGTGTGCCGCTAATAAGCATGTATAATAAATCATTCCCTATATCTGTCCAGTGTAGGCGTTTGATAATTCCTATAGATACCAATACTAATGAGCCACTTACAACTATAAATATAATAGCTGTAAAAAGCTGTGCTCTTGTTCTTAGCTGACGTACAGAATAAATAGCTGCCATACTAGTAAAGAGAGAGATAATTGCAAAATCAAGTTTACCACCAATTATAAATGCAATTAAAGCTGCCATAGTAACAGAAGCATTCATTGCTATTCGGCTATCAAAAAGAACGGTAATAACCATTGCTCCTACTGTAAAAGGAATTAAATATTCTGAAAATTCAAAGGTTATAACAAATAAATGAGAAATTCCAACAATCAATAAAATAAGCGAACTGAAAAGAAGAAGTATACTATTTCTATAAAAAAGTTCTGGTCTATAGGTCCTCATAGCAGCAAAGAAAAATGATAGAATTACTGATACTAGTATAAAGCGACCAAACCAAGGAAGAGTTGCGGCAAAACCTTTCTCAGTTCTTTCTTGCTGTTCTATTGCATGAAGGTAAGATTGAAGTTTGAGAAGTGTTTCATTAGTAATACGAGTGTTTCCATCAACAATCCTTTCATTTTCCATAACAATACCTTGATAGCGAGGGACTCTTGATGTAGCTGTTGCTTGTCTATCTTCTGTAAAATCCCTATTGAAAATAATATTTGGTTTCAGGACTTCTACAATGATCTTATAGCCAATATTTAATATTAAATCGTTTTCAGCATAGGCATCCGTAATCTCTTTTTTTGCATTAGTCCATGCTTCTTCTAAATCAAGCAAGTTTTCTTTTGCCATAATTTCCGTTAGATCAGCTGAGGCAACGGCAATTTCATCACTTCTTATATCAGATCTTGGAATATCAAAAATTCCGATGGACCATTGATTCTTACTAATATTCAATAATGTGATAGAGAGGGAATCCAGGTTGATTTTAGTCCCATTTTCATCCTTAAGAGCAATGAATTTTTGCCATTCTAAATCTGTGATTTTAAAAGGATAATTTTCTTCAAATTCTTTTTGAAGCGTTGCTAAAGCTGCACTGTCAGTTACAGCTCTAGTTTTAATTTTCTCTTCTTCTTCACCGTAACGTTTTTCCCAAAGTAATTGTAGTGTTTCCTGATAGTCAAAACTAGCCTTAGACAGATTTGATATAATTAAAATAAACTCTTCTACTTTCTTTAATTGTTGAATGACGAGGTCGTTTCGACGTTCAAACCTATATGGTTCTTTTCTTTCAGCTTCTATTAGATCATTTTGGAGCTGATTATCTTCTTTTAGAATAGGAAAATTGAATTCAGCTACAATTTCATTCCTAGTTATATCACCAAGTTCATAATTATACTCTAAGGCCTTACCTCCGGGAAAAAGAAAAGATATTGCAATAACAAGAGTAGAAAGAATAATCCAACGATTCATTAGAATCTTTTTTTGATCCCTTGAAAGTTTTGCTAT
>JBJKZS010000122.1:0-16541 GCA_045569115.1 Fidelibacterota bacterium | reverse complement strand
CCAGATCATGGTTGGATGTCCATTGCAGCTCTTAAGGCTGGCAAGCATGTGATGTGTACCGTACCTATGGCCACTACAAAAGAAGAATGTGAAGAGATCGTAGGTTTGGTTAAGGAGACGGGTCTAAAGTATATGATGGCTGAGACCGTAGTGTATAGTCGAGAATTCTTATTTATTAAAGAGATGTATCTGAAGGGTGAATTAGGGGATATTCAATATATGTCAGCATCTCATCCACAGGATATGGAGGGATGGCCTTCATATTGGGAAGAGATGATTCCAATGCATTACGCAACACATGTTGTGTCTCCCGTTTTGGGTTTAGTAAAAGGACGTGCTGAGTATGTATCATGCTTTGGTTCAGGGAAAATCAATGAATCAATTGCCCAGAAATCAGGCAACTCTTACGCCATCGAGTCTTGCCATATAAAAATAAAGGATTCTGATATTGCTGCCCATATTTGGCGGTTTTTGTTTGATACGGCACGACAGTATCGGGAATCTTTTGATGTTTATGGCACGAAGAAATCATTTGAATGGTCTCTTGTTGAAGGCGGAGATCATATAATTCATACGGCAAAAAAACCCAGAGCCAGAAATTCCTGGGGTGATAAAAGTCCCAGATTTTGCTCACCTTCTTCCCGAAGAGATCAGGCCTTTTACGGGGGCAATACATGACGCTGACCATCTTTCTTTTGTTCAAGGTGGTGGGCATGGTGGTTCTCATCCACATATGGCCAACGAATTTATCTCTGCATTAATTCAGGATCGAGATCCTTGGCCCAATGCGGAAACAAGTGCTAATTGGACGTGTGTAGGACTTTGTGCTCATGAGTCAACAAAAGTGGGGGGTGAGATTGTTCATTTACCCTCATTTACTTTAGGAGAATAAATGAAATCTTATTCAAAGAAATTTTTTCAACTTTTTACCACTATTACTCTAGCATTTATTATTGGAAGTTGCAATTCAACTAATTCTATTGATGTTAAACCTGGGGTATCCATGCCTGAATCGGGTCAGGTTCCAGACCTGATTGCTAAAATCAATGATGATGGTAATTCTATTAATGTTTACAGGAAAGGGTCAGAAGGACCCATTTTAACACAAAATGCTGGTATTAATTTCCGACCATACATTCACCCTTTAATTTCCCCTGATGGTAATGGTACAATTACTGAATATAGCCCATCTCATCATAAGCATCAGACTGGGCTCTATTGGGGTTTTAAAGGAATAATAGAAAAACGAAACTTGACAGAAGACCAAGAAAAAAAACATCAATCAATCAAACAAGACTTTACTCTTCAGGTAAATGCACTTTATAAAAAAGTTGAATTAGGAGAATTGTCTGAAAGTGATGCATGGTTAAAGTATCAAGTTCTAGAAAAAAATCGCGATTCATCCCTAGTTGTATTTGGTATAGATCCACAACAGGGTAGAGATTATTTTCATCATCCAACAAAGAATTTTTACGGTGACTCAACTGATTATTGGAAAAGAAAAAGCCTCATTGTTCTAAGGCCAAAATCCTCAAAATCTGATAAAAGTGTCAAGTGGAGAACGGTTTATGACTTACTTGATGAATATGGAGAAACTCTTATAACTGAAACGCTTACATGGACGCTTAGAAATAATGACAATTCTTATTTTATTGATTTAGAATGGGAAGGTTTGGCTTCAAAAGATATTACCATTGAGGAACATGAATATAGTCCATTATTTTTGAGAATGCCTTGGAAAGAGGATGTTAATACGGAAGTTATTAATGGGGTAAGAAATAAAAATCAAGCTGCAGAAGGTAAACGTGCTGTGTGGTTGGATATAGGTATGCAACTTAATGATAGGGATGATATGGTTCATGTTGCAATTTTTGATCATGGAGAAAATATTAATCATCCTCAACCTTGGAGGGTTGATAATGAATTTGGTGTTGGTCCAGCACCTTCCAGGATGGGTAGTTGGGATATAAAAGAGAATGAAACGGCAAGCTTAAAGTATCAACTGGTTGTATATACAGATGACTTCGATGATATAAGATTAACAGAGCAGTGGTCTGATTTTGCTCAAGGTGAATTTTGGAAAAAAAGAAATTCAACAGCTTCCGGAGAGCGTTCTGCTATTCCTTATGCTCAATGGGGATTAGCTTCAGCTGAAGCTAGAAAAGCAAAATTTTTAAAACCGGATGAAGCTGTTAAGGCAATGACAGTTAATGAGGATTTTCAAGTAAATGTTTTTGCTTCTGAGCCTATGATCCGTCAACCTATGGCATTTTGTTGGGATGATAAAGGTAGATTATGGATTGCTGAGAATATGGACATGTTTGGTAGTGGGAATGGTATACATGTTACAAAAGAAAGTAGAATATTAATTTTGGAAGATACGGATTTAGACGGAAAAGCTGACTCAAAAAAAGTATTTGTGGAGGGACTGGTCTTTCCTTCAGCTATTGCTGTTGGATTTGATGGCTTATGGGTTGGAGCACCACCTAATTTGTTATTTATTCCTGATAGGAATAAAGATGATATAGCTGATGTTGATGACATAGAGATTAGACTTACTGGTTGGGGAGACCAGGATTTACATGAAACTATCAATAGTTTTAATTGGGGTCCAGATGGTTGGCTTTATGGATTGCAAGGGGTATTTACTCCTTCAATGGTTGGAAAACCTGCAGGAAAAAGTAAAGTTTTTAAGTTTAACGAACCGTACCCAGGTAAAGATGAATTTGGCAAGAAAAAATTAAATCTAACAGATGAGCAACAAGTAAAATATGATTCATTAATGAAAGACTTAAAAATCAAAATCGCAGATTTAGTAAAACAATATGAATCAGGTGAAATATCAGGTGATGCTGAAGCATCCAAACAATATTCTGCATTAGAAGAAGCTCATGCTAAAGCTTTACAAGCTGTTGGAATTAAAAAGGAAAATGATCAATGGTGGAAAGATATTGATAAATCTTTTCTTAGATTAAATCCTAATATAGAATATGCTGATAAACCTGTCCCTTTTAATGCGGGTGTTTGGCGGTATCATCCAGTTAAAGATCGGTTTGAAGTGGTAGCACATGGCACAAGTAATCCATGGGGGTTAGATTACAACTCTAAAGGTCAAATATTTGCTACTGCCTGTGTAATTCCACATCTCTGGCATGTAGTTCCTGGTGGTTTATATCATAGGCAGGCTTCTAGTCATTTTAATGAAAATGCATATGATGATATTAGGACTATAGCGGATCATAGACATCGTTCTGCCCATGGTGGAGCAAGAGTTTATCAGTCAGATGCTTTTCCTGAAGAATATCAAGGACAAATTTTTATGGGGAATATCCATGAGCATGCTGTTCTAACAGATAAATTGGTTCCAAAAGGTTCAAGTTATATTGGAGAACATGGAGAAGAATTCTTATTAGCAAACAATGCTCAGTTTGTTGGTTTTAGCACGGAGATCGGACCTGAAGGTGGCGTTTATATGCTTGATTGGCACGATGCTGAAATTTGTGGAGATACAGTTAGAACACGAAATACTGGCAGGGTTTTTAGAATTGTTCCTAAAGAATCAAAAGCAGAATTATGGGAAGGTAGATTTGATGATTTAGAATCTTTTAATGATTTATATCTTGCAAATCTTCAAATAAAAAACAGCTCTTGGCATGCTAGAAGAGCGCGTTTAATTTTACAAAATAGAGCTTCAAAAGGCTCAATAGATCAAAATGCTAAAGATAAACTATTTGAAATTTTCAATTCTTCTGCGAATGCAGATTATCGACTTAGGGCGCTATGGTCTCTACATGTTTCAAATGAGCTAAATCTTGAAATTTTAAGTAAAAACTTATCAGATAAGGATGAATATGTAAGGGCATGGTCCATTCAGCTTGTATCTGAAGATTTCAATGTTCCAAAGTCAATAATCGAAAAGTTTGTCTCAATGAGTAAAAGTGAAAAATCTCCAGTTGTAAGGATGTATTTAGCCTCTGCATTGCAAAGATTAGAGATAAATGATCGTTGGGATATTGCTTCTAACCTTGTAACTCATGCCGTTGATTCTTCTGATGCGAATATTCCTTTTTTACTTTGGTATGCTATAGAACCTATTGTATCTACTGATCCAGCAAAGGCAATGGCTTTATCATCACAATCAAAAATAAGAAAAATAAAACGTTATATTGCTAGAAGGTTAACTATTGAAAACAAACTTCAACCCATTGTTGAAGAAATTAATAATAATCCCACAGATCGAAATCTCTTATTGCTAGGGATACGTGATGGCTTAGAGGGATATCCAGAAGTCACTACGCCTGATAATTGGTCCTCAACATACAAGAAATTAAGAGGGTCAAAAGGTAAGGAAGCTCAACTTGCATTGGATATATCAATTTTGTTTGGAGATAAATTAGCAGCAGAAACATTGGTTAATTTTTTGAAAGATAAGAAAAGTCCAATTAATGATAAGAGAAAAGCAATCCAAGGTTTAGCAACGCAAAAAAGATCTGAACTAAAAAATGAAATAAGTAATCTAATTAATGATGACCAACTCAGAATTGAAACAATTAGATCCGTAGCACATTTTAATGATGAGGATTTAGCTTATCTTCTTTTAGAAAACTACCCATCTTATAATCAAGATGAAAAATTAGAGATATTACATGTTTTAGCCGCTAGGCCTAACTATGGGACTATATTGTTAAGTGCAATTGAAAATGAAGAAATTCTTAAAAAAGATGTTCCCACTTATCTGGCCCGTTTATTGCTTAGAACTGTAGGGAATAGATTCCTAGCAGTTTGGGGGCCGGTTGAAGGTATCTCACCAGATATTGAAAAATCTTTTGTTAAATATAGAGAATTGTTGTCACCTGAGAATCTAGGAAAGGCTAATAAGAATAAGGGAAAAGAGCTTTATACTTCTACATGTGGTTCTTGTCACATGATGTATGGTGAAGGAGGAAATGTTGGCCCAGATCTAACAGGAGCAAATAGAGGGGATATTGATTATTTGCTTGGGAACATACTTACTCCAAGTGCTGTGGTTAAGGAAAATTATAAAATGACAATGATTTCAACTGAAGATGGCCAGTTTTATTCTGGAGTAATAGAAGGCGAGAATGATCGCCAAGTACTTTTGAGGATTCCAAATGTTGCGGAACCAGTTTCAATACCAAAGTCAATTATTTGGGACAAGGAAACTGCCAATATGTCTATGATGCCAGAAGGATTGTTAGAATTTTTATCTGATGATGAAGTCATCAATATAATTGCATATCTTCAAAGTTTTGAAGATCTTTCAGCAAGGGACTAATTTTTTAAGGAGTTATAATGAAAATCATTCTTTCTTTAATATCATTTCTACTATTTATATCTTGTAATACTTCACCCTCAATTGAATCAAAAACAAATGATATCTCTAGCTATGGTGAATTAGATAATCCGACACTTACGGCAAAATTGGAAAATAACAATTCAATTTCTATTTATAGGAATAATGCTGAAGATCCTATTCTTATCCAAAATGCCAGTATGGACCATCGACCTTATATTCATCCAATTGTTTCTCCAGATGGAAAAGGAATATTAACCGAGTACAGTCCTGGTCACCATAAACACCAGACTGGACTCTATTGGGGTTTTACAAGGGTTAATGGTACAGGTGCTGATGAAGAAACATTGAAAGAGTGGTTTTATAAGAAGGATAAAACAGAGGAAATAAAGACTCAGATTGGAAGAGACTTTTTCCACCATCCTACCAAGGATATGTATGGAGATTCAACACAATATTGGATTAGAGAGGATCTCAGATTAATTAAATCAAATGGGGAAGAAGTGATCTGGGAAACAGTTTATAATATGCTTGATGAAAAAGGTTCAACAATAATGGTTGAAACCCAAAAATGGACCATGAGTGTATTAGAAGATAAATATATCCTAGATCTAGAATGGATTGGAGATGCAGAGACTGATGTTACCATTGGAAAATTTGAATATGGTGGTCTTTTCTTGCGGATGCCTTGGTTTAAAGGCATTAAAGGAGAAGTAGTAAATGCTGCTCGAAATAAGAATACTGCTGGTGAAGGCAAACGTGCTCCCTGGGTTGATGTTGGTATGGAAATCAAGGGTATGGATAAATGGGGACATATAGCAATATTTGACCATCCTACAAATGGAGGATTTCCTCAACCTTGGAGAATAGATGGAAACATGGGAGTAGGCCCTTCCCGAGCAATCCTTGGTGATTGGAATATACCTAAAGGTTCTATGGAGATCATTCGACATCGGTTCATTGTTTATACTGGAGAATTGAATGATAAACAACTTATGGAAGAATATGTTGATTATGGTGGAGAAAGGGCCACGTGGGTTCTTTGGGATATTGCCCAAGAAGAAGGAAAGAAGGAAAAATTTCTAAATCCACAGGAAGCTGTTGATAATATGACCATCAAAGATGGCTATAATGTAAATGCTTGGGCTTCAGAACCAATGATTACACAACCTATGGCCTTTTGTTGGGATGATAAGGGTCGACTCTGGATTGCAGAAAACCGAGATTATGAAACAAGGAGAACAGGATTTGCAAATGATGGAAATAGTAGAATTCTAATTCTGGAAGACACGAATGGGGATGGCAAAGCAGATGACATTAAAGTTTATTTGGAAGGCATTCCATTTCCTTCCGCAATTGCGGTAGGCTTTGACGGTCTATTCCTTGGTGCTCCCCCTCATCTTTTATTTGTTCCAGATAAGGATCAAGATGATGTTGGTGAAATGGATGATGTTGAAATACTTTTAACTGGATGGGGAATTCGTGATAGGCATGAAACAATTAACAGTCTTCATTGGGGTCCCGATGGTTGGATATATGGTTTAGAAGGTTTCGCTACTCCTTCTGTAATCAGGAAGCCTAATCCTGACACCAAACTTTATGGACATAAAGATGAATTCCCAGCTGATTTACTTGATGCTGATGGTGTTGATATAAACGGAGGTGTTTGGAGATATCATCCAACAAAAAAAGAATTTGAAGTCGTAGCTCATGGTTTCAGCAACCCATGGGGTATTGACTATGATGCAAAAGGTCAACTTTTTATAAGTGCTTGTGTTATCCCTCACCTTTTTCACGTAGTTCCAGGCGGAATTTTTCATCGTCAGGGAGGTAAACATTTCAATCCATATGTTTACAGTGATATTAGAACTATTGTTAATCATAGACACCGATCTGCTCATGGTGGTGCTAGAGTCTATTTGTCTGATGCTTTTCCAGAAGAACAACAAGGTCGATTATTTATGGCAAATATTCATGAACATGCTGTGCTCTCAGATGTGCTTGAGTCTAAAGGATCCGGATTTGTAGCGCATCATGGTGATGATTTCATGATGGCTAATAATGCACAATGGATAGGTTTTAGTATGGAGTTAGGTCCAGATGGTTCATTATACGTTTTAGATTGGCATGATGCGGATATTTGTGGAAATGATGTAGTTCATAAAGATACAGGCAGAATTTTCCGTATTTCTCCTGAGACAAGTCTAGCGAAGGAATGGGATGGACGATATGAAGATGTACGATTATTATCTGACCTCGAGCTTGTTAGGCTTCAGGAAAACAAAAGTTCATGGCATGCCCGTCGTGCTAGAATCGTACTTCAACATAGAGCTTCTAAAGGTAAGATTAATGGTGATGCTATTAATCTGATAAAAAATATGGTTAATACACATACCAACTCAGATTATCGTCTTAGAGCATTATGGACTGGTCATGTGTCAGGTATATTTACAAATGAATATTTACTTAGTTTGTTAGATGATAAAGATGAGTATATAAGAGCCTGGACCATTCAATTGCTTAGTGAAGACAAAAATCTAAGCAAATCAGCATTAGAAAAATTTGCTTCTATGGCTGAAAAGGATGATTCCCCGGTAGTTAGGCTTTATCTTGCTGGGTCTCTTCAAAGAATGACTTTAGATGATAGATGGGAGATTTCTGAAGAATTAATTAAACATGAAGAAGATAAAACTGATCATAATATTCCTCATATGATTTGGTTTGCGATCGAACCTATGGTTCCACATAATCCCGAAAGAGCGCTTGATCTTGCCAAAGTTAGTAAGATTCCTATGTTAACGGAATATATTGCATGGCGACTGTCAGATGCTAGCCAGCTTGAATTATTGGTATCTTCTTTAAATATATCAAATCCTGCTTCAGAAAATTTGATGAAAGGCATGCTTTCAGGATTGGAAGGACTTTTCGATGTTAAAGCTCCTGATAATTGGCGGGCTGCCCTTCTAGGTCTAGAGTCAGATCCTGTACTGGCTAAATCAGCTCAAGCCATTGACAGGAAATTTGGTAGTATTAAAGCAATTAATGAAGCTCTTGCAAATTTGAAAGATAAAAATGAATCGGTAGAAAAGAGACGTGAAGCTTTAAACAGTCTTGCCAATCAGAGAAGGCAGGAGCTTGAAGGTGTTCTTCCAGAGCTTATTGATGAACCGGAATTAAGGATTGATGCAATACGAGCTCTTTCTTCAATCCAGATTGATGCTTCATGGAGAAGTGAAAGAGATCTGGCTTGGAAGTTAATCGAACGTTATAACGAGTTTTCTTCAATGGAAAAATTAGAAATTGTTCAAACATTAGCTTCTCGTTCATCCTATGGCTGGCGTCTCACACGTGCTATCAGAGATGGAATGGTTCCAAAGCGTGATGTACCAGCTTATGTTGCACGTCAATTGCACAGAGTTGTCGGTAGTGGATTCCTTGAAACCTGGGGTCAAATTTCCAAAGTCTCTAATGAAAAAATAGCTTCATATGAAAAATATAGTGACTTGTTGTCAGCGGACGCAATCAATAGTGCAAATATTCAGGCGGGAAAAACTACTTATGATGGACTCTGTGGCGCTTGCCATGTTATGTATGGAGAGGGTGGTAAGATTGGACCAGATTTAACAGGGTCCAATAGAACAAACATTGAATATCTTCTGAATAATATTGTTGATCCTAATTCGGATCTTCAGGATGACTATAGAATGGTTCTGGTTACCACAAGAGATGGTAGAACTTATGCTGGAAACATAATTTCAGAAAGTGATAGAACTCTTACCCTTCGAATTGTTGGTCAGGATCAAGTAATAATTAGCAAATCAGATATTCAATCAAAAGAAGTACAAACAGTTTCCATGATGCCTGAAGGAATGCTTGATTTTTTAACTGACAGAGAAGTTATTGATCTAATCGGCTTCCTTCAAACTAATAGCGATGCTGCACTTGATTAAAAGGAGGCAATAGGAATGATAAGTAAGAAGTTATTTTTTTCGATATTGTTTTGTTCTACAATAGTTTTTGCTCAAAGCTCAATTGGTATGGATCTATCTTTTGACCATCAGGCATATCCAGTAAAAAACTTGGAAAAAATGGGTGATTTTTACCGTGATATTTTTGGATTTCAAGAAATACCAGCTGGTGCGGGCATGAATCCCCCAAAAAGATGGTTAAAGAATGAAGAGGGTGCGGAGATGCATCTTATCCTAAATAAAAGTCAAGCCAAGGCTTCACCCAAAGTTTATCATATTGCTTTTACTGTGAAAGACATGGATGCTTTTATGCGCCATTTACAAAAGATGAAAGTTCCCTTTGGTGATTGGTCAGGAAAAAATGAAAAATATCAGATTAGAGCTGATGGGGGCGCAAAGCAGATTTATCTTCAGGATCCTGAAGGAAACTGGATAGAGATTAATCAAAAAATCGATTAACCTCTATCTTAGTTTCACATTAATTATCTAATATCAGGTTTATAAAAATAAACTCTTTTATTTTTTCCAGATTGACTTTAATTCATGAATTTCAAGACTCTTTACCAGAGTTTTTGGATCTTCATTTAAGCCACTTTTATTATTGAATAAAGAAAGTTGGAAAGTATCTGGATCTCCTTCAAGATTATTATAAAACCAATATAAGATTCCTCCATTTGCATAGACTTCTACAGTCGTATTATCAACAATGATTTCAAGATCAAGTTGCTTATTCTGCAAAGGTAGGAAAGGACGGATAGTATCATAGCTATTTTGAGAATTTCCCCCATTATTTCTCCGAATAACTACGTGATTTCGGGGAACATTATAACCAATTTTGTATCCATTGATATCTATACCAAAATGATGAGCATTTTCAATTTCAAATTTTGCTTTAATATGTAAAAATGGAGACTTTATCTTGGAAAGTTCGTCATTTATTTCATATCCAATATGTTGATTTTTAAAAGAGTGTGATTTGCCAGGTTTATGCAATTTCTCAATTTCTTTTATTGGATTAATAAATAGGCGAACCCCATTCCTTGTAGTTTTCAATTTGTATTCTTGTACAAATGTAAAAGTGTGGCGGAATGGTGAATCAGGAAATACTGCACGAGCCCAGCCTATTTGAAGACGTCTACCATTAGGTTCGTCATTAAAAGTCTGAGCGGCTGTCATCCCATCGGCATTGTATCGTAGCATTTCTGTTTCAGGGACAAATTTCTTTCCATCGAAAGAGCCGATTAAATAAGTTCCCGTAACACCATACATAACCCATTTCTTGTTTTTGTCATCTCCATCTACAGCCAGCTCAAATAATTCAGGGCATTCCCAGAATCCTGCATCAACTGAACTCTGGTATTCCCAATCTTTTAAATTCTTTGAAGTAAAAATGCTGTAAGCTAGCGCGTCATGTAAAATCATGACCCAGTGCTTTCCTGGAGCATACCAGAAAAATTTAGGATCACGTTCATGGCCTGACCCAAATCTTCTTTCCGCGGGAATTACTGGATTTTTATCGTAAACAGTAAAAGTTCTACCCCGGTCATTACTGTAAGCAATACTTTGTTGCTGTTTTTTATTCCACATGTCATGGGTAAAGAAGGCAACCATTGGTGGCTCTTTCCCTTTTTTGAAGCCTGAAGTATTTTTATGGTCAATAACGGCTGAGCCCGAGAAAATTGTGCCAAGACCTGTATCCGGTAGAATAGCGGAAGGTAATTCTTCCCAGTGTAAAAGGTCTTTGCTAACCGCATGACCCCAAGTCATGTTTCCCCAGATTATTTCATAGGGATTATGTTGGTAGAATAGATGATACTCGCCTTTGTAATAAACCATTCCGTTGGGGTCATTGGTCCAACCTCTTTTTGTTGAAAAATGGACTTGAGGTCGGAGATTTTCTTCATATATTTTGTCTTCTCCGACAAATTTATTGGATTGATAAATTTTATCAATTCCGGACACCTTTTCGGAAAAATTAAAAGTCAGTTTTTTACCTTTGAAATTAGAGACATCTAGAAAAACCCAGTAGTCTATATTCTGATTTGCTATTCGAATATCATTTAGAGTAATAACGTCACCATCTAGTGTAAAATGAACTCTTTGCCGTTGTTCTGCATGGTCAATGGGTATGTTTATATATTTATTTTTTATTTGGAAAGATCTCTCTAACGACTGAGAGAACAGTGGCATTGCAAGAACTGCGATTACCATAAAGCTAAAAAGTTTCTTCATAATGATCTCCTGTTTTATACTGCTTGTGTATTAGTTACCCCAAATTGAATTTAATTTAACAACTTTAACATTTGAAATCTTTGTTTTTCCGCCATCGGCAAAACATTCGAATAAGGGTCTATCCATATCATATTTTGCATTCATCATATGTACAGCTTGCCCATTGTTGTAAAAAACATCCATAATAGTGCGATCAACCAGAATGCGAAGGTTTATTTTGTCATCGATTGGAGTCGCTAATATTTTTTCATATCTTTGATTTGGACTGACTTTATTAGTTTCTAGGTCATAGGGAATTTCTTTTCCTCTAACTTTCATTGTCAATTTTTTTGCACCATTTAATTTTATTGTACAGTTTATCTCAGCTAGTTCCCAATCAACGTCATTTATTTTAAAATTCTTCTTTGAAATATTTTTTGATCTATAAGTTCTTTTTTCTCCTTGCAGAGCGGTTATTTCTTTAACAGGATTGGTAAGGACTCTTACTCCATCTTCAGTTGTAGCCAATGTTAATTCAAGGGGAAAGGAAAAGGCTTGCCGGAAAGGTAATCCTTTATCTTTCCAATCGGGAATTTCATTAGCCTTTTTATAGCCCCAATCGGTGCGAAACCATGCAATATTAATACGACGTTGTTCACTATCAGGTGAATTAGTAAAGGATTGTGTAGCATATACAGGACCAGCCACGTTTTTAAATGTACCATTATGATCAGGTGTAAACTGGTGACCATCGAAGTCTCCAATCGCATAATCTCCTGAGCCTCCTAGTAATACCCATTTCTTTTTATTTGGATTCCCATCAACGTTAAGACGGAAAAAATCAGGACATTCATGATAGCCTGAGACATGACTTTCATATTCCCAATTTTTTAGATTCGAAGAAGAATAAAAATGGAAGCCATCTCTTATATAAAATACCATTATCCATTTTTTTGTTTCATCATGCCAAAATACTTTCGGATCTCGATTCTTACCTGTAATGCCTTTTACAGCGGGTTCATCTATATGAGTCCAGGTTCGTCCTCGATCGTTGCTGTAAGCAATTGCCTGGTGACTACTATCTACATCAAAATCATGTATTTCCCAGAGATATTTCATCCTACGGGTATAGAAAGCAATCATGGTCTTTTCATCGCCTACTTGTAGACCCGCATCATTATTATTGTCGACAATGGCAGATCCTGAATAGTTTTGACCTCTTAGCGGGGTAACTCCTAAAGCTATAGGCAAGTGTTCCCAATGAATTAGATCTCTGCTAACAGCATGTCCCCAGTGCATATTGCTGCCAATCTTTCCTCCACGGCTGGGGTCATATTGATAGAAAAGATGGTATTCTCCATCATAATACACTGTTCCATTAACATCATTATTCCATCCTTGAATTGGAGTTAAATGAAATTGTGGGCGCAAATCTTCATTAAAGGAATTATCAATTCCTTTAATCTGTTCATTCAGTGATATATCGGCTAATGGATTTGGCGAAGTGCCCCAACCCTCTAAAGAAAGTTCAACCTTTTCCCCATCCCAAATGGACAGATCAATAAATTGCCAGAACTCTGCATTTTGTTCATCTGTCGCGGACATACAAATTTCCTGAACTACTTTTCCTTTAACTTTTAGTGTTACTACATCAACAGCTGAAGCTCCATTAGCGGGAATATTCAAGTATTTTTTTTCTGCAATAAATGATTTTTTTCCTGATACTTTTTGCACAGCAGGTTTTGTACCATCAATTTTTTTCCCGGAAAAATTTTGGTTTGTTCCGGCAAAACTTCCAGCAACAATCCAGCCGTCGAATAAATCCATTTCATCATAAATTTGTATTTGTGCTTTTTGATTCTTGAGATCTTTTACATCAAAAATATATATTTCAAGAGGAAGTGTATAGTTGTCTGCATCGTATCTATCAAAAATAGGATTATTTCTTGTACCCCTATTCCAAAGGTTTATTTTTTCATATTCAGGAAAAGCTTGTCGAACAATTTTATCGTTTACGATTAAATTAACGGCCATAAGTCCTGGATAGGTTGGAATTCCACTAGCCATTTTAAATACGATATAATCATGTTCAATTTGAAAAGGAATAGAAGTAAGACTTCCTTTTGCTCTGACAGTCAAATCAGGATGGAAAGAATTGGCAAAAGGAGAATCTTGAATCCCAGAAAAATTGGGTTGTCTATAAAGTTCAGGTCTATCAATTAGATTTAATGAAAGTCCTTTTTTTACAGAACCTGTACCATCAGTTTTTTGAATTACTCTATCTTTTGTTGGGCCCTGTTCAAATGCTTTCCCATTGACTTCCCAATTATTTAATGTGTTCTTTTCAAACATGCTATTTTCAAAAAGTTTTTCCCAGTTTTTTGTTTCATAATCTAAAGGTTCATTCTTTTTGCTTAATAGACAGGGCGGATATAAACCTATGTAAATAATAAATAACCCTCTAAAAATTGTAATAATATCAAACTTTTTTATTTCATTCAGTACAATCATTTTATCTCCATTAATAAACTCATAATTAATCTCGCTCTCCAATTTTTTCTAGCTGGTTTTCTACTTCCTCAATATCTAAAACATGTTGATTTGCCATTTCCTGAATTTTAGTTACAATTTCAGGGTTTTCTCTAGAAACATCAAATTTTTCGCTAGGATCATGTCCTAGATGATAAAGTAAAGGGGTGTTGAGCCTTGTCTCGCCTCTATCTCTATAGCCTGTCATTGTATAAAAATGAGCTTTATAATTTCCTGAACGTGCGGCAAATAACTTTGTGCCCCTCCAGAAAAACATTTCATTTCGTGGGCTATCAGCCTTCATGCTCATAGCCAAACTAAGATCATAACTATCCATCTTTCGATCTTTGGGAATTTTAGTATTGGTAATTGATGCAACTGTAGCCATTAAGTCTAAAGTTGATCCCATACCTGCTTGAGTTGTACCAGCTGGGATAGTGCCAGGCCACCACATAATTGTTGGCTCCCGCATTCCACCTTCCCAAGTTGATCCCTTACCTTCTTTCAAAGGACCGGCTGATCCACCATGTGTATCAAAAGTAAGCCAGGGTCCATTATCAGATGTAAAAATCACGAGAGTTCTCTCTGAAAGATTATTATTCCGGACTGTTTCTAATACTTGGCCTACGGACCAATCAACTTCTTCCATGACATCACCATAAATTCCAGCAAGACTTATATCAACAAACTTTTCTGAACGAAATAATGGTACGTGCGTCATTGTATGTGCAAAGTAGAGAAAGAAAGGCCGATCTTTATTTTTTTCGATGAATTTGACAGCTTCTTCAGTATAACGTTTTGTTATTGTATATTGATTTGCTGGTCGTTCAATAATTTTTTCATTGCGCATCAAAGGAACATCCCAATAATCTATTCTATCAGGATTGTACAAAGCCCATTTCCGTTTTTCCTTGGGTTGAGTTGCATCCATGTCGTTGGAATAAGGAATTCCATAATATGAATCAAATCCTTGTTTAGTTGGGAGATAATCAGGTAGATGTCCTAGATGCCATTTCCCAACATGCATGGTAGCATATTTTTTTTGTTTGACTAATTCAGCGATTGTGATCTCACTTTGCTGTAGACCACTCCAGGACTCGGGGAACAAAACTCGTATTTTTGAACTCATCATTCCACTTCGAATTGGTAAGCGACCAGTTAATAAACCCGCCCGACTTGGTGTACAAACACTTGCAGCTGAATAGAAGTTCGTCCATTTTTGCCCTTCATAAGCCATTCTATCTAGATTTGGTGTTTTAATTGTAGGATTCCCAAATACCCCTACATCTCCATAGCCTATATCATCTCCAAAAATCACAATAATATTTGGCGAGGAATTTTTCCCATAAATGCAGACTATAGATAATTGAAGGAGAAAAAGTGAACGAACGAAAATATTCATATGGTTTTTTAGTAAATTTATTTTTTGGTTAACCTAAGTAGAAAAGTATATGAACTTTAATCCGATTACAAAAGAACAATCCTTATTTTTTTAAAGAATTTGCGTAAGTATCTTCCGACTTAAGATTTAGGGGAAAGGATTAATTAAAACTATGACAAGTAGGTTTTTAAATTTATTTTTTATTTTAATAATGAGTTGTCTTATTGCGGAAGAAAACAAGAGTGACGACAATGATTTTATTATTTCTGGTTCCTTGAGTATCTCAAATAATGGGGTTGCTCCTGTACCCTCATTTACATTAGGTGAGCCCGCATTAATTAACAGCGTATCCATAACAAAAGGTAGATTAACATTTACACCTGAAACAGGCCTTGATTTTTCTGGAAATCCCTGGTTTATAGAAAATTGGTTCAGGTGGCAAATTTTTGATGATCGCTTTAAGACAAACCTGGGTGTAGACTGGTCATTCTTTTTTCAAAATTATGATGTACCTGATGCCAATGTCCATGAAGTTGTGCGTTATCTTGCCTTAGAGATTGCAACTGGTTATGATATATCAAATAACATTTCTGCTTTTGGAAAATACTGGTATAATGAAGGTATAGGAGAGAGGACTGATGATGGACATTTTGTTGACTTCACTTTAAATATTAATAATATCCAGTTTTCTGATTCATTCCTACTTCATATTTATCCAGAAATATTTTACTTTAACTTTACAGGTAATATTGATGGACTATCTTTAGCCAACAAAATTGAAATTTCTAATTCTAATTTCCCAGTCTCATTAACAGCTCAAATTATTTTTCCAATATGGACAAATATGCCTGACCTTGGAACTGAATTGAGTTTTGGTATAGTTACTCCTCTGAATTAATTATTTATATCTATTAAGGACTTATGTTTACTTACTTAATTTTGGGCGGAAATTCATGAAAAGAAGGAACTTTATAAAGAGCTCTTTTTTACTCTCAACAGCAACTTTATTTCCTAGAGTTATTCTGTCTCGTTCTAAAAATAGAATAAAAAAAATAAAGAATTGGGCTGGGAATCTAACTTATAGTTCTAAACAATATTTAGAACCAGATAGCATTGAAAAAATTCAATACCTAGTAAG
>JBJKZS010000121.1:0-16673 GCA_045569115.1 Fidelibacterota bacterium | reverse complement strand
AGTGGGCCCAACTTAAGAATCCAAAACTATGGCTTGAGGCATTAACCCAAAATGCTTGGGATACAGGAGCGGGCTGGGGTCTTTTTCTCACCTATGCCATTTACATTAGACGACGCTACGGTATAGTGAAAAACGCTTTTGCCACAGCTATAGGGAATAATTTAGTTTCTTTACTTGCTGCACTGATGATTTTTGGAACAGTGTTTTCAATCCTTGGTATGGAAGGAAAAATAAATTCAGAAATACTTAGTATTATGAAACAAAGTGGGCCGGCTGCAACTGGTCTTACTTTCATATGGATGCCTCAACTTTTCGCAAAAATGACTTTTGGCAAACCGTTGTCAATCCTTTTCTTTCTTGGCCTTTCTTTTGCCGGGCTATCTTCCCTTATTTCAATGATAGAATTGGCATGTCGAAACCTTGTTGATCTTGGTCTAAAACGAAAAAAGGCGATTTTATTTTTAATACCTATATGTTATTTATTTGGAATGCTATCAGCACGGAATCTTGAATTTTTTGGAAATCAAGACTTTGTTTGGGGTATTGCCCTTATGATATCTGGAGTTTTTATAGCCATAGCTGTGCTTTATAGAGGAATTTCTGATTTAAGGATAAAAGAAATTTTGGATAATAAAGATGATTGGGATTTAGGTCAATGGTGGGATAAAACTGTCACTTTTATCGTTCCAACGCTAGGAGCAACTTTGTTTTTATGGTGGCTATCACTTTCTGCTACTATATACGCCCCACAGGATTGGTATAACCCCTTTTCACCCTATAGTGTTATGACCTGCATTGTGCAATGGGGAATAGTTTTAGCTGTTCTATTTTTACTGAATAACTGGATGGTTACATCTATAGTTAATAAAGAGAAGAATAAGGTTTAAGCACTGTTTTTATAAGTGTGAACAGTCAGATTATATATCTATCCAGACGCCTTTATCCTTTTTTAGTGCTGTATTGTAAATGTGTTGAGCGGTCGCAACATCTTCCACTGCCATTCCAAGGGATTTGAAAAGAGTGATTTCATCTTGATGTATCCGTCCGCTAACCTCTCCTTCAAGAACTTCGCCAAGTTCTCCTAAAATGTGAGTTTCATTAATCAATCCTTCAGAGGCGGGAATTATAAACTCACCGGCTTCATTTAAGGCTGATTCACGGCTATCAACAAACATTTTTGATTTCACTACAGCCTCAGAATCAATCTCTCGTGTTGTGGAGGAGCTTGACCCAACAGCATTAAGATGAGATCCGGGCGTAAGCCATTCCCCCTTCAAAATGGGTTTCCTAGTGGCTGTCACTGTACAGATAAGATTGGCATTTTTAACGGCTAGTTCAGCTGTTTTTGATACATTTATTTCAATAGAACTAGCATCTGATAATTCTTTTGCTAGTATGTTAGCGTTTTCTAAAGACCTGCTCCATATATATACTGAACTAATTGGCCTGGCTTCATTCATAGCCAAAAAATGAGATCTTGCTTGGACTCCAGAGCCAAGAATAGCAAGTGTATTAGTTTCGTGATTAGCTAAGAGCTCAGTAGCCACCCCACTTGCCGCAGCTGTTCGAAGAGCGGTAATTTCGATAGCATCCATTATAGCAAGTGGATTACCATGCTTTGCGGAGAAAAGAACTACTAGTCCTTGGTGTGAATCGAAGTTTGTTTTGGCTTCATTATGAAATATAGAAATCAGCTTTACAGCAAGAGCATTAGAATTGCCTTCATAGGCGGGCATAGATCCTAGTATATTTTCATTCTTCAGTTTCATCATAGTCCTAAGTGGTTGAACTGAGGTACCCTTTGAATATGCTTGAAAAGTTTTGGACAGTATATCCATGCAGGTTCGCATGGGTAAAAGGTTTCGTACTTCGCGACGATTTAGGATTAGCAATTTCACTTTAATAATTTAGATAGAACCAAGCTTGGCTCTAAGTTGTCTTCTTATTCTGCTTTTAAATAATTACAAAGGAATCAATTTTGTTTAAAAGAATGATTATTCTCTGATTATGAGAACCCTTGATTCAGTTTTTGTGCTAAAAATTAGTAACTAATAGGCAAGAACCTATTTTTTGAGGAAAAAATTAAACAGCCTTCAGAAATTTTATTATGAGGACTATTCATGAAATGATCTTATAAAAATGAAAAGACTATTATCTCACTTTTTCGATTGGTAACATGAAACTTTAACACATTGATAATTCTGGATAGTCAATAGCAAGTAATTTAGAGGCTAGATCCACTACAGAAGCCATTCCTCGAATTCCGAGTTGTGATTCTACATCTGTATTATAGTTTGTTGTAGTATTTATGTCATAAGTGTATCGCAAACCATCTGAGCTCTCTACAAATTCAATACCAGCTACATCTATTGCATTTGCCTCCATAAGTTTAATATATTGTAATATGAGATCATCATTTGGGCTTATTTCCAATGCAGGAGAGAACCTTCCATTTTTATCAGTAGGACAAAATATATCAGTGGCTTCATCACAATCCTCTGCTGGGCAAAGCTCAAAACCACCTTCTGTACTTGAATGCATAGCTAAAACAAATTGACCTCCAACAATTTCTACACGGGTTATATAATTTTCTTTGGGCTCAATATATTCTTGGAGCAAATTTATTCCGTTTGGATCATTCACAAATTCAGGGCCATTAACATAGTCATCAAAATTTTCTAAGTCATTAAAGAGCCTTACACCTAATCCTTTGCCTCCTTGATTATGTTTTGTTATAAAAGGAAGGGACATTTTTCTTGCAGCATTTTTTAATTTGTTTTTACCAACGGCCACTACGGTTCTTGGTGTAAGTATTTCAAAACGCCTGAGTTCAATGTCTTGTTGTATTTTAGAAAGTTCAAGGCTAAAGGCTCTGGAACCATTAATGACCCTTCTTCCATGAAATTCAAGCCACTGTAATAGTTCCCTGGTAAATAAAACTCCATTGAGATGTCCTCGAGTATGGGAAGAAGGGCTCATTCTATTTATATAAATTCCTTCTTCTGGAGCTTTTGAGAGATCAAAACTTCCATCATTAACAAATTGAAGCTTGTAGTTAACATCTTTATCCTTTAATGCCGCTTCAATTGGAGGCAACCATTCAGGATTTTCATACAAAATGTGAATCTTGCCCATTTTATATAATGTTTTAGTTAGTTTTTATGGTCTTAAGGGTTTTTTTTGAATCCGATTCATCATTTTTGAGGGAATTTTTTTCATTATCAGATTCATATTTCCACTTTGCATCAGAAAGCATTTTTTCTAACTCCTCTTCTTTTAATTCATAGAAGTTTTCATTTGTTGGAAAGGCGCCATTTCTTACTTCATCAGCATAATCTTTTAATGACTCTTGGATTAGTCTTCCAGCATCACAGTATCTTTTGACAAATTTTGATTTAAATTCAAAAAACAGACCTACTAAATCATGAAAAATCACTAGTTGTCCATCGACACCATCACCAGCTCCAATACCATATACAGGTATGCTTAATTCATCAGCAATCATTGTGGAGGGTACTCTTGGCATTGCCTCAAGGAGCAGAAAGGAACAACCAGCATCTTGAAGTCTTAATGCTTGATTAAGAATTACTTCGTAGTCTTTCGCTGTTTTCCCCTGAACCCGGTAGCCACCTAGTTTTGCTTTTGTCTGAGGAGTAAGACCTAAATGGCTCATTACAACAAACCCAGCATCACATAAAGCTTTGATACGATTAACCATAGCCCCCTCAACTTTAACACAGTCAACACCGCTTTGAACGAATCTACCAGCATTTCTAATTGCTTCTTGGTTTGAAATTTGATATGAAAGATATGGCATATCGCCAATGAGAAAAGCATTTTTTGTGCCTCTTCGCACCGCCTCAGTGTGTCGAATCATATCATCCATTGTGACAGGTATTGTAGTTTCATGACCTAATGTTGTCATGCCAAGAGAATCTCCAACAAGAATAGCATCTACTCCGGCTTGATCAGCTAATTTTGCCTGCCAAATATCATATGCAGTTACAAGAACAGTTTTGATTTTTTTTCGTTTCTGCCCTCTAAGCGTCAATATGTTAGTCTTTTTTGCTAATGCCGACATGACATTCTCCTTTATCTTTTGTCACCATATCTTTTTATGGTATTGATTTCTTTAGAGTTCAGAGTCATTGAAAATGATGATCCATAACCATCAAATGAAATATCCTTAGTGTTGAATTGAAAGTTGAGGTGAGACCCGGCTATTCCGAATCTTATCTCTCCCCGCGTCTAACCGGGGGCAGGATTTAGCACCTTATCGCTAGTTGCGAGAGGTTGCTAAGGTATCAAAGGGCCTGTTCCCTCCACCTTTCTGGATAATCTCAGACGCCGAACTGTCAAGAAACGGACACTAGTCCAATATATTATATTAAGCAAGGTATTGATTCTGTGTCAAGGGTTTTTTACTTCTAAAAAATCTGCCTTTTTCCTTGATTGATTTTAAATAAAATCGGGTTAATTTTGTTTGGCACTTTTATACCAATTAATATGATTCTTGAATGGAATAAATAAGGTTCTATAATAATATGGTATATCTCCCGTAATTGTTTCTAACAAAATTTGAGAAAATGTTATGGAATTAAAATCAATTGACAGTATAAAAAATCATCTATTGGAACTTCCTGAATGGAGGTTTGAAAATGAGTCTGTAATTAAGGAATTTAAATTTGACGATTATATGGCCGGGATTACCTTTGTGAACCGACTTGCTGAAAAGGCAGAGGAGCATAATCACCATCCAGATTTAGAGATTGGGTGGTGTCGTGTGATTGTTACTTTTACTAGCCATGATGCTGGCGGAGTTACGGACCAGGATATTATGATGGCTAAAACAGCTGAAGCGTTATTTTAATACTTATATTTCTCTGGCTTTATAGTTAAGATCTTTATTAAGAGCAAATAACGTTCATAACGTGCAAAATATATTGACTTGCACGTTTTTATTTATTAAGTTCTTCCATCGAAAGGATAAAAAATAATGGTTGAGCGGTATATATCTTCCGAAGAAGCATCGAATATTATAGGTGTCAATGTTTCTACGATTAAACGTTGGGCTGATAGGGGTAAGCTTGATTGTGTGACCACTGCTGGCGGACACAGGAAGTTTTTGATGAGACATTTAGCAAGTTTTCTTAAGGAAAATTCAAAATATAGATCAAAGCTCAATGTTCTTCCATATGAATCCTCAGAACAAAGACAATTAAACCAACTTATTTTGAAAAGACACCTGCCCGAATTAAGAAAAATTCTGTTTTCCAAGAGTATTGATGGAGATAGAGAAATATGTCAACATATTATGAACGGACTTTATTTAGCCGGTCTCAGATTAGATGAGATTTATGATGATATTTTGGTTCCTGTTTTAAGCTCTATTGGAGAAAAATGGACTAAGGGTGATGTTGCAATTTACGAAGAACATGTTGCAACTAAAGTTATCCAGGGGTGTATTCATGCAATGTATTCTTTACTTAGCAAGCCTAAAAAGAGCCTTGGGTTGGCACTTTGCATCGGCTTGAAGGATGAATTGCATGAAATTTCCTTGTTTATAACCGAGCAGATATTGTTAGATAGAGGGTTTGATGTAATTAATTTGGGCCCAAATACGCCATTGGAAAGAATTGAAACTCTCTTTAATGAGGCTAAACCAGATCGATTATATATCTCAAGCACTGTTGTAAAAGATCCTACCTCAGCCGAAGGTGACCTTGTTAAGCTTTTTGCATTAGCAAATTCACATAACACATTAGTTTTTCTTGGTGGCAGAGGCTTTGGGCGCGTCCGGTTGCCGGAAGATATCCCATATACTTTTTTATCGAGTTTTAATGAATTGGCGGAGAAATGATAATGAAAGTCTATGAGTTAAAAAAAGAGCAGTATTTCAATCATTCAATAGAAAAAGTATTTGAGTTTTTTTCTAAGCCGGAAAATTTGGAAGTCATAACCCCTGAAAAAATGAATTTTACTATAATTACTCCTTTACCAATTCTTATGGGAAAAGGAAATATTATTGATTATACAATTAATATTTTCGGGTTTCTCATAAGGTGGAGGTCAATCATATCATCCTATAATATTCCTAATGGTTTTACTGATGAGCAATTACTTGGGCCGTACTCTTTTTGGCACCATAAACATCATTTTGAAAAACACAAAGATGGAACTTTAATGACTGATACGGTGACCTATGCTATGCCATTTGGTTGGCTAGGCAGATTAACACATTGGGTGTCAGTTAGACACCAGCTGACAAGTATATTCGATTACAGAGAGAGAAAACTTGGACAAATATTTTCTGAAGGAAAAAAATACGGAGTCAAGATATGAAAGTAGCAGTTTTCGGCGGAACAGGCTATGTAGGCAGTTATATTGTGGATGAATTAATTGCACAAGGACACACCCCCCGCGTAATGGTTAGAATTGGAAGTGAACACAAAGTTCAGCAGCCTGATAAATGCGAAATTATTGGTGGTCAGATCAATGATAAAGAAGCAATTCGTTCGGTTGTCTCAGGTACCGATGCAGTAATATACCTTATAGCGGTAATAAGAGAATTCCCTCGAAAAGGTATCACATGGGAGGAATTGAATTTTAAAGGTGCAAAAGCTTGTATTGATGTAGCTAAAGCGCTTGGGGGAAAAAGATTTTTATTGATGAGCGCCAATGGTGTTAAACCTGATGGGACTGGTTACCAATCAACAAAATTTCTAGCAGATGAATATCTAAAAGCGAGTGATTTGGATTATACAATATTCCGGCCTACATCTCTTTTTGGTGATCCAAGAGGAAACAATAGGCCTGAGTTTTGCACTCAAATTCTTAATGATATGCTACGATTACCAATTCCAGCACCATTATTCCATCATGGGTTAGTTCCAAAAAATGCGGGAACATTTGAATATAATCCTATAAGCGTTTTAGATGTTGCAGAAATTTTTGTGAGATCAATTAATAATAAAGAAATGTTTGGCCAGATTTTTGAATTAGGTGGCCCAGAAAATGTGTCTTGGAAATCAATGATTAAAATTGTGTCAAAAGCTGCGGGGAAAAATAAGTGGTCCATTCCAGCGCCAATTATAGCAATTAAATCATTAGCATTCCTTTTAGATCGGTTTTCATGGTTCCCTGTTACAAGGGCTCAGCTCACAATGCTGATGGAAGACAACACGTGTAATTCTGAGAATGTTTTTAAGCTATTACAAATTGAGCCAAAAAGATTTGAAGTTGAAGCTTTAAACTATTTGAAACAGACAAATGCTTAAAAATTTAATAAAAAAAATATTTAATGCGGCTGGTTTTCAAGGTGTTTGGTGGCTGTGCGTTCTTGGTGCCCTTTGGGGAGTACAATATTTAGGTCCCATAGTTATGTTGATATTTCTTTTAACTCATATGCTAGTTATGGGAAAAGGAAAAAATGAAGTTTTATTTCTTTGCCTAATAGCTTTTATAGGTACGATTGTGGATTCAATTAAATTGGCAACTGGTTTTATAACTTACATGGGTGGGTATGAAACGATAAAAATTCTTGCACCACTTTGGATTACCGCAATGTGGACAGGATTTGCTTCCACTATTAATCACTCTCTTGGCTGGGTACATGGGCGGAATTTCATAGCTGTTATGCTAGGAGTAGTATTTGGGCCTTTGTCCTATATGTTAGGTGTAAAACTTGAGGCACTTACGTTCAATTATAGTTTAATGGTGAGTGCAGTCATATTGGCTATAGTATGGGGAACAGCAATTCCACTGATGTACTGGTTATCAAATAAATTAGGATTGTCTAGCAACACATAATGATCGTTAACATGCTTAGAAAAATTCTTTCATTACTTTTTATTTTCAACTGTTCAATAACATTTGGCCAATCCACAATCCAACAATTATTTAATAGTGAAGGCTGGGAATTAATAGATAAATACGAGAATGGAAGTGAGATTTCTGTTAAATCTTTAGATGGCCAACCTCTTGAAGCTGTTATGATTGCTAATACAGTTCCTTTTGAGGCGAACACTTTATTGGAAATTGTATACGACGTTGACAAGTATGATGAAATTTTTTTGAGTTCACAACAAGTTTCAACAACGGTTCTTAAATCCACACCCAGATTTACTGATGTCTATCAGCATTTGCCCGTTCCTATTCCTTTTTTAAGTGACCGGCACTATATCTTCCGGATGGATACTATAAATAACAGCCGTGTTGCCTGGACGTTAATATCTTACAATAATACCTATGAAACTTTCCTTAAGGAAAGAGATGATGAATTTAATAAACCGGTTTATCTTGTATCGGGATATGGGATATGGGAGGCCATAAATAATGGTGATAAATCATGTCGATTATCCTACAGAGTCTATATGGATTCTGGCGGAAATCTTCCAGGCTTTCTTATTGAGTGGCTTAACAAGAAAGCATTAGCAAATATTTTCCAAGATGTTATTGTAGAAGCTTCATCTCGCAGTAATCAATTACACCACTAATCATGAAAAAACTTCTAAAAAATTATTTCAACATTCTTATAATCATTACTATTGGAGTTTTAATTGCCTTAGCAGGATCCCAGGGAGAAGAAAATAATTATTATGGTTCAATACCTCCCCTTGTTTTTTGTATGATAATTAGTTTTGCGATTCATTGGCTTATTTTTATTCCTTCTTATATAGCTAAAAGTGAAAAATTTTATGATATCACGGGCACTCTGGCTTATATATCAACGATAGTCGTTGCTTCTAGTCATATTGTACTGAACTTAGGGTCTAACCTAACGGACCGGTCTATATTACTCATAATTTTTGTTAGTATATGGTCTTTACGACTTGGGATATTCCTTTTTTCTAGGATAATTAAAGCTGGCGAAGATAAAAGATTCAGAGATATAAAAATTTCTTTTTCTAGTTTCTTAGTGGCTTGGACACTTTCAGGGCTGTGGGTTTTTTTAACATCAGCAAATGCACTAACAGCCATAATAAACAATCAGCCTTTATCAGGTAATTTGGTTTCTTATTTTGGGATTGGTCTTTGGTTGTCTGGCTTTCTTATTGAGGTTGTCGCAGATTTACAGAAAAAAAGATTCCGGGCTGATCCAAGAAACCAAGGAGAATTTATTTCTCATGGATTATGGAATTTTTCAAGGCATCCTAATTACTTCGGTGAAATTATTCTTTGGTTTGGAATAGCTTTTATAGCACTTCCGATTCTTTCTGGTTGGCAATTTGCTACCCTAATATCACCACTATTTGTTTTTTTGCTTCTAACCCGAATTAGTGGCATAAACTTACTTGAAACGAAAGCTGATGAAGTCTGGGGTCAACGAAAAGATTACAATGACTATAAGAACAATACGCCAGTACTATTTCCATTTATAAAGAAAGTAAAAAAGAGTTGAAAAAGATATGCATAATTTGTTTTTGTTTTTTTTTAACGAGCTGCAGTTCTAATTCAATGAATAAACTTCAGCCAGTAGACTATGTTGATTTGGATAAATTTATGGGAGATTGGTATGTCATTGCTAACATACCAACTTGGATAGAAAAAGGAGCGCACAATGCCTTAGAACAATATTTTTGGAATGATAAAGGTTATATTGATGTCGTTTTTAGTTTTAATAAAGACAGTGTTTCTGGGACTTATAAAAAGCTTACACAGAAGGCATTTGTTTATAATAAAATGACCAATGCGGAGTGGCGTATTCAGCCGTTTTGGCCATTAAAGCTTCCTTATATTGTAATTGATTTAGATGAGGAATACACATATACAGTCATTGGGTATCCTAGCCGAAAATTTTTATGGATCATGTCGCGTTCAAAAAGCTTAAATGAACAAACTTTAAATAAAATTTATGAAAAACTAGACGCTCAAGGTTACGATACTAGTTTGATTGAGCAAGTTCTTCATTCTGAATAATTATTTGTAATAATGAATTTAATATCAATTACCATGATGTTTTTTGGTTTCAACATTCTTTTCGCTTTTGAAAACCAACGAATTGAAACGCCTAACTATAATAAAATTTTTAAATCAGGACGCTTTGAAATTCGTGATTACGAATCTATGATTATTGCTTCCACTGGTGTTAAAGCTTCATATCGTGAAGCAACATATACGGGTTTCAAAAGAATCGCAAAATTTATTTTTGGTGGAAATTCAGACAATCTTTCTATAGCTATGACTGCTCCTGTAATGACTACTTTAGAAGAACAAGAAAATTATCAAGTATATGAAATCTCTTTTGTAATGCCGAAAGAATTTTCTATTGAGTCACTTCCTAAACCTTTGTCAGAAGACGTAGAGGTAAGATCAAAGAATTTGGGATTAACTGCTGTGATTAATTTTGGGGGCTGGGCTACAGACAATCGAGTAAAATATCTCAGCAAAAAACTAAAAAATTTCATAGAAAAAAAGAATTACACAATTACAGGTCCAGCTATAGTCGCTCAATACAATTCTCCATGGGCGATTCCTCCTTTTCGGCATAATGAGATAATAATAGAAATAAAAGAAAGAATAGCCAAATGAACATAATGGTTGTAGGGGCAACTGGGTATGTTGGAGCAAGACTAGTTCCTCTTCTGGTAGCTGAAGGGCACAGAGTTTCATGCTTTGTAAGAAACCCTGCAAAACTAATTCAAAAGAATTGGAACAATGTGAAGATCATATCTGGAGATGTTTTGGATTTACCAACATTGGCACCGGCTTTAAAAGAAATTGATATTATAGTTTATTTGGTTCATTCACTTAATTCAGAGAAATCTGATTTTACCGTTTTAGATCGTCAGGGTGCCGTTAATATTGCTCAAGTAGCTGAGGACTTAAAAATCAAACGAATAATTTATTTGGGAGGATTAGGAGAAAGAACCCTTGAGACTTCGGAGCATTTGCTCAGTCGACATGAAGTAGGAGACTTATTAAGAGAAAGTAACATACCTATCACAGAATTCAGAGCTGCAGCTATAATAGGCAGTGGAAGTGCTTCATTTGAAATTATTCATCATCTGGTTAATAGGCTTCCCTTAATGATCTGCCCCAAATGGGTTTTTACCAAGACACAACCGATTTCTATAAGTGATGTATTGCAATATCTCCTTGCTGCTGTAGGGGACGATAGAACTGCTGGAAAAATATTTGACATTGGTTGTGATGATATATGGACCCATGGTGAAATGATTCATGAAATGGCCAGACACCTTGGACTCAAAAGGTGGATAATTAAAATTCCTGTACTTACACCTAGATTGTCGTCATATTGGGTGAGTCTTTTCTCACCCCTCCCATTTTCAATGTGTAGGTCACTTGTTGAGAGTCTTAAATATCAAACTACTGTAGAGACAGATCTTGCAAAAGACTACTTTGACATAAAACCAATGCCGTTGCAAGCGGCAATTAGTGAGGCTATTTGGAGATTAGAGTCTCATTCGGTAGAGACCAGATGGTCTGATGCTGGAGAAACTTTAACTACGCCAGATTATGCAATCAGCCAAATACAAAAATTGAATTTTGAAATTGACATTTCACTATCTCAAAATCATGTTTTTCAAGAAATATCTCGATTAGGCGGAAATAACGGTTGGTATTTTATGGATTGGGCATGGAACCTACGTGGATTTTTAGATACTTTGGTTGGTGGAGTCGGGCGACGTAGAGGTAGAAAAAACCCTGAAACACTAGCTGTTGGTGAATCGCTAGATTTTTGGCGTGTAGAAGTCTATGATCCACCTAATGAGATACTTTTGCGCGGTGAAATGAAAATGCCTGGTACCGCTTGGCTTTCACTTAAAGTTGATAAAAAAGGCAATGATCATTCAAAGCTTAGCTTAGCAGCAATGTATTACCCTAAAGGAGTTCTGGGCTATGTTTATTGGTATCTACTATATCCTGTGCATATTATACTTTTCCCAGGAATGGCTAGAGGGATTGCTAAACGTGCTTTAGAGAACTTTTTCCATGACAACCAACCTAATTCGACAAAACACATGGAAATAAAAGGAGCATTATAATGCCCAATTATGCAATTATAGGTGCTACAGGAGGGGTAGGATCAACTCTTTCTCAAAAATTAATTAATGAGGGAGGGAATGTTTTTCCTGTGGCTAGAAATGAAGAAAAACTTAAGTATTTACAAAAAAATATTGGGCATACAGAATCCTATTTGTTACAGGATATATCATTTGAAGAAATCGATAAAGCATTGCAATCTGCGACGGATTGTCTTGGTGAGTTGGATGGCGTAGTGAATTGTATTGGATCCATTTTACTTAAACCTGCTCACCTTACTAGAGAGGATGAATGGGGTCGTGTTATTCTTACAAATCTGACTTCTTCTATAGCGGTAGTTAGGTCTTCAGCAAATCAAATGTTTAAATCTGGAGGATCTATTGTTCTATTTAGCTCGGCAGCCGCTCTCATCGGTTTGCCTAATCATGAAGCCATTGCGGCTGCAAAAGGTGGTGTAATAGGATTGACTCGTTCAGCGGCAGCTACATATAGTAGTAAAAAAATTAGAATCAATTGTATAGCACCAGGTCTTATCCAAACATCCCTAACGGAGAGAATTACCAATAGTCCAGTAGCTTTAAAAAACTCTCTTTCACTTCACCCGATTGGAAGAATTGGTGAACCTAAAGAGGTTGCAAGTTTCGCCCAATGGCTTTTGTCAAAAGAATCTTCCTGGGTCACTGGCCAAGTTTATCCAATGGATGGCGGATTGAGTAGTATCAAATGAAATTAATATTGCGAATCTAGGCTAGTGTTAACGATGAATATTGCAATAATAGGCTCTGGAATTTCAGGATTGACTTGTGCTTATCTTTTATCAGGTAGTCATAAAATTACACTCTTTGAAGCAAATAATTACTTGGGGGGACATACCAACACTATTGATATTGACCTTGAAGGATCAAGTTACGCCGTTGATACAGGGTTCATTGTATATAATGAAAAAACATATCCTTTGTTCAAAAAAATTCTAAAACAACTAGATGTTCAGACACAACCTTCAAATATGAGTTTCAGCGTTAAGTGTGAAAGAACAGGCCTCGAGTATAAACCAACGTCACTTAATTCACTTTTTGGTCAAAGAAAAAATATATTAAGACCTGAATTTTTTGGTATGTTAAATGGAATTTTAGCATTTAACAAAGGCGCAAGAAGACTTTTGGATAAAGATGTCGATTTTCAAGAAACTGTTAAAGAATTTGTGGATAAGATGAAAATAAATACTATGGCATTTGAAAAGTTTGTTGTCCCAATGGCTTCAGCAATTTGGTCAACATCTCCGAGTATAATGGAATCAATTCCTATCCAGTATCTTGCCCGTTTTTTCAATAATCACGGACTGCTCTCAATAAATAATCATCCCCAATGGAGAGTTGTAAAAGGAGGGGCAAGAGAATATGTAAAAAAAATGGCTACCCGCTTCTCTGGCGATATTAGACTTAATTCAAAAGTAATACGGATTACAAGAAAACCTGAAGGAGTAAAAGTAAGGACAGGGAACAATATAATAGAAAACTTTGATGCTGTAATTCTTGCCTGTCATAGCGATCAAGCATTAGAAATGCTGAAAGAACCAACGTCACAAGAAAAAGAAATACTATCTTCTATCCCTTACCAAGAAAACATCGCTTTGCTTCATACAGACATCTCAGTTCTTCCTCTTCGCAAGCGAGTGTGGGCGAGTTGGAATAGCAATATTCCACGAAACAAAGAAAACAGGGTTTCTCTTACTTATAACATGAATATGTTACAATCGATTAAATGTCCTGATACAATCTGTGTTAGCTTAAATATGGAGGAGAGAATCAAGCCGGAAAAAGTTCTAAAAAGAATAATCTATAATCATCCGGTTTATAATAAAACAACAGTAAATGCACAAAATCGCAAACATGAGATAAATGGTTTAAACAATACATATTATGCTGGAGCTTATTGGAAATATGGGTTCCATGAAGATGGTGTCAAGAGTGCACTGGATGTTTGCAGGCATTTCGGAGTTGAATCGATTTAATGAATAGTGCTATTTATACAGGGGATATTTTTCACCAAAGGTTTCAGCCAATGTCTCATCACTTCAAATACAAAATTTTTATGGCTTATATTGATTTAGATGAGATTGATATATTGCTACCCCAATCATTGTTTTGGGGGGTTAATCGTTCTGCCTTGATATCATTTCATAGACAAGATTATCTCTCAGGATCCAAATTAGATCTTAGAGAAGCAGTCCAAGATCTTGTTTTTAAAAGAATTGGGAAAAAAGTTGAAGGCCCTATAAGACTACTCACGCATCTTCGTTACTTTGGACATTGTTTTAATCCAGCCAGTTTTTATTATTGTTTTGATAAATCTGGAGAAGAAGTAGAAACAGTTATAGCTGAGGTGACTAATACTCCATGGAAGGAGCGGCACAGTTATGTTATTGAAAGAGAACCAGATGAAGCTGGATTAAAGAATATAACAAATCAACAGCAGAAAGAATTGCATGTCTCTCCTTTTTTTCAAATGGATCATAAGTACAGATTTCTTTTTTCAGAACCTAAAGAGCGTTTATTGGTTGAAATTAAGAATTTGAAAGGTTCAAAAACAATGCATGAGGCTATCTTAAGGCTCAGAAAACATGCGTTTAATCAAACTCAACTCTTAAAAATTGTTACACAGTTCCCCTTTATTACCCTAAGAGTAGTCTCAGCAATTCATTGGCAGGCCGTTAAACTTTGGTTAAAGGGAGCAACTTTTTATTCTAATCCTGGGAAACCACCAACCATATAAAACCATGGCAGAGAAAACATTTATATCAGAGAAAACCAATAAAATTAAAAAACCATTCTCATTTCCAGGCTCTAGAAACATTATGAGAAGATTGGTTCATAAAAAACTACATAATCTAAGTGAAGGATCAATTGAAATAATAGAAGGTAATTCAAAGAAAACTTTTGGAAATGTAAATAGTAATCTCAGCGTAAAAATTTCAATTTATTCCTCGGAGTTTTACTCTTTATTATTAACGAAAGGAAGTATAGGCGCATTAGAATCCTATATTGAAGGCCATTGGTCTTGCAATGATTTGGTGGCACTTTCACGGATGATTATAAGGGATGATATAGCAGCGGATAATTTAGAAAAAGGTTTTGCTCTGATAACTAAACCTTTGCTTTGGCTATATATTCGACTTAATCCAAACACGAAAGTTGGGAGCAAAAAAAATATTCAAGCACATTATGATCTGAGCAATGATTTTTTTAAAGTTTTTCTAGATAAGACCTTGACTTACTCATGTGCCATTTTTTCAAAACCAGAAATGAGTCTTAGAGATGCCCAAATTGAGAAACTAGACAGATTATGCCGTAAGATTGGTTTAACATCCCAGGATACTTTGCTAGAGATTGGAACTGGATGGGGTAGTTTTGCTATTCATGCCGCTAAACACTATGGCTGTTCTATTACTACCACTACTATTTCAAAAGAACAATTTGATTTTGCTTCAGCACGAATTAGAAAAGCAGGTTTAGAGAATAAAATTACTGTTCTTCAAAAAGATTATCGTGATTTAACAGGAAGCTTTGACAAGCTAGTTTCTATTGAAATGATTGAAGCAGTAGGGCCTCAATTCATGTCAACTTTTATAAAAAAATGTTGTTCTTTGATTAAGCCTAATGGATTGATGGCTTTTCAGGGAATAACCATGTCTGAACAAAACTTTAAACAGTATTTACGAGGTACTGATTTTCTCAGAAAGTATATTTTCCCAGGCGGTAGTCTTATAAGTATTTCTCAGATCAATAAACATATAAAAAACCATTCTGACATGAGATTTGTACATTTAGAAGATATTACCAATCACTATGCTCTAACATTAAAAGAATGGCGAAAACGTTTTAACAAGAAGATCGAGGAAATTTATTCACTTGGATTTTCAGAATCATTCTGCAGGCTTTGGGAGGTTTATTTAGCTTCATGTGAAGCGGCCTTTTTGGAAAACCATATTGGTGATGTTCAAATGGTATTTGCTCGTCCTGGTAAAGAGGCCACAATAACATATTAATGATATCTAAAGTAATTCCATTTGCTGAAAAGAATTTTTTGCCAGACTGGTTGATACGTATAGGTATTCGTCAATTAATGAAAGCAAAATTAAAAGAGCAATCCAATTTATATAGTGTGAATGTACATGATCGAAAAACGGGTTGGGTTAATTCAATGAAAGAAAGTCCCGTAGCATTTTCTTCTGGCAAAGCGAATAAACAGCATTATGAGGTACCTGCTGAATTTTTTGAAGAAGTTTTAGGGCCACGTATGAAGTATAGTTCATGTTTATGGGATTCTAATGTGAACACTTTAGAAGAGGCAGAAAACCAGATGTTAGATTTGACAGCTCAACGTAGCGGAATTAAAGATGGCATGAAAATTTTAGATCTAGGTTGTGGCTGGGGCTCTTTCTCTTTATATATTGCTGAGAATTATCCACTATGTGATATTGTTTCAGTTTCTAATTCTAATGATCAAGGTAACTATATTCGTCAAGTATGTCATGATAGAGGCTATTCTAATGTGTCATTCATAAAAGCAGATATGAACAAATTTGATACGGATCTGAGGTTTGATCGTATAGTTTCCATTGAAATGTTTGAGCACATGAGGAATTACAAGCTTATGCTAGAAAGAAT
>JBJKZS010000120.1:0-17435 GCA_045569115.1 Fidelibacterota bacterium | reverse complement strand
GCATCAAATATTTCTAAGGAAAATTTTGAAATAAAAATCAAGACGGACAAAGCAGGTAAAGTTTATTATGTAGTGCTTTCAGATGGTGCTACCGCACCGACTTCTGCTGAAGTGAAGGCAGGTACTGGAAGTAGTGGTGCTTCAGCAGTTACTTCAAGTAATGCAACTTTGTCAGCTGAGACTGAAAAGTCTCTTTCTATTTCCACTAGCATTTCAGGTAATACTAGCTATGATGTCTATGTAGTAGTCGAAGACAACTCTTCATCACCTCTTTTGCAATCAAGTCCTACCCTTGTCGAAGTTGCCACTAGTGCAAACACTCTTCCTCTTTTTGCCTCTGGTTCTCCTTCGGTAAGTGTAGCATCTGATGGCACTTCAGCTACCTTAAGTATTACCGCTGATGTAGCTGGTACAGCTTACTATGTGTTGCTTGCAAACAATGCGGCTGAACCATCTGCTACAGATGTGAAGAATGGTACTGGTAAAGCCGGTGGTTCTACCTATACAGATGGTAATGTAACTATTACAGCCAATACTGCCTCAACAGCTTCTTTCAGTAGCTTAACGGAGTCTACAGAATATGATGCTTGGATTGTAGTAGAGGATAATTCTTCTAACATCCAAAGCAGTGCTTCAAAGATTGATCTAAATACGGATAAAACATCTCCTACTATTACTACCCCTGTTGCATCAGGTGTAACAACTACTACTTTTGATTTCAGCTATAAAATAAATGAATCCGGTACTGGATATTATGTTGTGTTGAAAAAAGGAGGATCAGCACCAACAGCCGCTCAAATTAAAAACGGTCAGGATTTCAGCGGAAACACTGATAGTGTTGTAGTTGCCTCATCAGTTATTTTGCAGTCTAGTGTAGAGAATATTGTATCCGTAGCTGGTCTTAGTTCTGAAACCCAGTATACTCTTCATTTAGCCGCCGAGGATGCTAATGCAAATATAGCAACGACTAGTAGTGGGATTGATGTTACCACTGTAGCATTACCAAAAAAAATCACTATTGCGAGCAGTGGCGCTACAGCAAGTGGAGTTGCTTCTGATTATACAACTATCCAAGCGGGTATTTCCATCGCTAAAGTCGCACGTGATACCTTGGTAGTATCGGCTGGTACATATACGGAGAACATTGATTTTGGCGGTAAGGATATATTTATCAAAAGTGAAAGTGGACCACAAACAACTATTTTAAAACCAGCAAATACTGGTATACCTGTTGTTTCATTTATTGGGAATGAAACTTCAAGCGCTACTTTGGCGGGTTTTACGCTTTCTGGTGGAGGTACAATTCGAGGTAGCGCAATACAATTAAATAATTCCAGTCCTACTATAGAAAATTGTATAATCACCAATTCTGGAGGAGAAGGAGCTATATCTTTTTATTATTCTACAGCTACGTTAAAGAATTGTCTCATATACAATAACACGGGCTCTAATCCACTTTATTTTGATGTCAGTACTTCTAGTCCTGAATTCATCAATTGTACAATTGCAAATAATACAGGTTATGGTGCTGGATATTCTGCACCAGCTTTGACCATAGCTCCTATTTTTAAGAACAGTATTTTGTGGGGAAATAGTTCAGGAGGTGCAACAGGAAGGTATACTATTGAAAATAGTATTGTAGAAGGGGGTTTTCCTTCAGGAAGCTCTGTTCTTGCTGCGGACCCTCTTTTTGTTAACCCAGGAAATGGTGACTTTAAATTATCAGATTACTCTCCTGCCATTGGTACGGCAAATTCTTCAACAGCAACTGTTGAAGATCTCATTGATTCAGTTAGGGGCTCAACGCCAGATATGGGTGCCTATGAAAATAGCCGCTCGGCTCCTTTGACAGATACAGACAGTCCAACTGTTACATATGTAAGAGAGGGAATTTCTGGAAATGCTTCTTACTCAGGCTCAAGCACTCAACTTTCCGCTCATTGGAATGGATCTGATGCTGCTAGTGGTATCAGGAAGTATGAGTATGCCATAGATAATACTGTTGGTGCAAACTCTGGCGCTATATTGGCTTGGACTAGTGCTGGCTCTGATACAAGTGCAACTATAACAGGATTATCTTTGGCTGAAGGATATCAATATTTTATTTCAGTAAGAGCTACAGATATGCTTGGCAATGTTTCCTCCATTGTTACTAGTGATGGTGTAGTTATTGATCTTACTGCGCCTTCTATAGGTACAGTTTTACATGGTTCTGGTTCGCACTTATCGTGGTTGGGCGATACTAGCTCTGTTACTGCTAGCTGGTCAGGGTTTTCAGATGGAGCTAGTGGTGTCAAGGAATATGAGGTGATGATTCGTGATTCCACTGGTAAAACTAATGAAACGGATTGGGTGATTGTTCCTGACAGTGTTATTTCACATGCTTTCATAGGTCTCAATCTTGATAATAATTCTCAATACATCCTTAAAGCAAGAGCCTCAGATAAAGTAGGAAATATGTCTTCAGTTGTTGAATCAGCACTTTTTCAGGTGGATAATGAAAAACCGCTGTTATCATCTGTTTATGAATGCCATCAAGATAGCTGTGACGTTGAAGATCTTGATTGGTTTGCTCTTGATGGGGATTCATTTCGCCTTGCATGGGTAGTAACTGACAATGGAAGTCTTTCTGAACATCAGCTTGCGATTGGAACATCTAAAGATACCGACGATATGATGACTAGATCTATAGTGCTTGACCCTATGGCATCAGAAAACGGCGACAGTTTATCCTTTTTATTTGGTGACTATTATGAGGAAGGACAGATTTATTATACTAATGTTCAAGTAAAGGATAAGGCTGGTAACCTTTCTGGCATTGTTTCCAGTGATGGATTTCAAATTGATGCTTTACCACCGAGTATTGGAGAAGTAACAGAGGGAGATGGTGAAGATTTAGATATTTCTACGTCTATGACTTCAATAAGAGTTAGTTGGAAAGGTTTTGATGATGTTGACAGTGGAATTGATCACTACCTGGTGTCTTTGGGCTCTGAACCTGGAGAAGATGATATTCGAAGTGAAATTAAAGTATCGAATAATGAATCCATAAACATCACAGGTCTCAATCTTGAGCATGGAGAAACCTACTATAGTTCTGTAATTGCTGTAGATCTTGTTGGAAATGAATCAGATAGGGTAGTGAGTGATGGTTTTGCTGTCGATGAATTTCCTGGTCCACCAAGCATAACGAGTATTTTTCCTGGTGATGATATTTTTCTCTCACTGATTTCTGATGAAAAATTGATTTACAAATTTTCTGAACCCGTTGCTCAGGTTGCAGTTGAAGTTTCTTCAAGTCTTGGTTCTGTGGTTAATTTTGAAGTCAATCAGAATAAAGATAGTATTGTTGTAAAACTTCAAAGTCCTTTAACAAGTTTAGACACTATAAATATTAATCTTGTTGAAATGACTGATTTAAGTGGCAGAGTTTCTGAGGACACACTTTTCATCTTTTATACTGAAATCCTAGCGGACTACAATCATGATTTAACTATTGATGTTGCTGATCTAGCTGCATTAGCAAGTAGCTGGACAAGTGAAGATTTTTCTTTTGAGCTTGGACCTGTTTCTGGTAAGGCACCTCATTTTATTCCCCAGCCCGATGGTGAGTATAATCTTCGAGATATAATGGCTTATACGAGAATGTGGCGCTGGAATCGTGGATCATCTAATCTCTTGAACTTTACTCGCAGTATAGTTGGGGATGGCGTAGATGTATCATATGTTGACAATAATTTAAATATAATTGTTCCCGAATCTGTTATGGCTGGGCAACTTGCTTTTCAAGCCTCCAGCAACGAAACCTTTTTGACACTTCCAGAAGAAAAATCTGGAGAGGTGATTCTTTTGTCTCATTCAGAACCAGCCTTAAAGGAAAATCAAATTGATTTTGCTTATCTTAAGGGTGAAGGTAACAGATCTTTTGTTTTACCAGTTGAGCATGGTAGAGAATCTTCAACTATTAATATGTCTTACGTATTTTATAATTCAGAAGGAAATATTTCTGGCGAAGGTATAAAAAGTATAGATATCACACCTCTTCCAGCTGAATTTGTTTTGGATCAGAATTATCCTAACCCTTTTAATCCTACAACAAGGATAGAATATGGTCTTCCAGTTAATTCCGATATTAACTTGACTATTTATGATTTACTTGGACAAGAAGTCCGTACTCTTATTTCAAAAGACTACCGACAGGCTGGTTATCATAATTCTATTTGGGATGCCCGAGATAAGCGAGGTCAAATTGTTAGCGCTGGTGTTTATATTTACCGGTTAACAGCTAGAGGCGATGATGGAAAGAATTTCGCTCTGACAAAAAAGATGATTCTTTTGAAGTAGCCAAGTAGTTGATATTAATAAATAGTCATCGTTTTTCTGAGAATTCTACATTTGTTATAATTACTTCATTTATAATTCATTAAGATAAAACAATATGGCTCTTACTTTTACTGACGGCATTGCATTTATTGGGTTTTTATCAGTTGTCTTTGGTGTCTCCTTATATGCTTCAAGAAAAGAGAGGGATACGAAGGATTATTTTTTAGCGGGTAGAAACCTCACTTGGTGGCTTATTGGATTTTCATTGATTGCATCCAATATTTCTACAGAACATTTTGTTGGAATGGCGGGAGCAGGGTTTGGAGAAGCTGGGCTTGCTATAGCAAGTTATGAATGGATTGGGGCTATTACACTTGTAGTAGTTGCTCTTTGGCTATTACCGCTTTTTCTAAAACTCGGAATTTATACAATGCCAGAATTTCTCCAATATCGCTATGGGCCTCAAGCTCGTACTCTAATGGCTATATATATGATGATAGCATATATTGGGGTGGCAATTGCCGCTGTTCTTTATTCTGGCGCTCTAGGATTGAAGACAATTTTTGGCCTTGATCTTACAATTGGTATATGGCTTATTGGTATTTTAGCTGGAGCATATACTATTTATGGAGGACTTAAAGCCGTTGTCTGGTCTGATATGATTCAAGGTTCGGCTCTTCTCATTGGAGGGTCAGTGGTGGCACTTCTTGGGTTGAATGCGGTAGGAGGATTAGATCTTTTCCTTAGTGAAAATGGAGATAAACTACATACAATTTTGCCAGCAGATCACCCGGATATTCCATGGACAGCAATGCTTTTTGGTATTTGGATTCCAAATTTTTTCTATTTTGGTCTTAATCAGTTTATTACCCAGAGAACTCTTGGGTCAAAGAGTCTTGCTCATGGTCAGGATGGTATAATATTTGCAGCCTTTATTAAACTTATAATTCCATTTATCATAGTATTCCCAGGTATAATGGCATTTCAGCTTTATTCTGATCAAATCACTACTGGCGATCAGGCCTATGCTATCCTAGTGCAAAATTTATTGCCAGAGGGTTTTAGGGGAATCATGTTTGCAGCATTGTTTGGTGCCGTCATGAGTAGTTTAGATTCAATGCTCAATTCAACAGCAACTATTTTTACTATGGATATATATGCTCAGCATATAAATAAGACTTCATCAACAAAACAGCAGCTCAAAATTGGTAGGATTGCAACGGCCCTTTTTGTTGTACTTGGTTGTTTAATAGCTCCGATGCCAGGAAAGTTTGAAGGAGTATTTCGGTATATACAGATGATTTGGGGTTTTATCTCACCAGGAATAGTTGCAGTATTTTTCTTCGGAATAATTAATCGATACGCACCTTTGTCTGCTGCTCTTTGGGGTATGGGTTTAAGTATACCAGTCTATGGAGTTCTAAATTGGGGATTCCCCAATATTGCCTTTTTAAACCATATGGCTATATCTTTTTCTATAATAATAGCCGTAATGTTGATCATTACAAAAATAAACCCACTTTCTGAACCTGTTGAATTTAAGGAGAATGGAGAGTTAGATCTGACCCCAAGTAGCAGAGCTCATAAGCTTTCAATCTTTATAGTTATTTCAACAATACTGCTTTATATAATTTTTTGGTAAAAAGCTGATTCATTCTTACAATATTGGAATAAAGTTCCAATTAAAGGGTGGAAATATCGAACTTGTGAATCTCTTTTATTTACAAATTCTCAATTAGTGCCCTACATCAATTACATGTAAAAGGAGAGTGCTTATGATAAGGTTGCAACTTTCTTTCATATTGATTTTGTTATCATATACAGTAGCCCAGTCTAATATGGAAAAAGGATTGGAATGGTATGAAAAAAGAGCAGAAGGAGCCAAAGGTTTCAAGGCTAAGTCTATTCCAATAGATAGGTCTATTGAATTTTTTCAAAAATCACTTCAGGAAGATGAAGGCGAAAATGCTGCCCTTATGCTAATGAAAGCTCTTTATTTTAAAGGGGAATACACGACAAATGATATCGAAAAAAAGAAAAAAATTTTTGATAGAGGGAAAAAACTCGGAGAAGAAAAAGTAATCCAATTCCCAGAGTCAGCAAGTTTTCGATATTGGTATCTTGTAAATCTTGGAAGTTGGTCTAAGTCCTATGGTGTTTTAAGAGCTGCAAGAGAAGGTGTGGCTGATCTTATGAAGGAACATTCTGAGGCTATTATTAATATTGATTCAGAATATGAAAGTGGTGGAGGTTATTTTATGCTTGGGGCAATTCATTTTCAATCCCCATATATTCCCTTCTTTCTTTCTTGGCCAGATAATGATGAAGCTATTATTTGGTTGCAAAAGGCTGTTGAAACTGGGAACAGGCGACCTGTGCAATTAATTTATTTAGCCAAGGCACTTTATAAAAATGCTATGAAAAAGGAAGCTATAGAACTTTTAGAAGAGGTCTCCAATCTTAAGCCTTTAGACGAGTATATTGTTGAGTATAGAGAGAAAATTTCTGAAGCTAAAGTTTTACTTGAAGAATATAGATGAAAAAGAGGTTTTTTTTTTGCATAAACAGCCCAATTCGTATTGAACTCTCAAGGTATTAGAATTAAATTTAGACTTGTGAAACTTAGAATGAATCCTCGGAGCTTTTTTATTTTCTTCTTTTTGCTTCTAAACTTTAACGAGTCACGGCTCAAAGGTGAAGAGGATAATGATATACTTGGTATGAGGCTTGCAAGACCAACGTCTGGCTTCTCTTTGGAAACAGGAGATTTTGGTAGCGGTCTTTCTATATTTTTTTCCCGACCTCTAAACTTAAATATTCAATTGTTTGGACAATTTAAAATAATGGATGTTACAGGAGACGCTGAAATGCCTGTTAGAGATTACTATACAGGTTATGTTTATAAAGCGAACCCATTTAACCTCTGGCTTATGCCAGCATTTGCAGGGTTAAAATATCATCCTTTCTTAGGACGCATTGCTAATAATTTTTCTCCATTTGCGATGATAGCAGCTGGCCCAGTTTTTATTGTTGATACTCCTGAATACGGTAGATTTCGAGAAAAATTGCGGAATATCGAAACCTCATATAATGGTGGATTTGTCATTGGTGGCGGTATTGATTTTATGATGCAACCTGGAAGAGTTCTGTCATTATTCATGGGTTATGATCATATACGAATTGGAGATATAGTTGAAGGAAGAAAATATTATGGCGGCACAGTATTTAAGATAATGATTGGAAGAAAACTAAATTAGTTTTGGCTGAGCATCGACATTTTATAATTAATTCCGAAAACCTTTTTGATGATATTTTTGTCTTAAATGGAAATGAAGGTCATCATGCTGCCCGAGTTACTCATATAAAGAAAGGTGATTCTATAACTCTAATTGAAGGTAATGGATCTGCTTATGGCGCTGTTGTAGATGAAGTGGTAGGTGATCGTATAAAAGGGCATATTATAAAACTGATGAAAAATTATAATGAACCCTATACTAAGATTCATCTTGGTATAGGGTTCCTTAAAGGTGCTAAACTTGATATAGTGGTAGAAAAATGTACTGAACTTGGTGTGCACTCTATTTCTATTTTAGATCTAAAAAATAGTGTAAAAAAGAATACTAAACTTGAAAGGTTAGATGCCATCTCTTTAGCGGCCATCAAGCAATGTGGTAGAGGTTTTAAGCCTTATGTCTGTTCTGGCAATCTTGAAGATTGGATAGATGGTAGTTCTGGGGATAAACGGTTTGTATTACATAATGAAAAAAACTCTAAACCACTTGCGAATTTATTTTCTAGTTCAGTTAATAATGGAAACTCTATATGGTTGGCAATAGGTCCTGAGGGGGGGTTTTCAAAAGAAGAACTTGACATTCTTATGAGAACTGGTTTTAAATCGGTGTCGCTTGGTATGCGACGCCTTCGTTCTGAGACAGCAGCCATTACCTCCGTTGGTTTAATCGATCAACTAACTATTCAATCATAAAAAGTGAGTAATTGCTTATTCTGTAAAATAGTTAATGGAGAAGCACTAGGTGATATAGTTTTTGAAAGCGATTCAGTTCTAGCATTTAATGATATTAATCCAGTTGCACCCCACCACGTTTTGATTATTCCTAAGAAACATATTTCTACTTTGAATGATATTGATAAGAACGATTTCAATGTTATGGGTAAAATACACCTGATTGCTAATAAAATCGCCTCTGAAAGAGGTATTTCCGAGAGTGGTTTTAGAACAGTTTTTAATTGTAATAAGGATGCTGGACAAGCAGTTTTTCATATTCATATGCATCTAGTTGGTGGCCGTAAAATGAATTGGCCACCTGGTTAAATTCATGATAATAGAAAATTTTAATACAATTATTGTTTGTAGTAATTGATATGCTTGTGAAAGGATTAAGGCTCTAGAAGTAGTGTATATTTCAGAATTAGCAATTCATGGATTCAAATCCTTTGCGAATAAGGAAAGGCTTGCCTTTGGAGAAGGTGTTACCGCGGTAGTAGGTCCTAATGGATGTGGAAAAACAAATATTGTAGATGCAGTTAGATGGGTGCTAGGTGAACAGAAAACCCGAATGCTTAGATCAGCCAGACTTAATGATATAATATTTAATGGTTCTGATGCAAAAAAGCCACTTAGTGTTTGTGAGGTATCTCTCACAGTTCATAATAACAGAGGTTTGTTGCCTGTCGAGTATAATGATGTAGAGATTACCCGCAGGATATTTAGAAATGGCGAGAGTGAGTATATGATAAATCGAAACTCTTGTCGATTGAAAGACATACATAACCTATTTGTAGATACTGGCATGGGAGCCGATGCATATTCTGTGATTGAATTAAAAATGATTGAAGATATTCTTAGTGAAAATGCAGATGATCGAAGAAGAATGTTTGAAGAGGCCGCTGGAATAAATAAATATCGACATCAACGCCGAGCAACTCTTTTAAAACTTGATTCTACTAAGGGAGACCTTGATCGTGTTAATGATATAATCAATGAGGTCGACAAAAAGGTTCAGGGTCTTCAATTGCAGATGAAGCGCTATAAACGTCATGCTAAAATAATAGATCAGGTTAAAGAAAAAGAAATTAATCTGGCCTCCATTAAGAATCACAATATTTATAATGAGCTTGATCCTCTAAGAAAGAAAGTCGGTTCATTTAGCAATCAGCGAAATTCAGATCTTAACAAAGAAAAGGGTCGAGAAGAAATTTTAGAAAAACTTCGTTCAATGTATGAAAAACAAAGAGCTGAATTGTCCTCCATTCAAATTGAAATAGATTCATTGTCAGAACAACGACAAGCTAGTAGCAATCAAATTCTTGTGTTAACTGAACAGAGAAGAGGGTCTGAAGAAACAATAGATCGTCTTAAAATGGAGAAGGTTGAAGGAGGGCGAAAAAAAGGAGCACATTTTAAAAAAATTGAAGAGCTTAATTTAGATTCAGATAGTTTAGCCCCTAATATCGCCTCGGTTAATGCAGATTATGAATCTTTAAAAACTGATTATGAAAAAAATGAGACTTCATATGCAGATGCAATGAAGCTCCTTGATTCTATGTCAATAGAACATTTTGATCAGTTAAGAAAACTTAATGAAACTAGATCATTAAGGAAACGGACTGATGAATATTTGGATGAAAAGTCGATAGTTTTAAATGATCTAGAAAACAGATCTTCAGATTATGATAGTAAAAACAATGAATTGAAAGTTGAGCAAAAGTCACTTATTGCTAAACGTGAAGAGTATCAAGTTTTGGTAGATGAGAAAAAGCAAAAGCTTGATCTTGGTGAATCTTCTTTCGATAAACTTAGGATTGAAAAAAACGAAAATACAATAGAGTATCATAGCATTATTAATAGAGTTGAGACTCTTGAGTCTCAACTTCAGTTTTATAGAGAAGTGGTTGAGAAAGGTGAAGGATATCCTGCTGGGACTCGTTATGTCTTGCACCATCCTGACAAGTTTAAGACTGTCCTTGGGACTGTTGCTGATATTATCGATGTTCAAGAGGAATCTCAACTTGCTATAGAAGCGGCCTTAGGACCAGTTTCCAAAAGTTTAGTTTGCAACAAAAGAGAAGATGCATTGAAAATTGTTCAAGAGGTCTCTGGTAAAAACCTTGGGAGAATTTGTATTATTCCTCTTGATTCAATCCCTTCGACTAGCAATTCAAAGAATATTTTCTCTAATTCATTGGATGCATCAAGAGTAGTTTCTTGTAATAGTCAATATAAACATCTGGTTGAGTTTTTTCTAAAAGGGATACCTATTGTTGAGAATTCTGTGGAAGCCGAAGCATACTTTAATAGCAACGATTTTATTGGAAATGCTGTTGACATAAAAGGAAACCTTTATACATCTTCAGGAATGATTATGTCTCATGAAAATAATTCTACAGCTGGTATTCTTGGTCGTAAGGAAAAAATTGAATCATTAGATAAAGAAATAGGACAGCTTGTTAAAAAGAGCGAAAAAGTGAAGATGCTCATCGAAAAGACTGAAAAAAAACTTGATGAGACTGAAAAAGATAATGAAAGCTTATCCTTGTCTGTTCAGAATACTTTGGACTCATTAATAAAATTGGAAAATGAAATTACCAGAATAGAGTATGGAATTTCAAAAAATTTGGAAATTCAACAGTCTACTACTCGTGAAGTTGCTTCTGTGAAATCTGATCTCCTTAATTATAAAAAAAGTCTGGACAATATTATTCCAGCCCTAAAAAAAGAAGAGAAAAAACTTGAAACTCTTCAATCCAAACTGAATAATTCAAAAGAACAAGTTGAATTGAAAAGAGACCTTAGAGATATAAGTAGTCAAAAACTTCAGGATCAGCGAGTCCAATTAGTTTCTCTTGAAGGTAAACAGGAAAATCTTCATTACAGGATTAAGGCTTCAAAAGAATCTATTGATGAAATAGATGAAAGAGCTGGTACTATTGATGGTGAAATAAGTTTATTAGTCTCCAAAATTAAGATCATTCAATCTGAAAGAAAGGAAGCTGAATCCAATAATAAAAAATTAGATATAAAACTAAAAAAGTCTATATCAGTAAAAAATCTTAAAGATGATGTTTTTCGAGAAACCTATATTGAAATCGAGCAAGCTGAGCGAGTGATAAGAGAAGAGCAAAAGGAAAGAGAAGTAAAAGCTGAAGAGATAAAAACTATTGAACTAAAAATCGCAGATTATGAAGGAGCCTTGCGACGAATTAAAGAAAGAATAAATGATAAGTATGGCATTGAGATACCAAAAATTGTTGACCCAATTAATTCTGAAATTGAATTGTCGGATGAAATTGATAGCCTTGAAAGGAGTTTAGATCGTATTGGACCCATAAATATGGCTGTTGAAGATGAATTCAATGAAGAAAATAGCAGACTTAGTTTTCTCCAGAGCCAGCAAAATGATTTAGTTAACTCTGAAGATAGGCTATTAAAGACTATGAATGAGATTGATATTGCCGCTCGCACTCAATTTCTAGAAACCTTTGAAAAAATACAGATGAATTTTAAAAAGACATTTTCTATGTTTTTCGAAGGGGGGGAGTGTGATATTGAGCTAAATATTGATGATGATCCCTTGGATGCGACCATAAATATTTTAGCCAAGCCACCAGGTAAGCATGCGAGGAACCTAAGAATGCTTTCATCAGGTGAAAAGGCTCTTACAGCCATTGCTCTCCTATTTGCAATCTATCTGGTTAAACCAAGTCCTTTTTGTATCCTAGATGAAGTTGATGCTCCCTTAGATGATAATAATGTTGGTAAGTTCACACGTGTACTTGAGAAGTTTTCTGAACAAACACAATTTATTATAGTTACCCATAATAAGCTCACTATGGAGTCGGCAAAGTATCTATATGGGGTTACTATGGCTCAATCTGGTATTTCAAAGATAGTCTCAGTTCAATTAGATTGATTTAATTGGTGTTCAATAAAAGGGTTTTATAGTTTAAATGTTAAGATATTTTAGTTTATATAAACAATTATGTTGAAAAATGATAAATAATCTCAATTCTCTAAAACTAGAAAATGAAAAAGTTCTTATTCGTGCTGATTTAAATGTCCCTATGAAAGAAGGTTCAGTTAGTGATGATTTTCGAATTCGTAAAGTACTTCCAACTATACACCATTGTCTTGAAAATGGTGCATCAGTAATTCTTATGTCTCATCTTGGAAGGCCAAAAGGTAGATTTAACGAGGAACTTAGTTTGATGCCTATTGGTGAGACACTTTGTGACCATCTTGAGATGTCAATTAAATTTTCTAAAGATTGCATTTCTAGCGATGCTTTAGATGTCTCCTTAGGGCTACAGTCAGGTGAAATCCATCTATTAGAGAACCTACGTTTCCACTCCGAAGAAATAGGTAATGAATCACAATTTTCTCGAATTTTATCTAAACATGGTACATGTTATGTTAATGATGCCTTTGGAACAGCCCATCGAGCTCATGCTTCTAATGTGGGGGTTACTGAATTCTTCAATAAGGTTTCCCCAGGATTTCTTATGGAGGCAGAATATAAATTTCTTTATGAATCAATGCAGGTTCCGCAAAGACCTCTAACAATTATTCTAGGTGGCGCAAAAATTAAATCGAAACTTCCTCTTATAAAGAGATTTTTGCGTGATGCTGACCATCTTATCATTGGTGGCGGAATGGTCTTTACCATTTTAAAGGCTGGTGGCTATAATATTGGGCAGTCGATATGTGATTTAGATTTAATTAAAGCTTCAAAAGAAATTTTAGACTTATCAAATGATGATGAGAGCAAACTTATACTTCCAAGCGATTTCCGCGTTACAAAAGATTTAGATTCTGGAAATATTACAGCTATAAGAGATTTGGGAAGCATAAAAAATGACGAAATTGGTATTGATATTGGTCCAGTTAGCGAAGAGAATTTCTCTAGCATTATTGCTAGAAGTCATACTATTGTTTGGAATGGTCCAATGGGTATATTTGAAACCCCAGAATTTAGTAAAGGTACACTTGCTGTAGCTGAAGCTGTTGCAAAAAGAAAAAATGATGGGGGAATATCAATTATTGGAGGTGGAGATTCAGCTTCAGCTGTAAAAACTTTTAAATTAGAGGATGAAATGACACATATTTCAACTGGAGGCGGTGCTTCATTAGAATTGCTTGCTGGGAATGAATTACCTGCCTTAAAAGCATTGAGGATTACATAATGAGGAAACCTACAGTTTCAGCAAATTGGAAAATGTTTAAGACTCCACATGAGTCAATTGATTTCGTCGACAAACTAAAGAAGAAGCCTTTGGATGGGGAAATAGTAAATCTTATATTATTTGCTCCTTATACATCGCTCTTTGAAATGGGAAATTCGATTAACTCAGGTTTTCAAATATATTTGGGTGCTCAAAACTTATATTGGGAATCTGAAGGTGCTTTTACTGGTGAGATATCAGTAAATATGTTACAGGCTTGTAATGTAAAATGGGTAATCGTTGGTCATTCAGAAAGAAGAACGCTTTTTAATGAGACTGATGAAATAGTTTGTCGCAAAGCATTGTTTGCATTAAAGAATGGTATGTCTATCACTTTTTGTGTTGGAGAATCTTTAAATGAAAGAGAGTCAAATGAGACGGAATCAGTTTTAAGGCGTCAACTTGGTTCTTTGCTTTCTCGTATAGATTTGAACCAATTGGATAGAATAATCGTTGCTTATGAACCTATTTGGGCCATTGGAACTGGCTTGACAGCTAATGTAGAACAAATTTCCCAAGCCCATGGAATTCTTAGAGATCAGCTTAGGGAATCATTTGGTGAGGTTGCGGATAAATTAACAATTCAATATGGTGGAAGTGTGAACGAAAATAACTGTGAACAATTAAGTGAAATTAGTGAGGTTGATGGTTTTTTGATTGGAGGAGCTAGTCTTGACGTTGATCAGTTCTCTAATATATCTGAAACAATAGGTAAGGTGAAAAAAATATAATGTATGGATTTTTAGTTTTTTTACATGTTACAACCTGCCTTCTTCTTGTAGGCGTAATATTAATGCAAGCGAGTAAGGGTGGAGGGTTAGCTGGGACCTTTGGTGGAACCTCTAACGCCATGTTTGGTGGACGTGGAGCTGGAAGTTTTTTAAGCAAAGTTACTGTGGGGCTAGCTGTTGCTTTTATGACTCTAGCAATTCTAATAAGTTTAGTTAATGTTCCAACTGGTAGTGGTGATTCAATTGTTAGAAAAATGGCAGAAGAAGAGGTCGTGTCTCCAGCGGCGGATTTACCTATACCACTTTCACTACCTGATGGTGAATTGAATGATGAATGATTCTTCAATAAATTTGCCGAAGTGGTGGAATCTGGTAGACACGCTATCTTGAGGGGGTAGTGTCCAATAGGACGTGGGGGTTCAAATCCCCCCTTCGGCACTTAACAAAATAGGATTAGATATGAATAAGATGCTTACTGTAATTACAATTTTATTATTTTCATTGGTTGCTCAAAGTACTAATGACCTTTTGGTCGAAGGGAAGAATCTTTTGAATGATGGTTTTGTTCCTGAAGCTCAAAACAAACTCCTTGCTGTAGTAGAAGCAGACCCAACAGTTGCTGAGGCACATTTTCTCCTTAGTAAAATTTATCTGCGTCAATATGATTTGGATAAAACTAGAGAATCTCTTAGAAAAGCTATTGATAATGACCAGACGAATCAAGAGTATAGAGATGAATTTGATCATTTGACAGCATTAGCTTCTTCCATGGCTAGTGCTATGAGGGCACTAAATGGAGGCGATCCTGAAGGGGCTATAGTTAAGTTTGAAAAAGTCAATGAGGACTATGTTGAATATTCTGCTGCTGGCATGTATTATATTGGAGTTGCATTTATGCGATCTGATAACTCAGATGAAGCAGCAAAGTTTTTTCGCGAATCAATGAATTTTGACCCTAGTTTTGAGAGACCTAGTGTAGCACTAAGGAGTCTTACTGATAAGGCTTATAATGAAGGAAACAAATTGCTTAGAAGAGGGGACTACGAAGGTGCGGAAGATTATTTTAATAAAGTTTTAGACCTTAACCCTACTTATTATCAAGCTAATTTCCAACTTGGATATCTTAATACTAAACTTGGAGATTATGATCTTGCTTTGGAGCATTACTCTAAGACAGTTGAAAAAAATCCGGGATATTCTAAGGGTTGGTTTGCATTGGGTTTAACTCATCAACGTAACGGTGATTATGATAATGCAATAAAGGCTCTTGATAGTGCAATTGATGCTGATCCTACCTATTCTAAAGCTCTTGTTCAAAAGGGGAAAATTCTAATGAAGCAAGGTGACTATACTACGGCAGAAAATGCTTTTAATCAGGCTATTCAAGTAGATCCATCTTATAGTAGTGCCTATGCTGATCTTGGGCAAATTCATGTTAGTCAGGAAAGATGGGGTGATGCTATCAGTTCGCTTTCAACCGCTACGGCTCTAGATATACGATTATATAAAGGATGGTTTCTACTGGCTCAGGCCCATAATGCTCAATCTTCATGTGAAGAGGCAAAAGAATCTGCTCGTTCAGCTCTTGATGTTAAATCTGATTATGCACCAGCTCATTATGAGCTTGGTGTAGCTGAGACATGCCTTGGAAACAAGACAGCAGCTCTTTCAGCTTTTGAAAATGCTAGGAAGGATAGGTCTTGGCGGAAAAATGCTGAATATGAGATAGATAAAATCAAGAATCCAGAGAAATATAGGAACCCATAATTCAATAAAAAGGGCGCTTCGGCGCCCTTTTTATTTCTTTATAGTATTATGTTTAACCCTTATTTTAATCTCAAATGATAAAAGCAATTATTTTTGATCTTGACAATACATTGCTTGACTTCATGAATATGAAAAAAATGGCTATAACAGCAGCTGTTGATGGAATGGTGGAGGCTGGACTAAACGTTGTCCCATCTGATGCTTATAATAAGATCGTAGATCTTTATGAAATAGGAGGTTGGGAAAATCAAGAAATTCTCAATGATTTTTTGAAAGAAATTTGCGGGGAAGTTGATTACAAATTTCTTGCGGCTGGAATAGTTGCATATAGACGAGCACGCGATGCTGCTTTGACATTATACCCAGGGGTACAAAAGACATTGATTAAACTTTCAAAATTGGGGTTAAAACTTGCAATTATTTCTGATGCACCTAGGCGTGAAGCCTGGCTTAGAATTTGCTATTTAAACCTACATAATTTTTTTGACCTTGTTCTTACTTTTGACGATATAGGTAAGCGAAAACCTTCACCAAAAGGATTTGAGATGGCTCTAAAGACTTTTAATCTTTTACCTAGAGAGGTTTTGATGGTTGGTGATTGGCCGGAGCGTGATATGGAAGGAGCTAAAAGGCTTGGCATAAAAACTATTTTTGCTAAATATGGTGATACTTTTGGTACGGTTGAATCAGGTGCTGATTGGGAAGCAGAAGATATATTTGAGATTGTAAATATTGTCAAGTCTTTAAATCGTGACTGAGATTAGAGTTGGAACTGATATTGTTGAAGTATCTAGGATAAATAAATTATCTGAGGAGTATGGAGCTAGTTTTTTTAAACATGTTTTCACTGATTTAGAGATCTCTTGGTGTCAAGAAAGAAAAATTCCTGAAATGCATTTAGCGGGGCGTTTTGCAGCAAAAGAGGCTGTAAAAAAGGCACTTTTATCGTCTGGTGAAAAAAATATTCCCCTAAAAAAAATTGAGATAAGTCGTAAGAAAGGTTGTCCACCAGAGGCGAGAATTAAAGCAAATCTAAATAGAAACTATGTTTGTCATGTTTCAATTTCTCATACCAGCAAACTTGCTACAGCTGTTGCTATTGTAACACCCCAATGACAATCTTATCTGCTAAAGAAGCCAAGATAGTTGATTGCTTAGCAATAGAAAAATTCAATGTTATTGGAATAAATCTTATGGAGAATGCTGGCGAAGCTATAGCTAAAAGAGCGGCTTCTATCTCAGAAGGTGGATTAATAGGAATAATTTGTGGAAAGGGTAATAACGGTGGAGATGGTTTTGCTTGCGCAGTTAAGCTAAGGGAAATGGGATTAAATTGTGAATTATTTTCAACAGCATCTGTTGATTTATTATCTG
>JBJKZS010000119.1:0-49404 GCA_045569115.1 Fidelibacterota bacterium | reverse complement strand
TCTTTAGATAATTCTATAGACGTTATACTTCGAAGAGGATGACCGGTTCCACCATTACGATGCATTACAATTTCTGATATAATACTAAGTGCAATTTCTTCAGGAGTTTTTGCTTCTAAATCAAGACCAGCTGGTGCATGGAACTTCTCCATATCTTTATCTGAGATCCCATGATTTCGAAGATAATCAGTTATTATTTGAGTTTTCTTTCCACTTGCTAACACCGCTACATATGGGATCTTTTTCTTAAGTGCCTGAAGGGAAATTTTGTCATCATCCCTGTGGTGTGTCGCAAGAACAAAATAGTCGAGTTTGAAATCAATATCATCGATTTCTAATGGATTAGTAATTATCATTTCTGCATATGGGAATCGATCCGCTTCTTCTTCTGATGTTTGTATAACAACTTTGAACTTAAGTGTATGAGCCATTTGTGATAGAACTTCTACCACATTTCCTGTGCCACGAATAAGAATAGTAGGTAGAACTAATTGAGGTTCAATAATTACTGACATATATCCTCCACAAGGGATTCCCATCCCCATTTCATCACTGTCTAAATTGATATTAACTATTTTTGGTTCTTCATCAAAGATGGCTTCCTTAGCCGTAGCGCCTACACGATTCTCAATACATCCACCACCAATATATCCAATTATTCTTACGCCTTTTTTATCATAAAGAGCTTTATCTCCAACTTTTCCTGAAGATGAACCATTCACCATGAAAACTGTAGCAATAGCATAGCTTTCCTCTTTTTTTTCAAGATCTATAATCGTATTGAATAAATCCTTATGTTTTGACACTTTATTATTTATCCCGTTTGTTTAATTAATTTAAGATAATCTTCTTCCTCATCACAATCAACTATCACTTCATTAGACTTTATGTCAATACCTAATGCATTGAATTTGTAACGTTCAATAATTTTTTTACATCCTAGATCACTTTTGTTAGAAATGATATCAGGAAAGTATTTTTTTGGAAAAATAACTGGATTGGCTTGCTGGCCAGCATATAAGGGGTAGACTATCTTTTTAGCATTTTCCAGTTTGAATGTATTACTAAGTTTATTCAACACTTTTTCTGAAATAAGTGGCATATCTCCAAGTACAATCATGTTTCCATCGGTGCCATCTAAAAGTGATGAGATCCCTATAGCTATAGAGGAAGAAATACCATTGTGCCATTTATTATTGTTGACCATAGATAAATTGAGATCAGATAAGACACTTTCAATTTTTTCTTTTTCAAAGCCAGTAATAACCTTAATAGGATTGAAGCTAGCGGAGATAACAGTTTTACAAATATGACGAATCATCGGTACCCCTCTATAATCCAGTAAAAGTTTATTTTTTGACCCCATTCGAATAGACTTACCTGCTGCTAATACTGTAGCGGAGATTTTCATTAATTATTTATTATCTGAGTTATTTGATTATTTATGATAGGATAAAATACGGTAACAGTTGATTTTTCTTTATCTGAAAAATTTGTACTTGAATATGAATAAAACTACAATTTATTAACGGTAATAATTCTTGATTTGCGTAAAATTATTTTTCCGATTTATAATCGGTAAAGAACAATCAATTATTTATTATAAGTGAATTAAAACCCCCGTTTCGACGGGGGTTTTTTTATAATTCGGAACTTTTTGTTTTTGGACTAGTTTATAATTTAAATGAACAAAAACTTCACGTAGCAAACCCCCAAATCCCCAATCCCCCAATGCTACGTTAGGGCCGTGAGGAATCACGGCCCTTCCCCTTTTTAACCGAATCATCAAGACCAATAAATAAAAAATTAATTGGTATTAGCATGTAAGTTTTGGGTAGTATCCTTTGCTTATATGAAACGGGTTTATTTAGCAATATTCATGGTTTGTGGACTTTTTTCTCAACCTTACCGTACACCTCTCACATGGTCGTGGACTGGCAGAGTGCATCCTGAATTAGAATGGTATACAATTTCAACTGAAAATTTTAACGTTCATTATCACAGTGGAATAGAAGAAATTGCTCGTCATGGAGCTACTATTTCCGAAAATGTTCTGCCGAAACTTCTTGAACAGATGGAATTGGATTCTATTCCTACTATTGACATTGTATTTACTTCAGCTGATCAGGTACAAAATGGTTTTGCCACACCATTTTACAGTACTTATATCTGGGTTGATCAAAATGATGCAATTTTATGGGGAGAAGGAAAAAAATGGTTAGAGCATGTAATTCCTCATGAACTCCAACATATTGTTTTTTTCCATACAACACGTTCTTGGTTACCTAGCCCATTAGATGTTTTAATATCCGATCTTCCATTCTGGGTTATAGAAGGAATAGCCGAATACAAGACAGAAAAATGGAGGCCTTACCGGGCTGACCTTCAACATAAAGTACATATTTTGAGAAATAAAATGGAAGAAATGGATCCCCATCATGATGGTTTCTCAAAAATGTTATACTGGTCAGATCGATTTGGGGATTCCACCATAGTTAAAACTTTACAATGGCGTAACTCACTTAAGCTTTTCAGCTTTCCTAAAGCATTTAAAGAAGTGACAGGAATATCAGTTAATCAGTTTGAAGAAGATTGGCGAAGACACATGAATACATATTATTATGGAGTTCGCGCTCAGAAAGAACCCATGGAAGACGTAGGACAAGTTGTGTCATTGCCAATAAAAAGAATGTTCTCATTTATGTTTGATCCCGATTCTTCCAAGATAGCTCTTATTGGTAAAGATGATAATGATCAGTTAGATATGTCCTTTTTTATAGCCAATCGTGATTCATTGGCGGAGCTTGAGGAAAAAGAAGCTTTGGAAACTGATTCAACTAAAGCTAATGGCAACCAAATAATAATTTGGGAAAAAGAAGAAGTAGACTTTGGTCGGTTTCACAGAAGTTTTTCATGGTCACCAGATGGAAAAAAGATTGCATATTCAAAGTACCATTTTGGTGCTAATCAATCATCGGTCTGGGATATTCGTATTTATGATTTAGAATCAAAAAAAGGTCGATGGCTAACTAATACTGGAAGAGCAACATATCCTATTTGGTCTAGCAATGGGGAATCCATCATTTATGTTTCACATCAAAATAGGGTTGCAAATCTTTACATGGTTGATTTACTAAATGGTAAGTCAGAACAAATAACTAAATTCGTTGAAAGTACCCAGATCATTACTCCAGCCTTGTCTCTTGATGGAAAAAGGATCGCATTTGCTATGTCTAACAATGATTCAAATCTTGATTTATGGTTACTTGATATCAATAGCGGTCAAATAAAACGTCTAACGAAACATCCTTCCGCGGATTATCAGCCGGTTTGGACTGAAAGAGGTAAAGCTATATCAATTACTTCTCATCGTAGTGGCACACCAAATATTCATACGATTAACCTTAATGACTCAACGATAAATCAGAATACTGATGTTGGTGAGGCTATTTGGACTCATCAATTGGTACCAAATGATTCCACTATTTTTTCTACTACACTTTCTGATGTTGATACAGTTAGAGTAATGAAAGTATCACCTAAGAGAAAAATTGGTACAGATCCACTTTCGATCATGGATAGTTATAGTAATTGGTTAAAGGTCAGGCCAGTATACAATCTTGATGAGATCAATATTAATGAAAATATTGATCTAAGGAATCCTAATAAATATAATTTTACCAAGCATTTGAAGCATGTTACAACTATTATGTTGCCAGGTACACAAACCTCTGTATTTACTCAGTGGATTGATGGGCTTGGCCGACATATTTTTACTGGTTTAGGATTTACAGACTTTCTTTCAAAAGAAGGATCCGGATTTTTACTCTCCTATCAGAATGCTCAACATGGTCCACTATGGGGGATTTCATATTCTTTCAATACTAACGCAGCTTATCGTCGATATGATAAAAGTCGCTTTGGCCTTCTAGAAATGAAAAATGGTTTAGATATTAGGCTTTTTCATCCATTTAATAGTGGGGAGAGCCTTTCGTCTAATAGTCTTTTTTCAGCAGCTGTTTCATTTATGGATAGGCGACCAGTTGTATCAGATAGTATAAGTTTGGTGACAGGCGACTGGTTCGAAAGAAAAGAATCTGACTATAGTTCACTTCCATTACCTGAATCTGGCAGGGATGCCGTCATTTCTTTGAAATATAGATGGGTAGATAGACGACCTCACTTATGGAACGCCCTGATTCCTCGAAAAGGAAAGGGTTTGATATTAAAAGCAGATAAAGCGACTTCAGTTTTTTTTGGTATATTTGATTATACTAGATTTACAGCGGATGGTTTTATAAATATTCCAGCGGGTCCTACGGCATTTTATCTTCGATTAAAAGGCATCATGGTATCTGGTTCTCCCCCAGCTCATGATTATGTAGGTCTTAGCAAAGATGGATCTATTTATCTTTTACCTATAGCGGGAGATTTTTCATCATCAATATTTGAATTATTTCCAGAGAATCATAATCCACGAGGTTGGAATGGTACAAGGTTAGGAAACCGTTTAATTTTTGGGTCATTTGAATATAGGATACCGATTATTCCGAAAGCATTATCATTTGCATTAATTTCTGATTTTGGAAATGTTTGGGAAGATGGAGAAGAAAAAATGGAATCTATTATGACTTATGGGGCTGAGGGCAGATTATCTTTTGGTCCTTTGGTTCTGGCTTTAGGAAGAGCACAGCCAATTCAATCTAAGTATACTTCTGACATAGAAACGTACTTTAGAATGGCATTGATTAACCCTTTCTAAATATGAAAAGAAAAGGATTTTATCTCTATTTTATTAGTCTAATTTTGCTTCCCAAATAATTTTTTTAATTTATTGGGTGATTTGTTCTCGAATAATTACTAGGATTGCTGCCTGAGGTACAATTAAATATTTTTTTTCTTCTACATTAATCTCTACAGAAGCTTTTTTTAGGAAAAGGGCATAGTCGCCCGTCTCAACCTGTGCGGGTATGTAACGAACATTATCTGTGTCGGTTTTCCAAGGTTCTTCTTCAACACTATTTGGTTCTGAAACTGGGAGGCCTGGACCAACTTCTACTACAACACCACCCCAGACATCTTCTTTCTCACTAACTGTAGGTGGAAGGTAAAGGCCCGCAGGAGATTTATCAGATGACTCATCAGGACGAATCAATACGCGGTCACCAATGACTATTATTCTTCTTTTACCAACTCTCATTTTCTATCTCAAAAATAATGATTTCTTCGTTATCAAGTAATAGATTTATCAATACGAAATGTAAAAGAGAACTTACTAATACATGACTCAATCTAAAGAATATGATTTTTTGGAAAACTAAATTAGTGATGCTAGAATTACTCTAAATTTAATCTACAGATGTTTAAACGTATAATTAGACTTGCAAAGCCTCATTGGCTACTCCTCAGTGCTTCTATTTTCGCATCGATTGTATTCGTTTTCTTCAATTCTCTTTCCATTTGGTTAACGGCATCATTCATCAGCAATATTCTTATCGATTTTGAAACTCTAGTAGGAATTCAGAAAGAGTTGATAGCCTCTAATGAAAGAACTGCCAATGAGACTTTAAAAATGTTAACTAATCAACTAATTCTTGGTACAACTCCGCTTGACACACTTAAGAGACTATGTACTTCGATTTTCTTTATATTTATTCTGAAAAACATTTTCCTATATTTGAAGAATTTTTCTGCTGGATTAATGCAGTTGCGGGTTATTACCAGCTTAAGAAATCAGCTTTTTAATCACCTTACATCTCTGTCTTTATCATTTTTTAATAGTAAACGGGCCGGAGATCTAACATCCATAGTACTCAATGATGTGGCAACAATGAGGCGTACATTCTCAGTCAGTTTTCAAAAACTTCTTGTTGAACCTATTAATATTCTTACTTTTATTACTCTGCTATTTCTTATCAATTGGAAGCTGACGTTTGCTGCTATTCTTATTCTTCCTTTGGCTGTAATACTTATGGTATGGGTTGGTAATAGTATACGAAGAAAAGCAAAGCGCTCCTCCATCCAGATAGCCGGTATTGTTTCGATTCTACAAGAAGTTCTAGGTGCAATAAGAATTGTTAAAGCTTTTGTGATGGAAAACGCAGAAAAAATAAAATTTCATAGGGAAACCTATCAGTATTACAGACTTCAAAAACGTCAAATGAGTCTTCGCCTAGCTTCATCTCCAGTAACAGAAATGATTGGTGTTACCATGGGCGTTATCCTACTTTGGTTAGGCGGACAAGATGTGCTTATTGATAAATCTATGGAACCAGAAGATTTTATTCGATTTATTTTACTTTTATTTTCCATACTCAACCCCATAAAAAGTCTTAATATGGTTAATTCGGAAATACAGACAGCTCTTGCCTCAGCAGAAAGAGTGTACGAAATACTAGATGCGGAATCCACAATTGTTGATTATGAAGATGCTAAACCTATAACCAATTTGCAGAATTCTTTATCTTTTAAAAATGTTGATTTTTCTTATGAAGAGGGTAAAACTGAAGTTCTCAAAACAATTTCATTTGAAATTAATCGAGGAGAGGTTGTGGCGGTCGTGGGAGAGAGCGGTGCAGGTAAGTCAACTATAGCTGACCTTATTCCAAGATTTTTTGAAGTATCGGACGGTTCTATAGAAATTGATGGTAAAGATATTCGGAGTCTTAAGAAAAGATCTTTAAGGGCTCTTATGGGTATAGTTCCGCAAGAAACAATACTTTTTAATGATACTATTGCTAATAATATTGCATATGGTCAATCAGGTATATCTGAAAATAGTTTACGTAAAGCTGCTTTAGCTGCAAATGCCCTTGATTTCATTGAACAGCAACCGAATGGTTTTGGAACAGTCATTGGTGATCGTGGTGTTAAATTGTCGGGCGGACAAAGACAGCGACTAGCTATTGCTAGAGCTATTCTAAAAAATCCACCTATTCTAATAATGGATGAAGCAACATCCTCACTTGATAGTGAATCAGAAAAGAAAGTAAAACAGGCTATTGAGCGCTTAATGAAAGACCGAACAGTTTTTGTAATTGCTCATCGTCTTTCGACAATCGTAAATGCTGATTTGATAATCGTTTTAAGCGATGGAAAGATTGTGGAAAGGGGTACTCACGAGGAACTTCTTGATGAAAATGGTCACTATAGGCAACTTTATGATGTTCAATTCGGACAAATTAACTAGGTAAGAAAAAAATAACTGACCAGCAAAAAAAAATTGATGTACTGGTATGCTTCGGAACTCGTCCTGAAGTAATTAAATTTTTTCCAGTCATAGAAGAATTGTCATCAAATAAATTGTCATTTTCTACACTACTTACTGGACAACACAAAAGCCTATTTGAAGATGTAGCTTCACTTATACCAACTCCAGATATTCAATTGGATGTTATGAGAGATTCTCAATCTCCATCTGACGTTATGCGACGGATAATGGGTGAGATTACAAAGTGTTTTGATAATTTAAAACCTAGAATGGTTTTGGTTCAGGGCGACACTACTACTGCTGCCGCTGTAGCTTTAAGTGCATTTTACCATAATTTACCGGTTGGACATATAGAAGCAGGGTTAAGAACTCATGATTTGACTGCTCCTTTTCCTGAAGAGTTAAATCGACAACTTATTTCCCGCGTTTCAAAGTTGAATTGGGCACCAACTCAAATGGCAATGCAAAACCTCGAAAATGAAGGATGTAAAGGCATTTTTTTTACTGGTAATACAATTGTAGATGCTTGCCTAAAGTTTAATTTCCCAATAAAATATACAAATAAAGTATTAGTAACACTTCATAGACGAGAAAATTTTGGCGAAGCCATGAAAAAACTTTTTCTTCAAATAGAAGAATTAGCTAAAAACAATACTCATCTTGAATTCATCTTTCCAATGCATCCAAATCCTGAGGTAATAAAACATTGTGGTCTTTTAAAAACTGTATCCGTAATCGATCCACTTCCTTATCAAGAACTTTTGAAACTGCTTAGTGAGGTCCGCTTTGTCATTTCTGACTCAGGTGGAATACAAGAGGAGTGTGCTACTTTCAAGAAAAAAATAATTGTGTGTAGGTCCTCAACGGAAAGACCAGAAGGTGTTGAAGCAGGTTTTGCCAGGACTGTAGGTACTGATATAAAAAGTGCATTTTCTTGGGCAAACGATTTGCCAGAATGGAAAGGTCAGAATCCTTACGGAGATGGGAAAGCAAGTGAAAGGATCATTTCTTCTATTAAAAACTTCTTGGAACTGTAGAATGGGTACAAAATATGTGCTCGTTGGAAATAATGAGCAGATAGCCCTTAGGATGTTGGAAGAAGTAACAAGAATTCTTGAAGACTCTAATATCAAGTATTGTCTTACAGCAGGTACGCTTTTAGGTATTATCAGGGAGAAACGTTTACTTCCTTGGGATACTGATCTTGATATTCGCATATTCAGAGAGGATATAAAAAAAATCCCTCGAGTACTATGGAAAATTCGTTTTTCCGGATACTTAGTCAGGGTACGGCGTCAAGAACATACAGATCCTCCTCTTATAAAAGGGGAAAAAAGAATAATAAAAATTTTTAATAAAGTGGGTTTTTTAAAAAAAGGAAACGTCACAATGGACTGTTTTATTGCTTCCAAGAAAAATGGGAAGTACGTATGGTCATGTGGTGGGCCCAAACTATATACCAAGAAATCAGTACCTTCCCATTTTTATGATGACACTCGTTCTTTAAACTTTAGAGGAAAAACTTACTATGTCCCCAAGAAGACTGAAGATTATCTTACATTTAGATACGGGGATTGGGAAAAACCAATTAAGACTTGGGATTATACAAAAGATGATGGCGCCATAATTTCATCGGAACGGCAAAATTGAAAGTGCCAACACAAGCAATCATTCTTCTTGCAGGTTCGGGTAGCCGTCTTGGAGTTTATACGGAAAAAATCCCAAAATGCATGGTTGAGGTTGCGGATAAGCCTCTGCTAATTCGTTTACTTAGTCAACTTGAAAAGATGGGTGTTCAGCAAGCTATTCTAGTAGTTGGTTACAAAGCAGAACTCATAAAGGAAATTGTTGGAAATTCATATGGAAAACTTTCCATTAACTATGTTGAAAATAAAGTTTGGGAGACTACAAATAACATTGTATCACTAAATCTTGCTATTGATTTATTGAGCACCAATTTTTTTCTTTTAGAAGGAGATCTTTTCTTTTCAAATGGAGTGCTTGAAAAACTATCTGAGGAAAACTCAATGGCTGTTGACCATTATAAAGAAGGAATGAACGGTACGGTAATTGTTTCAAATGACAATGGATACGTAAAAAAAATTTATCTTGAGAATAATCCAAATCGACCTGATAGATATGATGAACTTTTCAAAACAGTGAATGCATATTCAATGGTTTACGAAATATTTAAAAAAGAATTAGCTCCTCGAATACAACAATTAATCGATAATGGTCAAAAAAACATTTATTATGAGCAAGCGTTTGCTGATGCGACTGATGATGGGATTGTTTCTTTTAAAATTGTAAAGCTCGAACAGAAGGATTGGTGTGAAATTGACACAGAAGAGGATCTGCTAAAAGCTCGAGAAATCTTCAATACTTAACTATTCAATTCTATAATCCAATCTTCCCGAGTATAATAATGATATAATGTTATCCCCGAAATTTCGATACAGATCCTCTATTTTAAATTTTGTTTTTTTAAGGTTAAAATTCATCTGATGTTTTATTGACAGAGGCTCTGTCTTTGATAGATCATATCCTAACCTAAATAATTCATCCCCAACAGCCCATTGGATAAGAGAGATTTGATAAGCTGTTAGATCTCTTTTCCATCTTCCAACTGATCTACTATTGAGGGGTCCTCGAGTTGCTCCATGCCAAGCCATTTTATAGTTTGGAACTGAAAATTCCGAAGTTTTTTGGAAATCAAGCATTGCTGGATTGTATTCTTCACCAAGGAATTGACAAAGGCGACTCAACTCGTATTCCGGGTTTGTAATTAAGTCTTCATATCTTAACTCAATGTATTCATCTATTTTAGTATTTTGACGGGCGGTTAAACCATGCATAATTGCCGATTTCCAATTCAAAATAGAATATTCAAATGTTTTATGCCACCAAGGCATATCATTTAGGGAAGCGATGACATCACGACAGTCTCTAATCATATGAATAATCTGTGCATCAGGATATAGTTCTCTTAGTTTATCCATATGATGAATATAGTAGGGTCGTTTGTCCCCCCAGCGTTCTTTACTATGTTTTTTTGCATAAGAATTCCATGGTACGGCTAAAGCCGCTCCTAGTGATTTAGAGGAGAGTATTTCCTTTATAACTTCTTTTAATTCAATATTTAGATCATCGATCTTTGTGGAAGCGTTAAAATTATTATTAAACCATAAGGCCAGTTTTTTACGGTTTTTTTCATTTTCAAGGTTACCAAACATTAGTCGTCGCTTATAAATTTTTTTCATGTATTTTGTTTGTGGGGGTATTGCGATTCTTGGATGAGAATGGAGCATCAGTCGAAGAAGGGTAGTCCCTGATCGTTCACTTCCAGCTATGAATATAGGTTTCATATACATCCTTACATTGGTTATACAAAAATAGCGGTGTTTTGAGTAGTGAGCCAATATTTATAAGTTTTACCATTCTAGTTTGTACTTAATGAATAAATATGTGAAGGAAAAAAATGATTTCCGTTCTTTTTGAGACACATCACCTTTATTATTTTCCAAATTTTCTGCCAATTATTGATGAAATGAAAAGAAGAGGCAATTACTCACTTTCAATCTCTATTCCTAAAACAATTAATGATAGAGAGCGTTTTAATCTGAAGAAAGTCAGTAAGAAGGAAAATATAGAGTTTATTGATGGCTCAAATGAAAAAAATAGACAGAATGAATTACAAAAACGAAAGTTTGACGTGGTTGTTGTTGGTGTTCCCGGCATGCTTGAAAAAGTTGCTTCAAAAAACACATTAGCAATAATGGTTTACCATGGAATTGGCTTAAAGCAAAGCTACTATAAAGATATTTCTTCGCGTATAAATATCCGTGCTATTGAAAGTGAAATAAGGTACAAAGAATTAAAGTCAAAAGGAGAAAAAAATCTTCTTTTAACAGGTTACACAAAAATTGATCCACTATTCAAAGAAAAGTCTAAACTTAAATTGATAGACTTAGAAGAACTTGATTTAGAACCTCATAGGAAGACTATTCTTTATGCTCCAACATTTTACCCTTCGTCAGCAGATAAGCTTTTACCTTATTTTCCGGAACTTTCTAAAAAGTATAATTTGATTATTAAACTACATGGCTTTAGTTGGAGCCAAAAACGATACAAACATCATAGTATGATAGCTCAAAAAATTTCGGGGAAAGGTATTTATCTTGTCCCAGAAGAAGATTGCAATATTGTACCTTATTATTCCATTTCTGATGCAATGATTTCAGATATTTCATCCACACTTTTTGAATATCTTTCACTAAATCGTCCTATTTTTCAAACAACTTTTTTTACACCGCGTTTAAAGCATCTAATATTTAGTTCAAGATTGACAAAGAGACTTGACTTGGATAGATCAGAGGAAATTAATTTCACTTATATAATAGAAAGTCCTGATCAAATTTTTTCTATTATTGAAAAGGTTCTTAGTGAGAAAGACACGCTTTCTTTCCATCGCCAACAAGCCTTGAAAGAATTTCTATATAAAACTGATGGAAAAGCTTCTTGCCGACTTATTGATGCTATAGAAGAAAAATTGAAATGAAAATCGGAATTTTTGTTCCTAATTGGATCGGAGATGCTGTTATGGCTCTTCCATTTTTAACAAAATGTAGACAAACGCATAAAAAAGATAAGATTATAATCATTGGGCGTGAGTGGGTATGTCCAATTTTTGAAGCTAGTCCTTTGATAGATAAATTAATTTCTATAAAAACTGATGAAGATAACGGTTTTTCTGGAGCAACTAAAGTTGGAAAAAGACTTAAAGAATTTGGTCTTGATAAAGTTTACATTCTTCCAAATTCTCTCCGATCTGCTTACATGGCATGGTTATCAGGAGGAAAAGAACGAATAGGTTATTCTAGTGAATTAAGATCTTTTTTCCTGACAAATTCACATTCTTCTCCATCTTTAAAAATACATCGTTCTAACTATTATCTGAATCTAATAGACAAAGAATTATTTAATATATATCCTAGGGCAATATATCTAAAAGAAAATGAAGTTAATAAGGCTAAAGAGTATCTAGATTTATTAGGTATTAAATCACCTTTAGCAATTTTCCCTGGAAGCGTAGCCGCTTCTAGGCAACCACCCAAATCACTTTTGTCTCGAGTTCTTGAATTGGGATTAAATGCTAATAAAGATATTATCCTCATAGGTGGGAAAGAAGATATGTTGATTGCAAATGAGCTGGTTAGTGAAACCAACAGTAACAGGATCAAATCAGCTTGCGGAAAAATAACATTAAGGGAAAGTATTGCTTTAATTCACCTTTGCAGTGGGGCAATAGCTGCTGATTCAGGTTTGGGACATATTGCGGCAAATCTAGGTTTGCCGACATTGTCTTTATTCGGAGCAGGAGATCCTAGAAAAACAGCTCCTAGAGGAGATAATTCAGATTATTTTTGTCAAAATGTTTATTGCAGTCCTTGTAATAAGAATTTATGCCATAATGAACAGGATCCTTTACTTTGCCTATATAGTATGTCCCCGGAGAAAATTTGGATTAGATATTTACAATTATTAAAAAAAGTTAATACTTAACAAAAGGCCTTGTAGTTTATAACCATTATGAGAGCAATCATTCTTGCCGCTGGTATAGCACGTAGATTGTACCCGACAACCTTAACGAGACCTAAATGTTTACTTGAAGTTTTAGGGCAACCTCTAATTGACTATCAGATTAAAGCACTGCAAAAGGTTGGTGTCAAAAAAGTAACTGTTGTAATTGGTTATCTAAGTGAAATGATAATTAGTCATCTAAACAAAAACTTCTCAAAAATGGAGATCAATTACGTAAACAATCCTCACTTCTTTGAAACAAACACATCTTATTCTCTTTATCTATGCAAAGAAGAATTATATAAAACTGACTGTCTATTAATGAATGCTGATGTTCTTTATCCTCTGGAATTGATTAGGCGGATAGCAAGTGATTCTCGAGATAATGTTCTTGCTGTAGAAGTGAAATTATGTGGACAAGAAGAAGTAAAGGTTATTGAGGGGGAAGATCAAAGAGTTGTTGCTATAGGAAAAGAATTAATTGAGCAAAATTCTTTAGGAGAATTTATAGGTGTTGCAAGATTCTCAAAAACTTTTGGACGTCTTTTTGCGGATTCTCTGACACAACTAATTACTGAAGGAGGCAAGGGGGAATATTTTGAAGCAGCATTACATCCATTGCTACCAACTTCTAAAGTTTACTATAGTGATATTTCAGATCTACAATGTATAGAAGTTGATTTTATTCAAGATCTAGAAAAAGCAAAGGAGATGGCATCTTCTGATTTATTTGATGACCAACGTTAAAATTCATAATTAAAGCTCAATCGACCTACCCAATAAGGTTCAAGCATATTTGTATTATAAATGATATATCGTACGTTAGGTGAAATTTGGAAGTTTGAGGAAGGATTATAGCTTAGACCCATTAATAAAATATTTTTGCGCATTTCAGGATGTCCAACAGAAGACTGATATATATCTACCCTACCAAGTAATGAGAACTTTTCTGTTTTGGAAATGTTTCCATAGAAAGCTAATATTCTCTCCTGGTGATTAAGTCCCTCGTCATGTTCCAAATGAAATTCATATCCTAATCGTAATGATTTCTTTGAGTATCCAGCAAATCCACCTAGACGATAAACCATAGAAACTTTGTTAGAATTTGCTGAGTAAGGTTCAAATGAAAAAATACCACCCCAATTTCTTCCAGAATTGACCAGCAAATTTTGCTCACCTTGACTTACTAGTAGACTTATCCTTTTATGCCGATCATTATCAGGTTTTTTGAACCCCGTACCATTATAAGCTGCCAAGTGAATAAAAAATTGATTAAAATATTTTTTCCATGAAACTCCTAGATCGGCAGATTGGGCAAAATCATATAAGTCTCCAGGAAGTTTTTCGATAAAACGATATCCCCATGTTTTTTTATTAGGTCCGAAATAATTTGTGGATTGGGGACCAATGATGAAAGATCCAATTGGAGTATTCCATGTAATATTAGCTCTTTTTAAATAAAGGTTCATTCTTCCATCATTTGAGGATGTTCCTGCATCTGTGGTAATTCGAATAGCGAGTTTATCAGAAATTTTTTCTCTAAACTCTAGATAGGCTCGTCTTAGATGAAATGCAGAATAAACTTCTTTTTGAGAACTAATATTTAGATCAAAAAATACTTGAGAAGATATTTCCAGAGGAAATATTGGCGATATCAACAAAGAAAATATTATTAGAACTGCTCTAAAAAATTTTATCATTGGTCTAAATTTAGGAAAAATAGGTGATATCGTGTGCTTTTCGATTAGATAAAGGAACTATATATTAGCATACGTTTTATGAAAGAATTATTAATGATTAGAGATTATTGTTGTTGATTTAATTATGTCATCAATAAAAATAGATTTAGATGGCAAGAGATTTGATCTTCCTCTTATAGAGGGGTCTGAAGGCGAAAAAGCGGTAGATATAACCCATTTTCGCAAAGAAACAGGTTATATTACTTATGATCCGGCTTATGTTAATACAGGATCATGCTCTAGTAGAATAACATTTATAGATGGAGAAAAGGGCATTCTTCGATATCGCGGTATACCTATTGAGGATTTGGCTGAAAAAGCATCATTTCTTCAAGTTTGTTATCTATTAATATATGGTCAACTTCCAACTGTTGAAGAGGCTGATCAATTTGCTGGTGAAATTACTCGTCATACTATGATACATGAAGATTTCAAGCGATTTTTTGATGGTTACCCAATGAATGCTCACCCAATGGGTGTACTTGCTTCAACAGTAGCGGCGCTTTCTACCTTTTATCCTCAAGGTGAAAACAATGATAATGATCTTAATATTATCCGTCTTCTTGCAAAAATGAAGACTCTTGCGGCTTTTGCTTACAAAAAGTCAACGGGTCAGCCATTCATGTATCCAAGAAATGATCTATCCTTTGAAGAGAATTTTCTCTATATGATGTTTGCTGTGCCAGCCGAAACTTATGAGCCAAATGATGTTATTGTTGATTCTCTTAGGCTTTTGCTTATACTTCATGCGGATCATGAACAGAACTGTTCAACATCAACTGTTCGAATGGTAGGCTCAAGCGGGGCAAACCTATTTATTTCAATTGCAGCCGGTGTCGCGGCCCTTTCTGGTAGATTACATGGTGGTGCGAATCAAAAGGTAATTGAGATGCTACAAATGATTCAAGATGATGAAGGTAACTACCAAAAATATATTGATATGGCAAGGGATAGTAATTCTGATTTTAGATTATTTGGTTTTGGACATCGTGTATATAAAAACTTTGACCCAAGAGCAAAGCTTCTTAAAGATGCTGCGGATAATGTACTTAATGAACTTGGTGTAAATGATCCATTGTTGGAAATAGCAAAACAGTTAGAGGAAGTGGCTCTAAAAGACGATTATTTTCTTGAGAGGAAGCTTTATCCTAATGTTGATTTTTACTCAGGTATAATATATAGAGCCCTAGGAATACCCACTACAATGTTTACCGTAATGTTTGCTTTGGGAAGGCTTCCTGGTTGGATTTCTCAATGGAAGGAAATGAGGGAAGATCCTAAATGGCGGATTTACCGTCCTCGCCAGATATATACTGGTAGGACAATTACTAAATTTGAAGAAAAAAATAAGTAGCTCTAAAAGCCTCTGAGTTCTACAGATCTTGCAACACGATCAATTCCTACCATAAAAGCTGCTGTTCTAAAAGACACATTCTTTTCTTCTCGAAGAGTTGTCACTTCTTTATAGGCTGAAGTCATTTTAGTCTCAAGTTTTGAATTAACCTCATCTTCTTCCCATCTGAATTGTTGTAGATTTTGAACCCATTCAAAGTACGAAACAGTAACTCCTCCAGCATTTGTAAGTATGTCAGGTATAACTGGAATAGATTTTGAAAACAATATTTCGTCACCTGGAGGTGTAGTCGGGCCATTTGCAGCTTCTATAACAAATCGGCAATTTAGATTTTCAGCGTTCATTTTATGAATTACTCCACCTAATGCAGCCGGGATTAGAAAGTCACAATCTAGTGACAATAGATCTTCATTAGAGATTGATTTTCCTTGACCAGATTTTTCAATAACCCCATTTTCTTTTACATGATCAATAAGACTAGGAATATCTAGTCCTTCGGGTTCATGTAACCCACCAGTTACGTCACTAACGGCAATAACTTTGCACCCAGATTCATGAAGGAACTTTGCTGCAAATGAACCAACGTTACCAAACCCTTGAATTACAGCTGTTGCTTTTGATAAATCAATTTCAAATTCATTAGCTGCTTCTCGGATAGTAAAGAAAACTCCGCGCCCCGTTGCTGATTCACGACCAAGCGAACCACCTAAGTCAATAGGTTTACCTGTAACAATTCCAGGACTGTGACCTTCATTTTGACTGTATTCATCCATAAACCACGCCATGATTTGTGAATTAGTATTTACATCTGGGGCTGGAATGTCTTTGTTTACACCAATAACTGGGCTAATTCTACGAAAAAATCGTCTTGAGAGTTGTTCAATTTCCCTTTTTGAAAGCATCCTTGGATCAACAGTAATTCCTCCTTTTCCCCCACCATAGGGAATATCAACGACAGCGGTCTTATATGTCATAAGAGCAGCCAACGACCTGACTTCATCAAGATCAACTTCCTGATGATAACGTATACCACCCTTAAATGGTCCTCTAGCATCATTATGTTGAATTCTATACCCTTGAAAAATTGCTAATGAGCCATCATCTCTATTTAGAGGTACTTCTACAGCAAGCTCCCTATCAGGCATCATAAGAGATTGAGCAAGATTGGATTCAAGTCCGAGCTTTTCTGAGGCTCTTTCAAATTGATCACAAGTAGCTTTAAAATTATTAACTTTTACATCACTCATTTTCATCTCCTGTTACTGATTTTACTTCCTCTAATATAAATTTTGATTCCTTAGATCAATTTTAATGATACTATAATTAAATCTAAAACAATGAATTATTAATTTTAATCACGCTTTTATTGAATAATTGAAGACATTAATATTAGGATTGATTATGACCTTAAATAAACAAACTAAAGTCGCTTTTCTTACTGCGGGTGGAATTGCACCGTGCCTTTCCGCAGCTATTGGTTCACTTATGATGGCCTATGATAAAGTTGCTCCAGAGACAAAAATGATAGGATATTTACATGGCTATCGTGGATTGCTAATGGGAAACTCTATAAATATAGATTCTAATGCACGTAAAAGTGCGGAGGAATTATTGGGTTTTGGGGGAAGTCCAATTGGAAATAGTCGTGTAAAGCTAACCAATCCAAAAGATTGTTTAAACCGAGGCTTTATTAGCGATGGGCAGGATCCTGTTGTAGTAGCAGCCAATCAACTTTTGAATGATGAAGTCAATGTCCTTCACACAATTGGTGGTGATGATACTAATACAATGGCTGCTGAGCTTGTTTCAACATTAGCTCAAATGGGTGCTGATCTAACAGTAGTTGGACTACCAAAAACTGTTGACAATGATGTTACTCCGATAGTCCAGACCCTTGGTGCTGCTACGGCTGCAGAACAGGGTGCAATATTTTTTGAGAATATTGCTAATGAGAACACTACAAGTCACCGTCAACTTTTAATTCATGAGGTAATGGGACGACATTGTGGTTGGTTAACTGCTGCTACGGCGAGGAAATACAGAGAGCGCCTTGGAAAGAGAATTTTTGTCCCAGAGATTTTATTAGCAACTGAGCGATGGGATATTGATGCAATTTATATTCCAGAGAATGAGATAGATTTTGCATCTGAATGTGATAGACTTAAAGATCGGATGGATAAAAAAGATGGTGTAAATATTTTCCTAAGCGAAGGTGCTGGAATAGAAACCATTGTAAAAGAGATGGAAGGATCTGGGGAAGAAGTAGATCGAGATGCCTTTGGGCATGTGAAACTAGACTATATTAATCCTGGTCAGTGGTTCGCAAAAAAATTTGGAGAAGCATTAGAGGCAGATAAAACCCTTGTTCAAAAAAGCGGTTACTTTGCACGCTCTTCTGCAGCAAACAAGGAAGATTTATCACTAATTAAAAGTAGTGCCGAAATGGCTGTTGGCCATGCATTAAATGGTAATAGTGGGGTTATTGGTCAAGATATTAAAAAAGCCGGATCACTAAGTTTAATTGATTTTAAGCGGATTGCTGGAGGTAAGCCTTTTAACCCAAAGGATGCTTGGTTTGAAGATATGCTTTTGGACATTGGTCAACATCAATAATTTAAATTTTAAAACTAAAAATAGAGAAACTAGATTTAATAATAAACCAATAGGAGATGAGACAGAATGAATCTTGAACAGTTAGAAAAAACAGCAATCGCCTTAGCTGTACCGGGTAAAGGAATACTAGCAGCTGATGAGAGTACGGGAACTAATGCGAAACGGTTCAAAACTATAAATCTAGAACCAAATGAAGAAAGTCGTCGGGCCTATCGAAATATGTTATTCACTTCAGATGGAATTGAAAACTATATAAGCGGCGTGATTTTATTTGATGAAACCATACGGCAATCTTCTTTGAATGATGTGCCTTTTCCTAAACTTCTTTCTGAAAAAGGTGTTATTCCAGGAATTAAGGTTGATAAAGGTGCTCATCCACTTGCTGGTTTTGAAGATGAGTTTGTGACAGATGGATTGGATGGTTTAAGAGATAGATTATCGGAATATTATGAACTTGGTGCTCGATTTGCCAAATGGCGGGCTGTAATTACAATAGGTGAGGATGCTCCCAGTTTTGCATGTGTAGATGCTAATGCACATGCTTTGGCGCGTTATTCAGCACTATGTCAGGAGGCTAATATTGTTCCTATCGTTGAGCCTGAGATTCTAATGAATGGTAATCATTCTATTGGAACCAGTTTTGATGTCACAGTTGATGTATTATCGGCTGTCTTTGAGTCTCTTACAAGTATGGATGTTTTTCTGGAAGGCATCATATTAAAACCTAATATGGTTCTCTCAGGTTATGATGGCAGTCACCAAGCATCTGCTAATGAAGTTGCTGAAGCAACAGTAACCTGTTTTCAGCGAAGTGTACCAGTAGCCGTTCCAGGAATTTGTTTCCTTTCAGGTGGACAGAAAGATATAACTGCGACAGAACACCTTAATGCTATGAATCAGCTAGAGACAGAAAAGCCATGGAAAATCAGTTTTTCTTATGGTCGCGCTCTTCAGGATGCTGCTCTATCAACATGGAAAGGTGATGAGAATAACGTAAGTGCTGCCCAATCGGCTTTTATTCATAGAGCAAAGTGCAATGGTGCTGCTACAACTGGTCACTATTCGGAAGCTATGGAATCTGGAGAATAAGAAACTCTGAAATTTATCTGAATGGAATCCTGATTCGTATTGCTCTTGTTTGGATAATTAACCATGCTAACGAAACTGCTAATCCTGGATAGAGAGGCTCTAATCCTAAAGGATAATAATTAGTTAGCTGACCAATTATAAACCAAATTAAACTAGCAAGAGTTGAAAATAACATTATTGCGGGCATATTTTTAATTGGTTGTTTAATCCAAAACGTTGCTATAAATGGAATAAGTAATCCTGGTATTATTACACTCCCAAGAGAATACCATAGTTTTACAATAGAAGGGAAAATCCATAACAAACTCAAGGATAATAATGTTGTTATAATGATACCAATCTTTGTGGCTTTTTCCTGATTTTTTATTTTTCCAGTTCGCCATAGTATATCTCTGCCAATTGTGATACCGCTAATTAAGCCTAAAGAGTCAATAGTAGACATTATGGTGGCTAATAATCCTGCAAAAAAAATCCCTTTTGCTACTGTCGGTAAAATATTTAAACCCAACATTGGAAGAGAAAGTGCTTTAACAGAAAGTTCAGGAACCAACAGTCTACTGTATAGTCCTGCGGATATAGTTAGAAAATCAAATAAAGCCCAAAATCCAATAGAGATAAAAATCCCACGTTTAGCTATTGAAGCTGATTTTGCTGCAATACATCTATGATAGAAATTTGGATCTATAAATGTCCAAAGTGCTACAAAAAACCAAACAGCCATATACTGAAAAGAATTGCCTCCGTGCCAACTTAGATGTAATGATGGTAGCCCCATTTTCATTTCTTGAAATCCGGCGAAATTTTTTACACAAGTAAATACCAAAATAGTAAAAGCCGCGTACATAAGAACGCATTGTATTAGGTCAGTTCGGACTACTGCTCGAAATCCTCCAAAATGAACATAGACAAAGCTAATTCCTGTTGAAATAAGGGTTGCAGATAGCATTGTGATATTAAATAGAAAACTAACTAAGAATGCGCAACTTAGAATATAAGGAGCTGGTGTTGATAGAATAGCAACTAGTCCAGCACCGATATATCCTGCACCTTCCCCGTAGTGATAACGTAACCGTTCGGGAATAGTGAATAGATTTTCTTGTCTAATTTTTTTGGCAAATAGAAAGGCAAAAATAGAGGCAAATATATAATAAGGCAGTCCCATTACCACCCAATTGGAAATACCATATTGGTAAGTGAATTCTCCTATGCCAAGGATACCACCATACCAAGTTGCTACTAGTGAAGCGGTAAAAGGTATAATAGTTAATCGGCGGCCAGCTAGTAGATATTCAGATTCTCCCTTTTTGGAATTTCTCTGGATTAGTCCTGCTATTAAAATCCCAACTACATATAAAAGGATAATAAATAAATCAATAGATTGAAGAGTTTCAGTCAATCGCTATGCCTAATAAAGACAAGAACTACACCACCATAGACTTTTAAATTGAATTTTTCCTCCTTTGAAATATTACTTATGCCTTTACCACTATTTTGGAATGGTTCATTTTTCAAAGGGTAATGTAATCCCTCGGTAGAGACTATTGGTTTTCCACTAATAGTTATAATAGAAACAGTGGATTTTGGTATACAATTAAACTCCTGAAATTTAGATATCGCTTGAATTTCATGATAATCAGTAACAGATAATAAGTTTAATTTATCAACGTAATCAGCCATTATAGCGAAATTGCTAATTGTGTGATCTTCACGTTTTCCTGTTAACCCAAGTAAAGTTACCGCACTAATATCATTAGATAAGCACCAATCAAGTGTTTTTTCAAGGTCAGTACTATTCTGATCGGTAAACTTAATATATTTGACTCCATCAGGAATTGGATTGGAAGAAATAGAATCCATATCGCCTATAACTACTTGAGGCGATCGTCCAAGAGCTATAGCATTATTTATAGCGCCATCTGTGCAAATGATGGTGCCAGCATTTTTGATTATAGAGATTGGTTTTTTGTGTGCTGGTAATTCTCCATTGGCTAGTATGACTATTGGTAAAGAAAAATTATTTTTTAGTCTTTCCAAGGTACTCCTAACCAGGCTTGAAAAAGCTTCTTTTGATCATTACTGACTTTATCAAATTTCTTAATTGAAAAGTTGTCATAAGGTGGCTTAGAAGGAGTAAGATTTACTTTTTGTATTATTCCTTCTCGAGAAATTAGAAACTCAGTTAAACTACCTTGGGGTATATCTTGAAGTCTTTTTTCTATAGTTTTTCTGGATACACGCGTACCATTAAGTGAGATTATTTCGTCATTAACATTCAAACCGCCAATATAGGCTGGTGTTCCTGCCCTAACATTTTTAACAATAGGGTTTACGTCCCCACTTATTGAAAAACCAAAGTAAGCAGTTGATTCATCGACATCCTTTTCATACTTTCGCTCAAATTCACAGCCTACTGATAGTAATGGAAAGTTATAATCAATTTCATCTGTAGTATTAGTATAGCGCCAAACTTGGTCTAGATTTTTTCCAGCGATTAATTCGCAAACTTCCCTGAATTCTTTCGAGGTAAAACCTGTAGTGGGTTCTTTTTTATAACTATTATTAAGTTTACGAAAAACATCATCAATGGATTTTTCACCATTCGTAGCTGAATTAATCGCAAGATCGAGTAATAGTCCTATTACGGCTCCTTTTGAGTAATATGAAATTAGAACATTTGGTGATTCTTCGTTTTGCCTATAATATTTTATCCAAGCATCAAAACTAGCTTCCATGACTGATTGAACTTGTCGACCTGGAGCTTTTTCCACGCTGGCAATATCTCTTACAAGAAATTTGAAGTATTCTTCAACATTGAAAATTCCTGAACGCAGTAGAATAAGATTGTCATAATAACTGGTTATACCTTCAGAAATCCATAGGTCTTTAGTGTAATTTTCTTGATTGTAATCAAAGGGACCTAAGGCAATAGGTCGAATACGTTTGATGTTCCAAGTATGAAAAAATTCATGTGCCACAGTTGATAAAAACCTAAAATAACGATCGGTATCTGAAAAAATCCATCTATCAGTTTGTATTGTAGTTGAATTAAGATGCTCTAGTCCCCCTCCTAAGTCATCCAATAGAAGTATTTGAAAGACATATTTTTCGTATGGTATTTCGCCAAAGATTTTTACTGTTGTTTCAACAATTTTTTTAAAATCTTTTCTAAGTTGAACTTTTTGAATATTTCCTTCTCCAAAAATGGCGATTTCATGATCTATACCACCTACTTGGAAAATAAGAATATCGTGATTTCCAATTAAGATTGGAGAATCTGCAAGGACATCATAATTATCAAAACTAAAAGTAAACCGCTGACCTTTTAACTTCGGTAGACCTGTGGAAACTTGTCGCCATCCCCGGAAAGGTATAATCTTTACTTCACCTGACTCTCTTGTACGTCCTTCAATATAAAGAAAAATTGAGGTGCCATTAATATAACCCCTTGAGTTATTAAGAAAGCTAGTCCTAACTGTTTGTTCATAGGCATAAACACGATATTTCAACATGAATTCTTTATGTTGTTCAGTATCTATTTCCCAGGTGTTTTTATCAAGCTTCTTTATTTTAAGTTCTCTGGGTCCTGCGTAAGCCCGAAGACGTGGTATATGGCGGGAAAATTCTCTTACTAAATAAGATCCTGGTGCCCAAACGGGCATTTTCACCACTACTTTTTCTTTTATATTGTCACTGATCCTCATCTCAACATGGAAATAGTGTGTATGAGGTTCGGGCATTGATAACTGATATCTGATTTTTGGTTCAGCTGACATAGTTTTTCCCATCAATATTATAATTAATAGAATATGGATCTTTTTCATTAATTTCATTCATCCTTTCCATATTTTAATAGCTCAATAAAATACAAAAAGGCTATAAAAGGCTATAGATATATAGAATTTTTTCATTATAAAATTATTACAGTATCCATTGGTCAAAAAGTGAATTTCTAAAAAGTTTCAAGAGTATTGGAATGAAAATATTTTACCTTTTAATCTTTACTAGTATTGTGCTGTCTCAGCCTGAAGGAAGACAGGTGATGGAGCTGGCCAAGGAACAAATTCAACCAAAAGATTTGGTTAGCACTATCTCAATGACTCTAATAAAAAATCTACATGGTAAAGAAAAAAGTCGGGTACGTACTTTTTCTCAATCACAAAAATTTTATGAAACTGGTGAATTTCTAACAAAAACCTTAATTCGCTTTCAGTCTCCAAAAGATGTAAAAGGGACGAAACTTCTAATTTGGGAATATCGTGATACGAACAAAGAAAGTGAACAATGGCTTTACCTTCCCGCTGTAAAAAGGTCCAAAAAAATATTTTCACGAGAAAAAATTATGAGTTTTATGGGCTCCGACTTTTCTTATGAAGATATTAAGCCGCGTGATATTAATGATGACACATATGAAATTCTTGGGGAAGAAAATCTAGATGAAAAAAAATATTACAAAATTGAAGCGACGCCTATAAAAATAAGTATTTACTCGAAACGTATAATATGGGTAGACAAGGATGAAAGTTTAATTAGCAAGATAGAGTTCTATGACAAAGACAATCAAATAAAAAAAATTATGACCATTCCAAAAGTCAAAAGACATGGTGATTACTTGACCATCTTAAAAATGGAAATGAAAAATATTAAGAAATCACATCGTACAACTCTTGAATTTTTTGATATATCTTATGACAATGAATTAGAAGAAAGTTTTTTTTCCGAAGAATCTTTAATGAAAGACCAATAACTTTTTTATTTTGCTCTAAAACCTATCCTTTCAAAAGGATTGACTACAGTGGTAATCATATTGTTCAAATGTGCGCTTATCCTTTTCAAGTAGCGAGCATATAGTGCAAGGGAGACTGCTTCACTCACAGAAAGATCTTCAATATTGCCAGTTGCGATAGTATTTACAATTTCATCACAAACACTTCCTACTTTCCCTTTAAAACTGGACATCATTGATAAAGCACTTTCTTCATCTTGTTCTTCTAATACTTTAATTGTTTTCTTAAAACGTTGAATTACTTCTTTTTCAACATCAATAATTAATGTTTCGAAAGATCCTACATTAAGTTTTTTTGAGTGAACGGATGCTAAGTCAAGAATGTTTTTACAATAGTCTCCGATACGCTCAATATCCACAACAATATTTACGAGAATCATTCCTGAAGATAGGTCTTCAGGACCTCTTACAGAACAATGGGTCATCACTTTTCGCCTCACATTCCGTTCATACTTATTAACAATTTTATCTTTATTTCGTATTTCTTCATTTACTGTTGAATTATCTGCTTCTCGAAGAACTCGAATTGCTTCTATGCACATTTCATGTGCAACAGACATCATTTCAAATGAATCAATATATGCTTGATCTAAGAGATCATCTGATCTCCATAGTTCTATTAGTTGTTTCCACATTTTTTATCTCCTTAATTTGTGCACAAGATTAAGTTTTTCTATTTATCACTTATGTTCCCAAAACAATTATGATTGTTAGAGGTAATAAAACAAATATAAATATTAGGTAAACCAAGGGAAGATATTTTCTTTTAACAGAAGCTTTAGCAATTGATTCAGCTAGTTTAAGTGGAATATTCCTCAACAATGGGAAAGGATAAATAATAAGAATAGCAGTTAAATTAAAAATTAAATGACTCAATGCTGCAATTAGCGCCGAGACTGTCCCAGTTAGCGCTGCTAGCAATGCAGTAAAAGTCGTTCCCACATTAGCCCCAAGGGTATATGGAAAAATTTGCCTAAGAGATAATATCCCTGCACCAGCAAGAGGTACTACCAATGATGTTGTAATGGATGAGCTTTGCACTAATATTGTGAATAATATGCCAAAGCTAAAACCTCTTATTACTGTCTTAAAAATAAATTGATCAAAGAAAGTTTCAATTTTACTTAATACAAGACGTCGCAAAAGTTTTACTATTGAAAACAACATCAAAAATGTTATAAGAACACTCACAACTAAATAAATAATGTCATTACCAAATGAAAAACGTTCAATCAAGCTTGATCCCCATTTTATAGCGACTTTTATAGGACTGGAACCCTGTAAGATCTCAGTATTAAGAAACTTCCCAAACATAGCGGTTCCTATGCTTGTAGCACTTTTTTGAATAATTCCAAATCTCAGTTCAATAGGAAAAAGTATGCAGACGGCAAGAAGGTTAAAAAAATCATGTACTGTTGAGGCTGCGAATGCACGACGAAATTCTTCGCCACGATTAATATGGCCAATGGAGACAATTGTATTTGTAACTGTAGTGCCTATATTGGCTCCCATTATCATTGGAACTGCTCCATTTAAGCTAAGGGCGCCAGAACTTACCATTCCTACAATTAGGGATGTTGTTGTTGATGAACTTTGAAATAAAACTGTTGCGAAGATACCAATGAATAAAGCAACAAATGGTTCGCTAGTCGTTGTAATAACTGAATTGGCAAAATCGCTACCCATGTTTTTTATGGCGCTGGACATTCCATTAATTCCAACTAAAAAACTATATAGAGCTACAAAGATAGCTAATACTTGAAAGAACGGAACTCTTTGAATTTTTACCATTCTATAGATACTAATTAATATTTTTGCATTATTTGGCTACATTATTTGGCTATAAAACCTATTTAATTTGTCTATCTTATTGAGCGCAAAGCATTATTATGAAAAGAAAGAAATACCATCCTCACAGTTATCTAACTTGAAATATTATCTTATAAAGAAAAGATATGTATAAAGAAGATAAAAACATACAACGCGTTCTTGTTGTCGATGATGAGCGCGATATCAGGAATCTCATCCGGTACCACTTGGAGAAGAACGGATATGAAGTGCTCTCAGAAAGTGCCGGCGAGAGTGGAATGAAGACCGCAATAGCCAAATCTCCTCACCTTGTGATTCTTGATTTGATGCTACCGAAGATTGACGGTCTTGAGGTATGTCGCCTCCTCAAGGCTAACGAACAGACAGTCGATATTCCAATCATTATGGTTACTGCAAGAGGAGAAGAATTCGATGTTGTCAAAGGGCTGGAATACGGTGCCGACGACTATGTGACAAAACCTTTCAGTCCTAAGGTGCTAATGGCAAGGGTTAAGTCTGTCTTGCGTCGGAGAAGTATAGGAGAGGCAGGAAGTGAAGATGACATCATGATAGGGAAGCTATCAATTCATATGGGACGTCGTGAAGTCAAAGTCAATTCCAATGTGGTCGATCTTACGTATTCGGAATTTGAGATTCTACATCTCATGGCTCGGAGGCAAGGATGGGTTTTTACAAGAAATCAGATTATTGATCAAGTTCATGGTGGTGATTATCCTGTAACCGACAGATCAGTGGATGTTCAAATTGTGGGCTTGAGAAAAAAACTCGGTAACACGGGGAAGTACATAAAGACAGTTCGAGGAGTCGGATACCGGTTCAAATCTAACGAAAAATGATCATGGCTCGACGACGACTCAATTCTCAGCTTTTCATTTCATATTTGGTGATTATTCTTTTGGCAGTGGTGGCGCTGGGATGGTTTGCGAGTCAATCGGTAAAAAGCTTTTATTTTAGTGAAAAGCGAGACGATCTGAAGGCGAGAGCGGTCCTTGTAAGAGAAGCGCTTGACATTAAGCGTGACAATGCACCGGAATCACTATCGAATTTCTGCCGAAGAGTGGGTGAAAATACAGCCACAAGAATTACTCTCATTCATAACGATGGTCATGTATTGGCCGATTCACACGAAGATGCGTCAGTCATGGACAACCATAGGGATAGGCCCGAGATCAGGGAGGCTATCGGAAACGGTGAAGGGACATCAATACGATACAGTCACACTCTTGATGAGGAGATGATGTACTTGGCAATTTTCACTGAGATATCAGATAAGCCGATTGTTGTTCGGCTTTCTGTTCCTATCACGTCTCTTCAGGAGACCTTGGCTGTGATGAGGAAGCGCATCATTTTTGCAGTGATACTGATTGCCGCAGTATCCTCCGGTATAAGTTATCTTGTTTCCCAAAGAATTGTACGGCCACTTGAGGCGATCAAAAGGGGGGCGGACCGGTTCGCCGCCGGCGACTTGAACAGAAAACTCTCTATCCCAAATCTTGAAGAGACCGTTTCTCTGGCTGAGACCCTCAACGAAATGGCGAGCCAGCTCGATGCTCGCATCATGACAATCCTCAAGCAGCGAAATGAACGTGAGGCCATTCTCACCAGTATGGTGGAAGGGGTGGTAGCCATAGATGAAGAAGGCCGAATTATGACCTTTAATGAAGCCGCGGCCAAACTTCTCGGCATTGATCTTGAGATTGAGTTGGGCAAACCATTAACAGAACTTGTCAGAAGTTCCAAACTTACCGATTTTCTTAAAAAAACGATGAAGTCAGATGGAGTAATAGAAAGTGAGATTGAGCTGGAGGGTGACAGGAAACGGTTTGTTCAGGTCCATGGCGTGAGGTTAAGAGGTGATGATGGACCTACCACGCGCACCCTTATCGTTCTAAATGATATTAGTCGCCTCAAGAAGCTAGAGCAAGTCAGACGCGATTTTGTTGCCAACGTTTCTCATGAACTGAAGACGCCAATTACTTCCATCCAAGGTTACGCTGAGACGCTTCAAGATTTTCTTTCCGAAAAAGACAATGATGCAACCCAGTTCCTGTCCATCATTGTCCGGCAAAGTGAACGAATGAAGCTGATCATAGATGATCTTCTGCATCTTTCCCAGATTGAAGATATGCAAGAGCGAGGTGAACTTCAGAAAATCCCAACCGAAATCTTTCCGCTTCTTGAGTCAGCTGTGGAGGATGTGAGATTACAGAGTGGAACGAAAAATTTAGCATTTGATCTACATTGCTCAGAGGATCTTATCGTAGAGGTCAATAGCCAGCTCTTCAGGCAGGCGGTTACGAACCTACTGGATAATGCGGTGAAGTACGGAGATGGATCGAAAATCTTACTGAACTGTTTAAAGGTTGAGGATAACATTGAAGTAAGGATCACCAATGCAGGATCAATAATCGAACCCGAACATAGGGAAAGACTTTTCGAACGATTCTATCGTGTAGATAAAGACAGAAGCAGAGAAAAAGGCGGAACAGGTCTTGGGCTTGCAATCGTCAAACACATCGCACTGGCACATGGTGGAAAAGTGTCAGTTGAATCTAAGGCCGTCGAGGGGAACACTTTTTCCTTATGCTTACCCGCCTGACTCTGCTCACCGACTTCTAACCACACCCTAACACTTACCTAACAACTTGGCCACATATTCCGACCAAGTTAAAAGTAAGAATTTTATTCAAAAGGATAAATCATGTTACACAAGAGAATTCTTTTTTCGTTTCTCTGTTGCACTGTTGCTGTTTCATTCGGCGCCGATGGGAAGTTTAGCGGAGTTTCCTATTATCACTACACCTATAATTCAGAAGAGAGTGCAATAAATGGGTTTGGATTCAAAAGGGTCTACTTCACATATGAGGAAGAGGTTTCGGGCGAGATTTCGTATAAGTTCCAGACCGACCTCGACTATAAGAACTCCCCAATGAATGTCTATGTGAAGAACGCCAAGGTGGATTGGAAATCTTCTCTGGGCAAGATAACAATCGGCATGCAGGGTATGAATATTTTTAATGTTCAGGAAAAGACTTGGGGCTATCGTTTCCTGGAGAAATCGGCTATGGATCACAGAAAGTTTTCAAGTTCAGCGGACATGGGCCTTGGATTCTCCCGCTCATTATTAGAGAATATGAAAGCAACGCTACTCGTTACTAACGGGACAGGTTATAAAAAGTCCGAAAACGATTCGTATAAAAGAACTTCTCTTCAACTCCTCTATGGCGAATCCAGGCTAGACAAGAAAGATGGATTTAATTTGGGTGGCATATTGACAGTGGAACCTTACGATCAAGGAACAACAGCATATTCAAAAACACTTCTTGGAGGTTTTGGCGGTCTTACTCGGAATAGATTTAGAGTGGGTGCTGAGTATAATCAGTACGGAGATAATGGAATCGGTGATACAAAGCATCTCACATCGGCATACGCAAACTATAGTATGAGAGGAGATATTCAGGCTTTTTTCAGGTACGATCTGTATGCAGTCGATTCCAGTGAAGAAAGTTCTGACTATTCCTATATCATGAGCGGTGTGGTTTATTCAGTAGGGGAAGGTCTTGTCATAGCGCCCAACGTACGAATCACCACTGCCCCAGGGGAAGAGAACTCCACAATTTTTATGCTCAGTTTCCAGTTTGGGTTCTGACGCAATTTTGCTCAAGGTTAAATAATTTAATAAGAGAGAGGAAAGAGATGATAAATCAGAATAAGATTCAAAGTGCTGTTTTGCTCGGAGTGGGTCTTCTGATCTTAGGATGTGGTGGCTCCAGCGATAAGGACTTAGCAGGCGGTTTGAGCGGTTCCGTTAAAGTAGATGGTTCCAGCACTGTTTTCCCCATCACCGAAGCGATGGCAGAAGAGTTTGGGAAGGTACACCCGAAAGTGCGAGTTACTGTGGGTGTCTCCGGTACCGGCGGCGGCTTCAAGAAATACGTCCTCGGCGAGACGGACATCAACGATGCTTCTCGGCCGATCAAGCAAACAGAGATCAATTTGGCTCAGGAGAATGGAATTGGATTCGTGGAACTTCCAGTAGCGTTTGACGGCCTGTCAGTGGTCGTAAGCAAGGCAAACGACTGGGTCGATTTTTTGACGAGGGACGAACTTCACATGATCTGGAAACCGGGAAGTCAGGTTAAGAAGTGGAGCGATGTGAGAAGGGATTGGCCCGACGAAGAGATGAAACTATATGGCCCGGGAACCGATTCCGGTACATTCGACTACTTTACCGAAGCTATCAATGGAAAGTCGCAGGCGTGCCGTTCTGACTTCTCGAAGAGTGAAGATGATAATGTCTTGGTACAAGGCATAGCTGGGGATCGATACTCTCTCGGTTTCTTTGGTTTTGCCTACTACAAAGAAAATAAAGATAAGATCAGGGCTATTCCCATAGATGGTGGAGACGGACCGGTCAGTCCTCAAGAGGAGACCATCAATAATGGGACTTACCAGCCCCTCTCAAGGCCTATCTTCATATATGTGAATCCTACATCGGGCGAGAGGAAAGAGGTCGATTCGTTTGTCCGGTTCTATCTTGAAAATGCGACAAGTCTTGTGGGAGAAGTTGGCTATGTTGCTCTCCCAGAAAAGGTTTATGAACTGGCGTTGGAGCGATTTAATAGCAAGCGGACAGGGTCTGTTTTCAGTGGACGCCACACAGTCGGTTTAAAAATAGAAGATTTATTATCCGAAGACTTATAAATAAATCAAGTCGGTCCTTTACAAAAAGGAAAGAGCAAGTGATCAAATCGATCCTCGCTCTTTCTGCGTATATATCAATCTTTACGACGGTAGGGATAATTGTCGTTCTTGGTTCGGAATCCCTCGGATTTTTCCGTGAAGTATCACTCTGGGAGTTCCTTTTCGGAACACGTTGGGAGCCACTTCTATTACCCAAATCGTTCGGTGTTCTCCCTCTTTTGTCGGGCACACTTCTCATCGTTTTAGGCTCTGGGTTGATCGCTATTCCTATGGGTATATTAACGGCGGTTTACCTCAGCGAGTATGCATCGGAACGGGTGAGAAGCGCTGTAAAACCGATCCTCGAAATTCTTGCGGGTATCCCCACGGTTGTGTACGGTTATTTTGCTCTCACCTTCATCACTCCCGTGCTTAGATCTGCCTTACCCTCTACCGAGATCTTTAATGCGGCAAGCGCATCTATAGTGGTAGGGATTATGGTTCTACCCATGGTTGCCTCGCTCTGTGATGATGCAATCCGGGCTGTTCCCCTTTCACTCCGCCAGGGAGGGTATGCCCTAGGAGGAACGCCCTTTGAAGTCATTAAAGGTGTTGTCATGCCCGGGGCTCTATCCGGGATCATGGCTTCATTCATTTTGGCGCTCTCTCGAGCATTCGGTGAGACTATGGCGGTTACACTTGCTGCGGGTGCTACACCAAACTTGACATTTAATCCTATGGAAAGCATCCAGACCATGACGGCTTACATTGTACAGGTGAGTCTCGGAGATACACCTGCCGGGAGTATCGAGTATCAGACGATCTTTGCAGTTGGAGCTTTATTGTTTGTTGTTACGCTCTGCATGAACATTTTCGCCAACCGTATCATGCGAAAGTTTAGAGAGATTTACGAATGAACCGCAATCTGGCCAGGCGACAAAAATCTGAAAACCTTTTCCGCTGGCTCTGCACCCTCATTACTTGGAGTTCCCTGGTGATCCTTATGGTCTTGCTTGCCCATGTGACGATTAAAGGATTCGGCGGACTCAGCCTCAATTTTTTGGACAGCTTTCCCTCAAGATTTGCTGATAAGGCGGGAATTAAGTCAGCTTTGTGGGGAAGTATCTGGCTCATGAGTTCTGTGTTTGTTATTTCCGTACCCCTTGGGGTGGCGTCAGCCATCCATCTCGAAGAATATGCTAATAAGGGTAGACTGGCCCAGATCATAGAGGTGAATATCGCCAACCTGGCCGGTGTTCCTTCCGTTGTTTACGGTATACTGGGACTGACCATATTTGTGAGATTTTTTGCACTTGAAAGAAGTGTGCTGGCGGGAAGTTTCACCATGTCTCTACTCATCTTGCCAGTGATCATTATAGCATCTCGAGAGGCGCTGAGGGCGGTGCCGCAAAGTATCCGCCATGGAGCATATGCTCTTGGGGCAACAAGGTGGCAGACAATTCTTCATCACGTTCTTCCGGCTGCCACGCCCGGTATTTTGACTGGAGTGATCTTAGCTATGTCTCGAGCTATCGGTGAGACAGCGCCACTTATCATGGTTGGTGCACTTACCTACGTGGCCTTCATCCCGGAATCCATTATGGATCCTTTTACCACACTCCCAATCCAGATTTTCAACTGGTCATCCCGTCCGCAGGCCGCCTTTCAAGAAGTAGCCGCCGCTGGCATAATCGTACTTTTGACTGTATTATTGTTTATGAATGCAGCGGCTGTTCTTATTCGCAATTACGCAAACAGAAAGTATAGATGGTAGAAAGCAAAATAAGTACGGTCCTTGAAACCCAAAATCTTACGATCCGATACGGTGTCGATGCTGCCATTAAAGATTGTTCTCTCCAGATTCTAAAGAATCACGTGACTGCAATCATCGGTCCTTCCGGGTGCGGTAAGAGCACCTTGCTTCGTTCATTTAACCGGATGAACGATTTCATTCTTGGCGCATCAATCTTGGGCAAAGTGTTGTTTAATGGGGAAGATATTTACCACAGTTATGCCGATCCAGTGAATATCCGCAGGAGAATTGGCATGGTTTTCCAAAAGCCAAATCCCTTCCCCAAGTCCATCTATAAGAATGTGATTTGGGGACCACAGATTAATGGTATAGTTGATAATCCCGATGAACTTGTGGAGGAAAGTCTTAATGGTGCCGGAATCTGGGATGAGGTGAAAGACCGCCTCGATGATTCGGCAACTGCACTTTCTGGAGGTCAGCAGCAGCGCCTCTGTATCGCCCGCGCCATTGCCATGCGGCCGGAGGTAATACTCATGGACGAACCGTGTTCCGCTCTTGATCCGAGAGCCACCGCACGGATTGAAGACCTGATTGGTGATCTGAGGGAGCGTTACACCATTGTAATTGTTACGCACAATATGCAACAGGCTGCTCGTGTTTCGGATAAGACAGCCTTTCTTTACGAAGGCAAGTTAATTGAATATGGCGATACGGAAAAGATTTTTACAAAACCGGACAATTCCAGGACGGAAGATTATATTACCGGAAGATTTGGATAGCCAAGGAGTCCGATATGTCTGAACATTTACAGCGCGAGATTGAATCTTTGAAAAAGGAAATCCTAACTGTAGCAACTCTTGTTGAGGAAAGCCTGAGGGATAGTGTCAGAGCTTTTTTAGAGAGAGACGCTACGTTGGCGAAAAAGGTGATCGATGGAGATGCGAAGATTGATGAAAAAGAGGTGGAAGTTGAGGAGGAATGCCTGAAAATTCTGGCGCTTCATCAACCTGTAGCCGTGGATTTACGGTACATCGTATCAGTCCTCAAAATTAACAATGATTTGGAACGGATCGGTGATCTTGCCTCAAATATTGCGGAACGGGCAAAATTTCTTTCTAAGCGAGTTCCTATTGAAGTACCAGAGTCTATTCCAGAAATGTCAGAGATTGTTCAAGCGATGTTGGAAGAAGGGTTGGATGCGCTGGTGAAAATGGATGTTTCAAAGGCTGATTCGGTTCTTGAGCGTGACGAGGAGGTTGACAATCTACATGCGGAGATTTATCCGCTGGTTCAGTCTAAGATCGAAGCCGATCCTGACAAGATTTCTGAGTGGATCCAACTTCTAGGTGTTTCTCGCTACCTCGAGCGAGCGGCGGATCATACAACAAATATTGCCGAAGACATAATATATATGGTGGAAGGGAAAATCAGCCGCCACACCAACGCCTGATTACTGCTCTTTGCTTTCTTCTGGCTCTGAGGAATCGGTTTTGCCCCGCTGATCAACGTAGTCTTTCACCGTTTCTGCCACTTTCGGCGCAAGGTCGAACAGTTTTCCCATCACAGTTTCTTCATTTTTCAGTGAATAAAGACGGGCACCTTCAGTTCCAACTACAAAAAAGGCTAATGGTTCAATACTCCATCCACCTCCGACACCTTCTCCACTTGATTTTGCATCTTTTGATCCTGATCCTCCTCCAGCACCAAATCCAAAACTTACTTTTGAAACTGGGATAACAGTGTAATCTCCAGCAGATATAGGGTCACCGACTACAGTTTTAGTCTGCATTAGTGTTTCAAGTTCATTCATCACGTTTTTTATTAATTCAGATACAGCCATTTTTCCTCCTAAAGTTTAAAACCAAAATAAACTTTTCCTAATCTCCAAGCTAAAACCACTGGGCAAAAATTAATTTTCGTAGTCCCTTGAATATGAAATACATTTTCATTGAATTTAGGATTAATATTTATATTATAATTGTCTGGCAATAGGCTATTTTTTATAGCAACTAGTCCACCCCAAATTTTACCTGTAGTTGCAGGATTTATTAACCCAAGGTCTCCATTTATATCTAAGTTATTTAGATTTATTGAGCGATAAACTGCGAATATGTAATGGGGAATATTTTTGCCCCTAATTTTCTTTTGATTTGAGAACCTTTTTTTACTATTTGCTCTATTTTTTAATTTAAATGAGACTATTTCCTTATTTTTCTTTTTCAGAAAAAAGAAGAAGTTTTTACGATTCTTTTTAATGCCAACTCCCAGTTTAGTTGATCCGAGTATTCCACAGTATGAATAATCAAACTGATTTTTTTCATGATTTATTTTTCCTGAAATGGCGATAGTCCATCGCCAAAAAGTTGATAGAACAAAGAAAAGTAAAAGAGTGAAAAGAGTCCAAAAGAATATTGTCACTACAATCTAAAAATAATGGGAAAAAATGATTGCTGAAAGATAAAAGGTTCCCAATCGTCTTGTCTCAGTTAGATCCGGTTTGTACTTTCAAGTCTAATTATAGATTATGTATTAACTAATTTATAACACCAAGAATATTTAGACCTTAATGACTAAACAATTTCCATCCATTTATTTATATAGGAACTATATTTAATTTTGTGAAACGTAAAGTTGATCTTAAGGATATTGACCCAGCAGGATTAGCTGGAGTTGGGGATAAAAATTTAAAGATTCTAGAAGATTCTTTTAATTGTAAAATTATTCTTCGTGGAACAACTATTAATCTTGAAGGTGATAAGTCGATTATTTCACAAGCTGAAGAGACAATCGATGAAATGATGAAAACCTATAGCAGGAAGAATCATCTTTCAGTAGATGATGTACAATCATTATTAGCTTTGGTTTCAAATGGAGAGAATATTGTTTCTTCAACAAATAATTCTACAATTTTGCATACTACTAAAGGACCTATTGCTCCAAGATCTGAAGGTCAACAAAAGTTTTTGAGTCTTGTGGATAAAGATGATATGGTTTTTGCTATTGGCCCAGCTGGTACCGGGAAAACTTTTCTTGCAGTTGCATTTGCAATTGCAGCTTATAAAAGTAGACGTGTTGAGAAGATTGTTCTGTCAAGGCCAGCAGTTGAAGCGGGAGAGAGGTTGGGCTTTCTACCCGGAGATTTGAAAGAAAAAATTGATCCATATTTGGCTCCACTTTATGATTCATTAAGTGATTTGGTTGCGAAAGAAAATCTCAAGACTCTTCTTTCACGAAGAAAAATTGAAGTTATTCCATTGGCATATATGCGAGGAAGAACTCTAAACAATGCTTTTGTTATTCTTGATGAAGCTCAGAATTGTTCATCAATGCAAATGAAAATGTTCTTAACCAGGTTAGGTCCTAATTCAAAAGCAATAATTACTGGAGATAAAACTCAGATGGATATTCCTGATGGAAATGATTCAGGATTAATACAAGCTGAGAGGATTCTAAACTCTGTTGAGGGAATAGGATTTGTTTATATGGACCACACTGATGTGGTTCGCCACCGCTTAGTAAAGGATATTATTAAGGCCTATGATAAGGATAATGGTAGTTGAATTGTGCTTTTTATTACTTTAGTTTAATTAGTTAATAAAAATTGTTCAGAAAAAAATAGATTATATACAATAAAATTTTAGTAAAAAAATGGAAAAAGAAGTAACAAAAAACTCATCAATCAATTGGGACGACTTGACATTTAGTCTAATCCCAACTCGTAGTATGTATAGAGCAACATGTATTAAGGGTGAGGATTGGAATGAAGGAGGCTTAGTTCCTTTTGGGAATATTGAACTATCTCCAGCAGCGGCAGTTTTGAATTATGGTCAAGGTATTTTTGAAGGATCAAAAGCTTATAGAACTGAAAAAAATCGTATTGTGATTTTTCGTCCAGCTATGAATGGAGAGCGGATGCAAAAGTCAGCTGAGAGGTTATGTATTCCTCCAGTTTCTAATGAGATGTTTTTAAATGCTATAGAGAATACAGTTTTAGATAATATTGATTTCGTTCCTCCAATTAATAAAGGGAGCCTTTATATACGTCCAATTATTTGGGGTACTGGTCCAGTTTTGGGTATTCAAGAAGCCCCGTCATATACTTTCTTGGTTTATGTATCACCTGTAGGTCCTTATTTCAAAGGTGAAATACCTTGCCTCCATATAAAAGTAACTAAATCTTTTCACAGAACTGCGACTAAAGGCACTGGCTCAATAAAAGCAATAGGGAATTATGCATCCTCATTATATCCTCTAAAGAATTCAAAAGAAGAAGGATTTAATGAATTAATGTACTTGAATAGTCAAAATGAAGATTTGATAGATGAATTAGGATCTGCCAATGTTTTTGCACTGAAAGATGGTAAACTTATAACACCTAAGCTCAGTGGCTCAATTCTTCCAGGTGTCACACGTGATTCAACTATTAAAATTGCAAGAGATATACTTGGTTTAGATGTTATAGAGAAAGATGTTTATTTAGAAGATTTTCTTTTAGCTGATGAAGTTTTTTGTACTGGGACAGCTGTTGTAATCTGTCCTATTGGCCGAATTACAACTGATGATAATTCTGTTGAGATAAGTAATAAGATTGGTCCGATAACTTCCCAATTGAGGAAGACATTATTGGATATTCAGCTAGAACGTATAGAAGATAAATTCGGATGGCTTAATGCCATAAATAATTTATAATGTCATTTTCAATAAGTCGACGTCTTGCTCGAGAATTAGCTTTGCAAGGCTTGTATTCAATATCTATAACTAAAGATATTCCCTCGAAAATTCTTCAAGACATTCAGTCTCGTGATACTCTAGATCAAGATACAACAAAATTTCTGGAAGAACTTTTTAATAAATCCGTTGAGAATGAAAAATGGACTAGAAATCTTATTGAGGATCGACTTGAAAATTGGGATATAACCCGTATCGCACTCATAGATCTTTTAGTGCTTCAGATGATGATTACCGAAATGGTATTTATTAAAGATGTTCCTCCCAAAGTTTCAATTTCAGAGGGAATTGAAATTGTAAAGAAATTTAGTACAGATGAAAGTAGTAGTTTTGTTAATGGTATTCTTGATTCTGTATTTCATTCATTGGAAGATTTATCTGTTCCAGGTCATTGATATAAAGGTAATTTAAAAGACATAGGCTTACATCATGGCAATTAGTATAGTAAAGAAAATTTTTGGTACAAAATCCGATCGTGAAGTAAAAACCCTTTACAGCATTGTTGAAGAGATTAACCATATTTATAAAGATCTTTCAAACAAAACAGATAATGACCTTATACAACGAACTGAAGAATTTCGTGAAAAACTTTTACTTACGGCTGATGCAGCTACAAATGAGGCAAAGAGCCAGGATTTATCTAAAGATGAGAGTAAAGACAAAATCTATTCATCCGAACAATTAGTTTTGGAAGAAATTTTACCTGAAGCTTTTGCAATAGTCAAAGAGACTTGTCGACGACTTAAAGGAGAAACCTGGAATGTTGTTGGTCAACCGACTAAATGGGAAATGATTCCTTATGATGTTCAGCTGGTTGGGGCAGTTGTGCTTCATAGGGGAAAAGTTGCTGAGATGAAAACAGGTGAAGGAAAAACACTAGTTGCTACTATGCCTATTTACCTCAATGCTTTAACAGGTCGTGGCGTACATGTAGTTACAGTTAATGATTACCTTGCTCAGCGTGATGCTGAATGGATGGGTAAAATTTATGAAAGGCTGGGACTTACCGTTGGTTCAATTTTAAATCGGATGAGTAATGATCAAAGAAGAGATATTTATAATCGAGATATTACATATGGCACTAATAATGAGTTTGGATTTGATTATCTCCGTGACAACATGTCTCTTACAAAAGAAGACCAAGTGCAACGTGAATATTCTTATGCTGTTATTGATGAGGTTGATTCTATTCTGATTGATGAGGCTAGGACTCCACTGATTATTTCAGGTGCTGTAGATCATCCAACTGATTCAAAATATAAAGAGCTTAGACCATTGGTTCAAAAGCTTGTAAAGCAACAAACCTCTTTGGTTAATTCCTTAGTAAATGAAGCGGATTCACTATTGAAAGAAGACAAGGGTCAAGAGGCTGGCTATAATCTTTTACAAGCTCTTCGAGGATCACCAAAGAATCGCCGACTTCAAAAGGTTTTTCAAGAGCAAGGTACTCGCAAACTAGCTCATAATGTTGAATCAGAGTTTATGAGAGATAAACGTCTGCATGAAGTTGATGAGGATTTATTTTACTCTATAGATGAAAAAAGTAGTGTAATCGATTTAACTGAAAAAGGACGTTCAGCTCTTGCTCCCGGAAATTCCGAAATGTTTGTCATCCCTGATTTAGGAGAGATATTGCATGAATTGGATTCTGACGCCAATCTTAATCCGGAAAAAAGGGCTGAAGCAGCTGAAGAGGCACGTTTGCTCCATAGCTCTCGAAGTGAGCAAATCCATAATATTACACAGCTTCTAAGAGCATACTCCCTTTACGAAAAAGATGTTGATTATGTTGTACAGGATGGAAAAGTTCTTATCGTAGATGAATTTACAGGCCGCATTCTTGCGGGCCGTCGTTATAGTGAAGGGTTACACCAAGCTTTAGAAGCAAAAGAGAATGTAACTATTGAGAGAGAGACTCAGACTCTCGCTACCATTACCATCCAAAATTATTTTAGATTATATAATAAACTCGCCGGTATGACGGGTACAGCTGAGACTGAATCAGAAGAGCTCCATTCCATATACAAACTTGATGTGACTGTCATACCAACTCATCAAGATATTGTTAGGGATGATAGAGATGATCTTGTTTATAAAACAAAAAGAGAAAAATATAATGCTGTTTTAGATGAGATTAGTGATTGTCATCAACGAGGTCAACCTGTTCTTGTAGGCACTATAAGTGTCGAGGCATCAGAAACTTTATCAAGGATGATAAAACGAAGAGGTATTCCTCATAACGTTTTGAATGCAAAACAGCACCAAAGTGAAGCGGAGATTGTGGCTTTAGCTGGTAATGCTGGTGCCATTACTATTGCTACTAATATGGCGGGACGTGGTACTGACATAAAACTTGGTGAAGGAGTAAAAGAATTGGGTGGGCTCCATATTGTAGGTACTGAACGTCACGAGTCCAGACGAATTGATTTACAATTAAGAGGTCGTTCAGGGCGCCAAGGAGACTCCGGCTCTTCCGTTTTTTATCTAAGCTTAGAAGATGATCTAATGAGGCTTTTCAATAGTGATAGAATTGCTTCAATTATGGATAAACTAGGTGTAGAGGAAGGGGAAGTAATTACGGCTGGCATGGTAACAAAATCTATTGAGCGAGCCCAGAAAAAAGTTGAGGCAAGGAACTTTTCTATTAGAAAGAGACTCTTAGAATATGATGATGTAATGAATCAACAGCGTGAAGTAGTATATGCTCGCAGGAATGAAGCTTTACATGGAGAAGACATTCAAGGAGAAATATTAGCGATTCGTAACGAATATATCGATGAGACTATTGATGGTTTAAGTGAATCGGGAGATGACTCTCATGAGTGGAATTGGGAACTTTTTGAAAATGAGCTATCCTCTGTTTTTACTATTGAATCAGAAAATGCTATAAAAAACATGGAGTCATTAGATGATGTCAAAAAGTTAATTATTGATAAATCACAGACGATTTATGATACTCGCGAAAGCCTTGTTCCAACTGAAGTCATGCGAGGTTTTGAGCGTTATGTTGTTCTTAGAACAATCGATGAAATGTGGAAAGATCATCTTTATAGCATGGATCAGCTCCGAGAGGGCATTAATCTACGTGCCTATGGCCAAAAAGACCCATTGCTTGAATATAAATCTGAAGGTTTTGATATGTTCTTAGAATTCCTTCGGGATGTTAATAAAAATACAGTACAACGTCTTTATAGAACTCGTTTGCATGGAATGGATTCAGCACCAACAATAAATGATAATAATAGATCGTTGAATCGAATGAAAATTCAACATGATGAGGCATCTGGAATGGGATTTTTAGGATCACCAAAAAATTCTAGAGATAATAAGTTATCTCAGAATTCATCAACTAGTTCTAAGCTAGAACCAGTTAATGTAGGTAAAAAGGTGGGTAGGAATGAACAGTGCCCTTGTGGTAGTGGGAAAAAATATAAAAAATGTCATGGTAATTAATAATTAATATATAGCCGCGGTGGTGGAATTGGTAGACACGCCAGATTTAGGATCTGGTGCCCTTAGGGTGTGAAGGTTCGACTCCTTTCCGCGGTACAAAAACTATTTTTTAAAAAATCTTCGAATTCATTTTGTCTGAAGATCTTCACAATTGTAATTTTTCACCTTAATACAGGCGAACTATTAATTATTCATGGCGGAAGAGGTAAAAGAAAAATCGTCTATAAGGGTAATCATCCACTCTTTTTTTGTGGTTCCTTTTATTATTGCTGCATTTGGTGTGCTGGTTTTCTTTATTTGGAGTCTTCTAACTTATGAACCAAAAAGTGCTGAGGAATTTCTTGTTGACGTGAAAGTAGGGGGGGCTACTAAAAGATGGCAGTCAGCTTATGAACTTTCTAAACTTTTATCAAACCCTGATTTCAAGCCAGTTTCTGATCGCTTTGTTGCTGAAATGACTTCTACATATCAATATGCTCAAAATGATCCAAACCCTAGGGTTAGGCAATATCTTATTCGTGCTATGGGACAGACTAATCATCCTTCATTTGTGCAAACGATTAGGAACGCACTTAATGAAACAGATGAAAATGTAGTAGCAGATGCAGTTTTTGCGCTAAGTTTTTACCATGATATTGAGAATTCAAAGCTTATTGAAAATAAAGTTGGCCATGCTTCATCCTTTGTTAGGAATCGTATAGCTATTGCTTTAGGTGTTATGAAGTCAGTAAATGGAAATAAAAGCCTTAGATCCCTCCTTTCCGATACTGAGCCTAATGTTCGCTGGAATGCTGCTATTTCTCTAGCTAAACATGGAGATTCCTCTGGGCGGGTAGAGCTCCTTAATCTTTTGGATAGAACATATTTTTCTAGATTTGAGGATATTGATCGATATGAAAAAGAGCAAGCAATGATGGTTGCAGTAAAAGCTGCTGCTTTGCTAGATGATGCCGAATTAAATGAGGCACTTATGAAACTCAGCAAAAATGATGACAACCTTAAATTAAGGGATTTAGCAAGAAAAGCCCTTGAGTCTAGGGGGATATTTGATGCCAGTTGAAAATCAAAAATCGTTGAAAGAAAAAAAAGAAGAAAAAAAAGCAAAGGCTTCTATTGGTGAAGGTTCAATAAAAGACGATGTTAAGCGAAGGTCATTTATTTCTTGGTTGGCTGTTGCATGGGTAGCATTTGCTGCTGCAACGGGTGGATTCCTTACGATGATTTTGAGGATTTTTTTCCCAAATGTACTTTTTGAGCCACCTCAATCATTTAAAATTGGTCCTCCTGAAGAGTATGAGATAGGAATTGTAGATATACGTTGGCAGGCTAAATTTGGTACTTGGGTTATAAGAGATTCTGAGACTATATATGCATTGTCAACTGTTTGCACACATCTTGGGTGTACTCCTAACTGGTTAGAAAATGAAAATAAATTTAAATGTCCATGTCACGGTAGCGGTTTTAGAAAAACTGGTATAAATTTTGAGGGTCCCGCTCCTCGCCCTTTGGAAAGATATAGAATCGTAATGGCCGATGATGGTCAAATACTTATTGATAAAAGTAGAAAATTTCAATATGAAAAAGGTCAATGGTCTGATCCGGAATCATTTCTTATGGTTTAAAGGAATTCAACCATAATAGGAGATTTAATTATAATAATATGAGTGATAAAAAGAACATTTTCGAACGTTTTGGAGAGTCCCAGGTCTGGAAGTCAATTTTCAGATCCGGTGTGCCTAGAACTCGAAGACAACGAATGATGTCGGTTCTAAACAGCGTATTTCTTCATCTTCATCCTGTCCGGTTGCCACGTCATGCTGTAAAATTAAAGTTTACTTGGTGTATGGGTGGTCTAACCTTTTTCCTTTTTCTTGTTTTAACTATTTCCGGAATTCTGCTGATGTTTTACTATCGCCCAACTGCAGAATATGCTTATACTGATATCATTGATTTAGGGGAACAAGTACCTTTGGGAATTATGAGAGAGATTCATCGATGGGGTGCACATGCCATGGTTATCACAACTTGGCTTCACATGTTCAGAGTGTTTATGACAGGTTCTTATAAACCTCCTAGAGAATTCAACTGGTCTGTTGGAGTTATTCTACTTGTCCTTACACTTCTACTAAGTTTTACAGGATATCTTCTTCCTTGGGATCAACTAGCAATGTGGGCCATTACAGTTGGAGGTAATATGGCTAGAGCGGCACCTTTTGCTGGACATGAAGGCCCTGGTGCAGCATTGCTTTCAATTGGTGATATTAACTTCGTTCACATGGGAGCAGATGCAAAGTTCGCACTTTTGGGTGGACGTTTTGTTGGAGAAGCTGCATTGCTAAGATTTTATGTGCTTCACTGTATTGGCTTGCCTTTCATAGTAATGATTCTGATGGCTGTACATTTTTGGAGAGTTAGAAAAGATGGTGGTATTTCTGGACCAACATAGTTAGCTATGGAATCATTTAAAAACTTTATCGATTATCTAACTCAGCCAACATTAATGTTGACACTTTCAATGGTTACTTTTCCATTCTTTTTTCCTGTTAATAATTGGTTTGATAAATGGAATAAGCGGTTGAAAATAAATTTGCTTTGGACAAATACTGGACTTGCTCTAGTAATGATTGGGCTTACACTGTTTTTTGTAGTTGGTGTGCAGGATGATGAATTTCGTCTGATCATGCTCAAGCCGGATAATGTCCCTATTGTTGGGTTGATATTCTTGGTTTATTTCTTTTTATGGTTAAGCATGAAACAGGCGACTGACAATGATACATTGTTAGATGCTGGGGAGAGACCAAATGAGTACCATGGTCCAGATGAAAAAGTTTTGGTTTGGCCAGATCTTGTTTATGTGGAGTTCATTAGTTTAATTCTTTGTACTTGCCTATTGTTGGTTTGGTCTATTGGACTCGATGCTCCTCTTGAAGAACCAGCTAATCCAGCAGCCACTCCAAATCCTTCAAAAGCACCTTGGTATTTTCTTGGTCTTCAAGAGATGTTAGTTTATTATGATCCATGGTTAGCTGGAGTAGTTTACCCCACAATTATTATTTTTGGACTCATGGCAATACCATATTTAGATAGGAATCCTGAGGGCTCTGGGTATTACCAGTACAAGAATAGAAGACTAGCTATTTCAATTTATATGTTTGGTTGGATTATCTTATGGATTTTACTCATTATTATTGGAACTTTTTTAAGAGGACCAAATTGGAATTTCTTTGGTCCTTTTGAGTATTGGGATATTCATAAGTTAGAACCACTTACAAACATAAACTTATCTGAGATCATTTATATAAAATTCCTCAATATGGGTTTACCCTCAAATATTCTTCTAAGGGAATTATTTGGGTTTATTCTTGTATTCGGTTATTTTCTAATTTTACCTCCTTTATTAGCTAAGACTATATTCAAAAGGCTTTATCATAAGTTAGGTAATTTTGGCTTTGGAGTTTTTGTTTTCTTAGCGCTAACAATGTTTTCTCTTCCCATCAAGATGTATCTTAGGTGGATTTTTAATCTTAAGTATCTTATAGCTATTCCAGAGTTTTTCTTCAATATATAGGTCGAAAGAATGGATAGAGAAGAGCGACATTACAATATTTTAAGTCTAAATAAATTATTCGGTATATCGAGTATTTTTTTCCTAGTCCTTATAATTTGGACTTTTGCTGATGATTATGATAGGACCTGGAAAGATTATCAGCGTGAATTTCGGAAGCTTGATTCAGATTTAACTAGCAACCTAAAAGGTGAAGAACAAAGCAGAGTTAAGGAATCAGACGAATACAATGAAGTTTCTCAAGAACTCTTGCTTGCGCAGGCTGGCCTCGATGCTCAAGCTGAAGATTTAAAGGTACTCCAGAAACAACAAAAAGCTATCGATTCTAAATATTACAAAGTTCAGCAAGAATCAGCTTTTGCTAAATCCATATATGATGTTGCCAAGTATGAATATGAAGCTGCTATTTCTTATAATGGAGGAGAGGCTGAAAAAGAAAAGAGAAAGATGGATGAACTTGGTGCTGATTATGATCAAAAGAATCTTGAAGTTCAAGCTGTAGAAGCTCAACTAGAATTAAAAAAGAATGATATAGAAAAAATAACAGCAGCTGTTGATGAATCAAGTAAAAAATTAAATTCACTTGAGAGGCAAATTAGGGTCTATACAAGGAAACTAAATACTATTGATACTGGTTCAATGACAATTGGTAATCGAGTTGCAAATGCTGTTCGAGATTTACCCGTTATAGATTTTTTAAATCCATATCTAAAAATTAACCAGATTATAATTCCTGATATAACAGACGATATGAATTTTGTCCAAATGCCAAAAGTGGATAGATGTACAACCTGTCATTTAGGTGTTGATAAGCCTGGCTTTGAAAATGCACCTCAGCCTCATACTACTCATCCCAAACTTAATCTTTTTTTGGCTAGTTCTTCAGCTCATCCAATGGAGGATTTCGGATGTACAAGTTGCCATGCGGGCAGAGGTCGTGGCACTGATTTTGTCACAGCGGCACATACGCCTAGCTCTCCTGAGCAAGAAGAAGAGTGGAAAGAAAAATATAATTGGCATAAGATGCATCACTGGGAAACTCCAATGTATCCCACCCAGTATTCTGAAGCTGGGTGTCTTAAATGTCATTCTAGTCAAGCTTCTATAGATGGCTCTGATGACTTAAACCTAGGACTTGCTCTGTTTGAAAAAGCTTCCTGTAATGGATGCCATCTCGTTAATAGATATGAAGGAAAACTTCCTCAGAGAGGAGGACCAAATCTTACTCACCTTGCTTCGAAGACCTCAAGAGAATGGGCATACCGATGGATCGAAGCACCACGAAAATTCAGAGAGAATACTTGGATGCCTCATTTCTTTGATATTTCAGATTCTGATAATGAAGAAGATATGCTAAGAACAGATCAAGAGATACATGCTATAGTTGATTATCTCTTTGACCAAAGTACTCCTCTAGAATTAGTTAGTATTCCACGATTGGGTAATGAAGAACGTGGTGAATATCTATTTAATAATTTGGGTTGTAAAGGGTGTCATAAACTAGAGGAAGAACCTCAACAAGTATCTTATACACTTGCTTCTATTCGCCAAGAGCATGGTCCGAATCTAATTGGTCTTGGATCAAAGACTACTAAACAATGGCTTTTTAATTGGTTGAAAAACCCAAAAGATTATCATCCAGAAACACTTATGCCTGATTTAAGGATAACTGATATAGAAGCCGCTGATCTTTCTAGTTATCTTCACAGTCTAACAAACGATGAGTTTATGTCTTCTACTGTTACGCCAGTCCAAAAAGAGATGCAAGCAGATATTGCTTTTGAATTTCTAATCAAGATGAATTCTGATAAAATTGCTAAACAGAAGTTAGATGATATGAGTTTAGACCAGATGCTTGATTATAATGGATCTAAACTATTGCAGCATTATGGCTGTACAGGTTGCCATGTTATCCCAGGATTTAAGGATGCAAAACGGATTGGGGTGGCTTTAGATGGAGAGGGCAGTAAACCTCTAAACAAATTGGACTTTGGCTATACTTCTATACCTCATACAAAAATTTCATGGTTTACTCAAAAAGTGCAATATCCCCGTAGTTTTGAAGTCAATAAAGTTGCAGGACCTTATGATGGCTTGAGAATGCCTGATTTTGGTTTTACAGATGAAGAGGCGGAAAAGATTGTTACGGTCATTCTTGCCTTGAATAATAATGATAACAGGGAAATGCCAAAATCAGCTAGTAGGAGCTTTATTGAGGAAGGTCAATGGATTGTAAAAAATAATAATTGTATGGGGTGTCACCTAATTGAAAATAGAGGAGGCGATATTCTTGCAAACTATTTTTCACCAGAATATGCCCCGCCAAATTTGAATACCGAAGGGGCTAAGGTACAACCTCGCTGGTTACTCAATTTCTTGGAAAAACCAATGACTGTCAGACCGAACCTATTAGTTAGGATGCCATCATTTGCACTAGGTGAAGAAAAATGGAATAGTCTCATTAAATATTTCCAGTACTATGACGGACAAACGACACCTTATGAAGGGCATTATAGTCCTATTAAAAATAGCGTTGAATTTCGGGCTGGTGCAAAACTCCATGAGATGGGAGCTTGTAATAATTGTCATTTCTATGGAGTTACTCAACCGCTTCAGGGGGCTCAAACTTGGGCGCCAAACCTTGCTCTTACTAAGGAACGATTAAGACCTGACTGGGTAGTAGACTGGCTAAATAATCCTCAAGAAATTATGCCAGGAACAAAAATGCCGAAACCATATATACCAACACAAGAAGAATTGTCTACTTCTGATGCTTCGGAAATTTATGGTGTAGATCTAATGAAGCTTGCTGGCGATGAAAGTTCAATGGTTTCAGGATTAACAGATTATGTTTATTCTATTCCCGGGAAAATTGACATCTCAAGAGAGATAAGAGAGTTTTTTAATCAGAATGGTTATGGCTTCCTGGAAGGTGAGGAAGAAAGTGATGATTGGGAAAGTGATGATTGGGAAGATGATGATTGGGAAGATTAATAATTTTATAATAATAAAAACTAAGGAGATTGAATAATGCGTTGTTTAACAAAAGCATCAATGACGTTTAGTATCTTTTTTCTTCTTTTGGGCTTTTTATATGGTGGAGGAATAAAAGGGACAGTCAAGTTCGATGGAAAAGCACCTAAGATGAAACCAATTAAAATGTCCGCTGATCCTATTTGCGATGGGAAACATTCGGATGGTCCTGCTCGAGCCGAATGGTTGCTTTCAGGTTCTGAGGGAGAATTAAAAAATGTTTTTGTCTATATTGAGAAAGGCTTAGAAGGAAAATCTTATAAAACTCCAGAAAAAGCTGTAACTATTGATCAAAAAGGATGTGTTTATGTTCCTCATGTCATAGGTGTTCAAGTTGGTCAGAAAATAGAAATATTGAATAGTGATGGTACTTTGCACAATGTTCATGCAATGCCAAAAAATAGGAATAATGCTGCATTTAATGAAGCGATGCCTGGAGCCAGGAAAAAGATAACTAAACAGTTTGATGATGAAGAGCTGAAGCTTCGGATAAAATGCGATGTTCATCCTTGGATGGGTGCATTTATCCATGTAATGAATCATCCTTTCTTTGCAGTTACCGATGAAGCAGGTAACTTTGAGATTGAAGGTCTCCCAGCTGGGACATATACAGTAACCGCTCTACACGAACGACTCCCACCAAAAAGTACGACAGTTACTGTTTCCAGTGATGGAGATGTAAAAGCTGATTTTATTCTTAAGCGACCACCAAAGAAGAAATGAAATCTTGAATTCTATTTTTTTTGTAAAAGGCTCACTATTAGTTGAGCCTTTTTTATTTATTCAATTTTTTTGGTTGAAAAAATCTATCTTTTAGGATAAGATTTAGTAGAAGTGAAATTGAACATTGTCAATATAAAGTCTGATGAGCGTGTGCCAGTTTTACTTTTATTTCTGCAATTTTTTTCTGTCGTAGCAATTAGCATTACAGGTGGCTCAGCTCGCGATGCATTTTTCCTTAATCTTTTTGATAGATCCTATCTGCCATTAATGTTTGTCGCCATTGCATTTACAATGGTGGCTGTCATCACTCTTTATAAAAGACTTATAGATGGAAGAGATTCAATTAATGTAATAACAATTACAGGGCTCATTTTTGCTATAACAATTTATTTGATTCAGCTTAATCTAAAAGGCTGGTTTATACCAACATTATTTATTTGGATGGAGGTAATTGTATCACTTTCTATCCTACAATTCTGGATGTTAGCTGGAGAGATTTTTGGTCCCAGGCAGGCAAAGCGAATTTTCAGTATAATTGGAGCTGGCGGATCCATGGCTGGGATTCTAGCTGGATATTCATTAAAACCATTTGTACAAATTTTTGGGTCTGATAAACTTCTTTATTTGACAATATTTTTTATTCTTTCATCGATAATATTTGCAAACCTTGTTAAGAGTTATCGTAAATCATCAGATGAAAAGAAGAGTCCCAAAAAGATTGTAAAGAAATCTGGTGCAAAAAAGAGAAGTTTTCAATTTGATCCTTATCTCAAATCTATAGCAATTCTTATTGGCCTGGCTGCTTTTGTTTCAAAGATTATTGATTATCAATTTAAAATGACAGCGGTTCAGACATATCCGGTTCAGGATGATCTTGTGAGTTTCTTTGGTACATATTACATGGCCACTGGTATGGCGACTCTTATTATGCAGTTCTTTGTAACTGGTTTTATTTTATCACGATTAGGTATTTTGGCTGGATTATTGATATTACCAATTTCTTTGGCTCTTGGTTCAACGGGATTCTTTGTTTCACCAATTCTTATTACAGTCTTTATTGCCAAGTTTTCTGATCAAGTTTTCAAATTTTCTGTCAATAATGCATCTCAGGAAATTCTTTGGTTACCAGTACCTAAGGAAAAGAAAAAAGAGGCTAAACCAATTATTGACAGCGCCGTAAGAGCTACGTTAGAAGGAGTAGTGGGGATTCTTATTTTTCTACTTGTTCAGTTCAATTTCGTACCTGTAGATCGTTTAAATCTTCTTAG
>JBJKZS010000118.1:0-18523 GCA_045569115.1 Fidelibacterota bacterium | reverse complement strand
CCTCCCAATGAAATTAGCTTCTATAGATCTTGGAACTAATTCTTTAACAGTTACTTTGTTAGAAGAGAACAATGGAGAAGTACGCTTAATCAAAGAATGGGTCAAGATTATACGCCTTGGGCAAGGCTTAAAGACAGGAGGATTGCTTCATCCTCATGCTAAGGCACGTTGTTTAGGTGCATTAAAGTTTTGTTGTAAAAGAATTAATGCTCATGGTGTGAACAAAATTCTAGCGGTTGGAACAGCCGCTTTAAGAAATGCTAAAGACGGAAAGAAATTTGTAAAACAGATTGAAAGTCAATGCGGTGTTTCATTTAAAATTCTATCCGGAGAGGAAGAAGCTGAGCTAACATTTAAAGCCATTACAAATGAATTTGGTCACCTAGGAAAATCTTTATTTATGATTGATATTGGAGGGGGAAGTACAGAATTAGTAGCGGGAGACATAAATAATATTAAATCTAGAATAAGTTTAAATGTGGGAACCGTTTCTTTTTCAGAAAAATATTTTAAGGATGATCCACCGAGTTATAAAGATCTTGCTTCTGCAAAAAAAGAACTGTCTGAAATGATCTTACCATTGTCATTTCAGCTGCAAAGCAGTGTAGTAGTTGGAGTAGCAGGCACTATAACAACATTAAAGGCTGTAGAGCTACAAATGGAAAATTATGACCATTCTTTTATTCATGGGAAAGAACTAACGCTAAATTCAATAATAAAATTAGGCAAACTCTTTTTAAGTATGTCGAATCTAAAGCGCGCAAAATTAAAGGGGCTACCATCTGAACGTTCAGATATTATTCCCATGGGTGTAATTATTCTCGAGGCTATTCTTAGAAAAATTAATCGCCAATCAATTATCATTAGTGATCATGGCTTGCGTTGGGGGTTGATATATCGTTGGATAGATGAAAACCTATAAAGTCAATTACGATACTCTCCTTTACCAAGTTTTTTACTCGCTTCATAAAGAAACTTTTTTTGTTTATCCGATAATCCATCATATCCAACCTCGTTAATACGATCAAGTAATTGGTCAACTTCAAAACGTAAATCTTCATCTCGACGTCTTTTGTTTTTTATAATTCGATGCCGGATTTCATCTTTTTGCTTTACCAAAATATTCTTTACCATATCAAGTTTATAATTTGATTTTAAATAACCTAAACCTATTAACATTCCAGATAAGTGAGTAAGATGACTCACCCCTGATGAGCCAGCCCCGATTGATGAAAAAAAAGCAATACCACCTATAACAATGACAAAAAATTTTACTTTTACAGGAATTAAAAAATAAAGGTATACATAGCGGTTGGGGAAAGTTAAACCATAAGCGAGAAGGATACCATAAACTGCACCGCTCGCTCCAACAACTGGGATAAGAGAATTCAAACTGAAAAAAATGGTGACAAGGCCTGAACCAATACCTGTAATAAAATAATATTTCAAAAATTCTTTCTTTCCCCAAACTGTCTCAAGTTCAGAGCCAAACATCCAAAGTACAAACATATTAATAAGTACATGCCAAATTCCTCCATGAAAAAAAAGATATGTAAATGGCTGCCATATCATTAGCTGGCTCCAAGTGTTTTTGGGAACCATTCCAAATAATTGAAACAGGATTCTTTCTTGTCCTGAGATTGTTTGTAGAAGGAACACTAAAAAATTAATTGAGACTAAAAGCTTAATGGCATCAGTAAAGAGTCGAGGACCAAAATAATTACCACGTGAAAAACTGCTCTGATAATGATATCTCATTTTATAAAACTTTAGATCTTTTCTTCAGGAATGTCAAAGCTGAATCCCAAACTAGTTCTTTTTCACAATCATACATCAGCATATGTGTTGAACGCTCAAATTTTATGAACTCTTTATCTTTTGCACCAATTGCTTCATAAACTTTCGGGCCGTTTTCATAAGGGGCTGTAATATCTTTAGTAGAATGCATAACTAAAGTAGGAACTTTGACATGATTAAGTTGGCGTCTCAATTTTATTGTCATTCGCAAAGCCTCTCGTCCAGCTTTGATCGGATAGACAGCATAACCAAATGCAGGTAGTTTGAGATTTGAACTTGTTGTGAATTGTTTTATCTGATACTCTTTAAAATAACATAGAATCGGAGAAAGATATATTTTTCTAGTCCTAAATTTGAACATAGCAGGCGACATAACCACTAAACCCTTTGGGTCACGCTCAATAGCAATATGAAATGCAAGCGTGCAACCCATACTGAAGCCAATTATAAATATCTCATTAAATTCTTTTGCCAGAATATCATAACCCTCCTCAACCGATTTTAACCATTCATAATGAGTTCTTGAATTACAATCTTTTACAGAAGTACCATGGCCTGGCAATAAATCAGCCACGGCTGTTATACCGTTAGAAGATAAAAATTTGCCAAATTGTTCCATCTCAAACGTACTACCCGTATAACCATGTATCATATAACATGCTACACCACTATTGCCATCAAATCTAAAAGGTTTTGATGAAATCCTTGGCGTTAAGAGATCCTTCATTTTAATATGCTCTCCATAACACGAAGAGATCGTACGTCCTGCAATCCTTCAACATGATACCTAAGATATTCTTTTATAAAATGACCGAATTCTTTTCTTTCCACAGAATTACATTGGATCGAATCAAGAGAATTAAGATTGCTTTCACTTAGATTTTTAATCACCTTAAGCGTTCCAGCAGACAATTCTCTAGCTGAACCCAGATATACACTTTCCGCAGACCAATTCCCCATAACCCAAAGAAAAAAAAGCCGTATACAATTTCTCATTGCATTGAGGGCAATTTGCTAAATGTGGCCTAAGCCCCAAAATTGAAAGTAATTTTATTTCAAAGTACCAAAATATACGATTAAGATTACCTGAACTTCTGTCAATAGCTTTAAGGACATTTTCAGTCAAAATATAGAGCTCTTTATTTGGTTCTTGTCCTGTAACTGTTCTGTCAATTAATTCGACTATTGCAAAACCATAACTGAGTTTTTTCATGTCTTTCTTTATAGAAATTAAAGGATTGTTGAATTCAGCTTTGGAAAAAATCTGAAGTTGCCTTTTTGGGTTATAGTAGAAATTAAGATTTATACAATTAATGGGTTCGAAATAACTACCCTGGAGAGCCTTGGAGGACATCACACCTTTTCCAATTATTGAAAGTTTCCCAAAATCACGTGTATAAAATCTTGCTATTTTGCTAGTGTCACCATAAGGAAAGTTTTTCAGTACAATTGCAGAAGTAGATTCCAAAGGCATAATTGGAGTTAATATGCTTTCCCAAAAATTACTTCATGCTTAGCCTTTTTCCCTGAATAAATACATTTTAGACCTTTATTATCTCCATTAAATGGAATACACCTTATTGTGGCCTTTGTTTCTTCTTTAATAGTTAATTCACTTCTAGGATCACCATCCCAACCACATCTTACAAATCCTTTTGTGTCAGCAATAATTGATTGGAATTCATCATATGATTCTGTAGTAAATGTATTCTTCTCCAAAAAAGATTTAGCTTGATCAAAAAGTGAATGTTGGATTTGTTTAAGAAACTCTGGAATCTTTGAGCCAAGATGATCTCGATTAAGCTTTATCTTTTCTCCATTATCTCTTTTCACAATAGTTACTAACTCTTCCTTCATGTCTCGTGCACCAACTTCTAATCGAATAGGGACACCTTTCATCTCCCACTCATTAAACTTGAATCCAGGCGTAACGCCAGTGCGATCATCAATATGAATCCTAATTTCAGTAGCCAATAATTCTTTTATTGAGCTTTCTAAGTAATTAAGTATACTGCTAATATCTTCTTCTGTTTTTCCAATCGGAATAATCACAACCTGATAGGGTGCTACTTTTGGAGGAAGCCGTAAGCCTTTATCATCTCCATGAACCATCGCAATAGCCCCAATTAGACGTGTAGATACTCCCCAACTAGTGGCATAAACATATTCTTCAAGATTATTTTGGGTTTGAAAAGTCACATTAAATGCCTTCGCAAACTTCTGACCTAGATTATGAGAGGTACCAGCTTGCAGGGCTCTTCCATCGCCCATCATAGCTTCAATACAATAAGTATGTTCAGCCCCAGCAAATTTTTCAGCCTCTGTCTTCAACCCTGTAAGAACTGGTATTGCCAATACTTCTTCCGCTACTTCCCGATAAATATCAAGAATTTTTTGTGCTTCTTCTTCAGCTTCTTTCGCCGTCGCATGGGCAGTATGACCTTCCTGCCAAAGGAACTCTGTAGTTCTAAGAAATAATCGAGTCCTCATTTCCCACCTTACGACATTTGCCCATTGATTAATTAGAATAGGGAGGTCTCTATAGGATTGGATCCATTTTTTATACATTGACCAAATAACAGTCTCTGAAGTCGGTCTAATAATCACCTCTTCATCCAATAATGATGTGGGATCTACTATCAGGCCTTCACCATTTGGATCTGAGATTAAACGGTGATGTGTAACTACAGCACATTCTTTTGCAAATCCATCCACATGCTCAGCTTCTTTGCTCAAAAAAGATTTTGGGATAAAAATAGGAAAATATGCATTGAGATGCCCACTTGCTTTAAAGCGGGTATCGAAAGTTTCTTTCACAGACTCCCACAATGAATAACCATATGGGCGGATTACCATAGTCCCTTTTACAGGGCCATAATCAGCTAACTGTGCTTTAGTAACTACATCTGTATACCATCTGGCATAATCAGTACTCTTTGCTGTTACTCCTTTAGACATTTTATTTCAAGACCAAATTTTCTGTTTCAATTTACTCTACTCATTATAATTTAAGATTAGTCTTTTATGCTGAACGAAAAAAAGAAAATAATTCAGCTACTGTCCTATCAATATCAACGTTGTTTATCCCTCGGTTAGTTACCATTCGAAAACGATTAGATCCAACATTAAAGAATTTTATACCTTTTTCTTGCATCGCCAAAATAACTTTATCTGTTTTGTTTGAATTATTATCGATTTCAAAATAAACAATATTTGTTTTAACCAAATCAAGTTCTACAGAAAGCCCCTTAATACTATCAATCCCTTCCGCTAGGGTTCTTGCATTTAAATGATCTTCTTTGAGTCTAAGAATCATTTCATCCAAAGCAAGTATTCCAGCTGCAGCAAGAACACCTGCTTGGCGCATACCTCCTCCTAAACCTTTTCGGATATGACGTGCTTTTGATATAAACTTTGATTTTCCACAAATAATTGATCCTACTGGACAGGATAAGCCTTTCGATAAGCAAAATGAAATCGAATCAACATTCTCGGTAAGATCCTTCACCTGTAAATCAAGGGCGAGAGCAGCGTTAAAAATTCTTGCACCATCAATATGGAGTGGAATTTTGTGGTTTTTTGCTATCATAGCTACTGAATCAATATATTTTTTGCCCAAGGGCGATCCATAGCAAATATTGTGACTATTTTCTAAACTAATTAGTGCTGTACGTGGAAAATGAACATTATCAGATCTAATCGCTGATTTAATATGATCTAAATCAATTGTACCATCTTTTGCGTTTGACAAAGTTCTTGGGTGAACTCCTCCAAATGCTGCTATACCCCCTGCTTCATATAAATATGTATGCGCCTTGTCCCCAAGAATTATTTCTGTGCCTCGATCACAATGTGCAAGCACTGAAACAAGATTCGCCATTGTTCCACTTGGAACAATGATTGCAGATTCCTTACCAAAAATTTCAGCTGCCTTTTTTTCTAAGTCATTAATTGTAGGATCTTCTTCGAACACATCATCTCCTAGGTGTGCATTACGCATGGCTCGAAGCATATTATCTGTAGGTAGAGTTACAGTATCGCTCCTTAAATCAATAATTTTCATTAAATATCACCTTTTAAAGATATAAAATATATAAGGGTCCTATGGCTTTTCAATGAAAATGTTGGTATTCACACTTAGATTTTACCATGCTATCTATAGAGGAAAGAAAAGAATTAACTAGCCTGAAACAAAAAAAATATCGTTACAAGCACAATAAATTTCTTGTAGAAGGGGTTCGTATTCTTGAAGAAGCATTGACAATGAATAAACTGGAGAGGCTTTATTATACTAAAGATTTGTTATCTTCAAGCAGAAAAAATCAATTAATAAATAATGCAAACAGTAAAGGTGTCTCTATAAAAAAAATTGCTGACAAAGAATTGAAAGGGATTTCAAATACAGTTTCAACCCAAGGTGTTTTAGGCATTGTAATTATGTCAGGAAATCATAGAAAAAAGATTGAAAATAATTGTATTTATCTCGATCAAATTCGTGACCCTGGAAATGTTGGCACTATTATTAGAACAGCTGATTGGTTCGGTATTCATAACATAGTACTATCTCAATCATCCGTTGACCCATATAATCCAAAGGTTGTACGTAGTGGGATGGGTGCACATTTTCGTTTGATCATCCTAAAAGACTATAGTTTAAAAAAAATTAAATCATCTGGGTTTACTATTTTAGCAGCAGATACCAAAGGTAAGCCAATTCAAAGTTATTTTCCTTCCAAAAGCATGAAATGGTGTTTAGTAATGGGAAGTGAGGCTGTTGGAATATCCAAAAATAACAGACCTCTGGTAGATAATTATATTTCTATTCCAGGCTCAGGGAATAGTGATTCACTAAATGTCGGAGTTGCAACAGGAGTGTTTTTAAATCACCTTATGAAGTAAGATGATTTATGCAAATAAAGGGTTTACCTTTTCTGGATTTATTCCCAGTTTTTTGAATGCCAACTTAATTATTTTTATTTCCAATTCTCCACGACGAAAGAGCTCGTATAGAACCGCTAAGGTTATAGTTTCAGCATCTATTTCGAAATGTCTACGCAATGATTCTCTACTATCACTTCGACCAAAACCATCTGTACCTAAACTTCTAAGTCCTCCAGGAACCCAAGGTGCAATTTGATCCGGCACAAGTTTCATATAGTCTGAGACAGCAATAAAAGGCCCTTTTTCTTTCGATAGAAGCTTTGACACATAGGGAGTTTTAGGTTTTTTCTCTGGATGCAAAAGGTTCCAACGCTCTATTGTAAGAGCGTCTGTTCGCAAACTCTTATAACTAGTAGCACTCCAAACATCCGCCGAAACATCAAACTCTTCTAAAAGTATTTTTTGAGCTTTCAATGCTTCATTCATTATTGCACCGCTACCTAGAATGTTGGCTCTAAGTTTTTTTCTTGAAGGGCCTGGCTTAAATTTATACAAACCTTTTAAAATTCCTTCTTCCATACCTTCTGTTAACGAGGGCATTTCATAGTTTTCATTATGGAGAGTTATATAGTAGAAAATATCTTCTCGATCCTTATACATACGCTTGATTCCGTTTCGAAGTATAACAGCAATCTCTGATGCAAAAGCTGGGTCATAAGACAATACATTTGGCACTGTAGCTGCTAGGATATGGCTATGACCATCCTGATGTTGCAGACCTTCACCATTAAGAGTAGTTCGACCAGAAGTTGCCCCAAGAAGAAAACCTCTTCCGCGAAGATCGCCAAATGCCCAAATAAGATCTCCAATTCTTTGGAAACCAAACATTGAATAAAATATGAAAAAAGGTATCATATCAACACCATGAGTTGCATAAGCTGTTCCAGCTGCAGTGAAACTACACATGGAACCAGCCTCTGTGATACCTTCCTCTAGAATCTGCCCATCGGTTGCCTCTCGATAATATAGAAACATATCAGCATCAACAGGTTCGTATACTTGACCAGCATGAGAGTATATACCTACTTGCCTGAATAGAGATTCCATTCCGAATGTTCTCGCTTCATCAGGCACAATTGGAACGATATGTGATCCAACAGAATCATCTTTTAAAAGAGATGATAGTATTTTAACAAAAGCCATTGTAGTAGAAACTGGTCGATCGCTTCCTTTATTAAACTCTTCAAACAAACTATCTTTTGGCAAGTTAATACCATTAACCAAAACCTTCCTCTGTGGTACAAAACCACCAAGCTCTCTTCTTCTATCCATAAGATATTGAATTTCAGAGCTATTATCAGGAGGTCGGTAAAAAGGCGCTTCATGAATGTTCTCATCTGTAACAGGAATATCGAACCTATCACGAAAAATTTTTAGTTCTTCATCATTCAGTTTTTTCTGCTGGTGAGTAATATTCTTTCCTTCTCCAGCTTCTCCCATACCATATCCTTTGATTGTCTTTGCAAGAATCACTGTTGGCTTGTCAACAGTCTCTACGGCATTTTTAAAAGCCGCATAAACCTTTTCAGGATCATGACCTCCACGACGCATTTTTTCTAATTGATCATCAGTGTGATTTGATACCATTTCTAATAACTTAGGGTATTTTCCAAAAAAGTGTTCCCGAATATAACTCCCAGGCTCTACAACATATTTTTGGTAGTCACCATCTACAGCTTCATTCATCCTTTGGATTAATAGGCCAGTGGTATCCTGCGCTAAGAGAGGATCCCAATCATCTCCCCAAACAACTTTTAAAACGTTCCAACCAGCACCGCGAAATATTGTTTCAAGTTCTTGAATAATCTTTCCATTACCTCGGACTGGCCCATCAAGCCTCTGAAGATTACAGTTAACAACAAAAATTAAATTTCCTAGAGATTCTCTAGATGCAAGGGTTATTGCTCCCAATGCCTCTGGCTCATCAATTTCACCATCACCGAGAAATGCCCATACATTTTGTTCTTTCGTATCTTTAATACCACGATCACTGATATAGTGATTAAATCGGGCCTGATATATTGCTGAGATAGGTCCAATGCCCATTGAAACTGTAGGAAATTCCCAGAAATCTGGCATTAACCAAGGATGAGGGTAAGATGAGAGACCTCCTCCGTTCTGTAATTCTTGGCGGAAATTTTCCATTTGTCCCAACTTAATGCGGCCCTCTAAAAATGCATGTGCATAAATTCCAGGGGAAGCATGACCCTGAAAGAAAATTTGATCTCCATTAAAAGAATCTCCTTTCCCACGAAAAAAATGATTGAACCCTATCTGATATAATGTTGCCGCTGATTGAAAAGTTGATATGTGGCCACCAATCCCTTCATGATGCTTATTCGCACGTACGACCATTGCTGTTGCATTCCATCTATTAATGCTTTTGATCTTTCTTTCAATTTCACGATCTCCTGGAAATATTGGTTGATCAGATAAAGGAATTGAATTTATATAAGGAGTGTTTGCATTAAATGGAAGTTTAACACCAAGTTCATGAGCCCTCTCGATTAGCTTCCTAAGTATGAACTGGCCACGGCTACGACCTTCATATTTTACAATTTCATCAAGAGATTGAATCCATTCTTCAGTCTCAGGAAGATTGAAATCAGGCGAAATGGAGGGATTTCCACCATCTTTAATTAATTCTTCAGACATATTTACCCCATCTTCTCGTTGCATAATGTACCTAATTTATTGCGAAATCATCATCCCATAAAGTTATTCAATAAACATTGACCTATCTTGGTTTTACATATTTCGTTCTTTAAGTTACACAAGGATGATGGAAGACTTTCCTGATATGAATAAGGATCCAGAACCTCATGAGTTATATATTTACACCAAGAGGCGCATTTTTTTTTGTTACACTATCACTAGTTTTTTCTGGGCTATTTACATCAGGTCTAATCCTACTTCTTAAGCCAACGAATCAATTCCTTTTTCTGCCTCTTACATTGATTTTGGGTGAATTACTACTTGTCGTACCCTTATTGTTTGTAATAGCAAAAAGCCAGCACAATTTTATTGAAGTCCTTCGATTTAATAAAATTAATGTTCGAATAATTATTGTCTCCATTTTGCTCTCTATTGGTGTTGTAATCATTTCTGATGAGTTAGAACGAATTATTTCGTTAATATTTTCTCCTCCAGAATGGTTAGATCAATTTGGACATTTTCTTTCTGTTGATGATCCCATAACATTAATTCTTATTTTCTTAGGTGCGGTACCTCTTGCCGCAATATGTGAAGAAATTTTATTTCGTGGGTTTCTTCAACAGGTTCTTGAAAAAAATTGGAAAGATGTCACTCGAGCAGTTCTTATTGGAAGTCTGTTTTTTGCAATAGTACATCTTGTTCCATATTGGGCAATCCAGATTTATATATTGGCTTTAATTATGGGATACATGGCATGGGTTACTAATTCAATTTTTCCAAGCATGATTCTTCACGGAATAAATAATGGTATTGCTTTTTCCTTTGCTAATTGGAGACCTTTTTTTGATGGATGGTATGATTGGAATGGTCATGTCTCACCAATAATACTTAGTTTAGGGATAGCAATAGTAATTTTTAGTTTCAAACAGTTTAGTTCTCAAGTAGCTATAGATAGAAAATCATGATTAATAATACTCGTGTAACATCCATTATAGGTACTGAAGTGGCTGTTTTACTTGATACTTTTCGAAGATTAATTAGACGAAAAGCTAACGCTAATCTCCGACGTCTTATCCATAAAACACATGCCGCTGATATTGCATTATTATTAAGATACTTTACTAATCAAGAGAAAAATTTTATTTTTGCATTAATTCGGGAAAATCGCGAGGGGATAGGAAATTTACTAAGTGAACTTGACGAAACATTACTGTCGGAACTTCTATCTCCACTTACAACAAGTGAATTAGCTGGTATGCTAGAAGACATGGGCTCTGATGATGTAGCGGATATTCTAAATTTATTCGACGAAGAGCAGTCCAATGCTATACTTGAAACTCTTCATAAAACTGACTCCCAAGAAGTAGAGGAATTAATGGCCTATGCTGAAGATAGTGCCGGCGGAATAATGTCAGTCAATGTTTTTTCATTACCTGAATCAACAAAAGTAATGGATGCTATAACAGCAATTCAAAGTTCTGAAGAAGCTGAAATGGTGTTTTATCTTTATGTTACTAATGAAGAATCACATCTAACAGGAGTTGTATCTTTAAGAGACCTTGTTACAGCCCCAGCTGGAGCAGAATTGAAATCAATTATGCAAAAGGATGTGGTCTCTGTAATTGCAGAGACAGACCAAGAAGAAGTCGCACGATTGGTGTCGAGATATAACCTTTTAGCTATTCCAGTAATAGAAAATGATTTATCACTACTAGGAATTATCACTGTAGACGATGTTGTAGATGTTATTCGAGAAGAAGCAACAGAAGACTTCCTACAAATGGCTGGCATTGGAAAAGAGCGGGAAATACTTATGAAATCAACTTTCGAGAATGTTAAACTTCGTCTTCCATGGCTTTTTGCTAGCTGGATTGGTGGTACGATAGCAGCTTATGTTATTGGCACTTTTGAATCATTCTTGGAATCAGCAATTGCTTTAGCTGCATTTATACCAGTAATTATTGGAATGGGTGGAAATGTAGGGACACAATCCTCTACGATAATAGTAAGAGGATTTGCAACAGGCCGCTTAGAGCTTTCTAGATTAGGCTCCGTAATATGGAAAGAAATGCGTGTTGGGTTAATCCTTGGAATTTTTTATGGACTTCTTCTTGGAAGTGTTGCTATGTTGAATTTTATTGATGCACCCCCTGAATTAGGTGTCGTCGTAGGACTTTCAATCTGCGTCTCTATGATTATTGCAACTTCAATTGGAACTCTTGTACCCATCATACTTAGAAAGTTTGATGTGGATCCGGCTATTGCTTCAGGGCCATTTGTCACAACAGCAATTGATGTGCTTGGAATCCTAGCTTACTTCCTAATCGCTATTTCCCTCATCTCCTCGATCTAAATAATTATCATGTTAGATATATTTTTATTAGTTACAATCAGTTGCTATTCTTTAATCATTCTAATATTCACTATAGGATTGTTTTTATTTAAAGAGGAAAAAACAACGATAAAACCTTTTGTCTCTGTAATTATTCCAGCATTAAATGAGAAAGATCATATTGAAAAGATTTTATTTGATGTCTCAAATCAAACTTATCCTACTGAAAAATATGAAATCTTGGTAATTGATGATGAGTCATCCGATATAACAAGCAACTTAGTAATGGCATTATCTGAAAAATATCAGAATATTAAATTGCTTAATTCAAAGGATGGAGATTCTACTCTAAAATTCAAAAAACGTCCGCTCGATTTAGGAATTCGAAGTTCCTATGGAGAAATCATCATCCAAACAGATGCGGATTGTCAAGTTACAAACCGTTGGATTGAAACAATGGTCTCCTATTTTACGGATAATGTTGGAATGGTTATCGGTCATTCTCAGATCAATTACGATAAATCTATTAGCCAGACAGTTGAAACACTTGATTTTCTTATGCTTTCAGCTACAGGACGAAGCGCCGCACAATTTGGGATTCCATTTGCTGCGACTGGCCAGAACCTTGCCTTCCGAAAAAAAACTTTTTATGAAGTTGGTGGTTTTTCGGAATTCGCAAATGCGTTAGGAGGTGATGATACATTTTTATTACAATCAATCCGTAACAAATCTGATTGGGATATTGTTGCTGCACTTGATAAAAACTCCTTTACACAAACAGTACCTTCATTATCATTTCAATCATTTGTTTCACAAAGACGCCGATGGGCTTCTGATTCACTTTATTTTAGAATTACAAACCCTGTATTCTTTGTTGTAATTATAACAACTTTTTTAGCAAATATATCGATACTCATTTCTTTTGGAATAAATTTCGTTTTTTCAGGCTCATTTCAAATCTTAATTAATTGCCTTATAATCAAATTATTAGTAGAGGGATGTATGATGGTTAAAGCAACAAGTATTTATAATTGTAAAAATCTTAGAAAAGCATTTATCCCATGGTTCTTTCTACAGATACCATATATTGTGTACATGGGTATAACAACTCTCACACCAAAAAACAAGACATGGGGTGGCAGGCACGAAAATTGATGCCATTACGTAAGCAAATTCCAATATTTTTTTTGATGTCGTTACTTGGGGGAAAAGAAACTCTCAATTATACAATAAATTTTTGGGGAATTACATGCGTAGATGTTGAAATGATCCTAGAAGAAAAAGAACAAAATAATATGAAACTTGACTTCTTGGCTAAAACAACAAATGTCGTGGATTATTTTTTCCCTGTTAACAACAAATATACTACTTGGTATGATAAACAATTATTTACAATGAGCAAGTACATTGTTTCAACTGATCAACCAAATGCTAATTATAACTATGAGCTTACTTGGAATAAAAAAACAAAACAGTACACAACCTCTCTACTATCTTATAGTCGACTTGAAAAAAATCATAATATTTTCTCCCTGCTTATGCGGGCACGGAATATGCAATGGCAACAACTTGATACGATTTGGTGGCCTGTGGAACATGATGGAACACCATATCAAGGGCGTTACCTATGGGTAGATTCATTAGAAATATCTGTTGGAACAGAAAAGATTCTTGCCGATCATTTCCGCCTTGATCTACAAGAAATTGAAGGGGATTCTCAACAGATCAATGAAATTAGTGATGTGTTCTCATGGGGTATTACATTGGAAGATTGTATTCGACAAGTGTGGGTTGAGCGATCTGGAAAACGTAGAATTTTACAAGCAGAAGTAACGGTAAAAGGCATTAATCTAATTGCCAAACTTATTAATTATTAAATAAGACATACGCAAGAAAAAAACTTGTAAGTAGTTAGTTGTGACTTGTCTTGGCTATGTTATAATTCAATAGTTACCTTTATATCTAAATGAAGGAATTAAGGTGCAATATAAGTAATTCGGTAAATAACTCCAGCATGATCATCTGAAATAAGCATACTTCCATCAGGAAGACCGAGTACATCAACCGGTCGACCCCAAGGTTTATCTCTCTGCAACCATCCCTCAGCAAAAACTTTATATGATTCCACCACATTATTCTTCAACTCCACAAACATAATTCTATAGCCGATTGGATTGCTTCTATTCCATGAACCGTGTTCAGCTATGAAAATTTGATCTCTATATTTTTTTGGAAACATAGAACCCGTATAAAAACGCATACCAATAGCCGCTACATGTGGACCAAGCCTTCTTGCTGGTTTAACATAATCTTCGCAATTTCGTCCAACACCAAATTCTGGGTCCAAAATAGTATCTCCATGACAATAGGGAAAACCGAAATGCAATCCAGCTTTTGGTGCACGATTCAACTCGTCGGGTGGTAAATCATCTCCGAGCCAATCTCTCCCATTATCTGTAAACCATAATTCTTTTGTTGCTGGGTGCCAATCAAAGCCTACAGTATTTCTAACTCCATGTGCAAATATTTTCATGTCTGATCCATCAGGATTTAAGCTCGTAATAGATGCGTAAATTTCATTTTCTTCATCGCAAACGTTACAAGGTGCTCCTACAGGAATATAAAGTCTACCATCAGGACCAAATCGAATAAACTTCCATCCATGGTGACTGTCTCTAGGATAACCATTAAAAATCACTTGGGGGTTAGGTGGATTGTCGAGATTCTTTTCTATATTTTCATATAGCAAGACCCTATTAACCTCAGCAACGTAAAGATTCCCTCCAACCACTGCAACACCATTGGGCATATTGAGTCCTTTAGCAATAGTATAAAATTTTTCCCCTATTTTATCATCATTTTCATCACGTACAGCATAAACTTTACCTCCTCTGCGAGTGCCTATGAATAGAGTCCCCTCATCACTGAAAGTCATTGAACGAGCGTTTGGTACATCCTTCGCATATACATTAATAGTAAATCCTTTAGGAAGTTTCAAAAGATGCAAAGGTAAATCTTTACAGAACAAAAAAGAGCTAATTAGAAAAAAATTGAAAAAAAGAATAGTAAGAGATTTCACTTTAAAGCCTCAATTCTTATCTTTTGATTTAGAATTAGTTTCTCTAAAACTATCTGATGAATATAAACCTATATCGACAAAACATGATCTTGTTCCATTATGGCAAGCCGCTCCTGATTGTTCAACTCGAACTAAAAGAGTGTCATTATCACAGTCTAGAAAAATAGATTTAATGAGCTGTATATGTCCACTTGTATCTCCTTTCCTCCACAATATCTGACGGCTTCTAGACCAAAAGCAGGTCCGTTTTTCCGCAATGGAAATTGATAAACTTTCAAGACTCATATATGCCATCATTAGAATTTGATCATTAACATCATCCTGAATAATGGCTGGGATCAGTCCATTTCCATCAAGTTTGAGATTTAGTAATTGAACGGATTTCTTCGCTTCATCATAATTCATTATTATCTCCAGTTAACCGTACAGGAATTTTCTGTGAGTCAAGATATGTTTTTATTTCTCTAACATCTAGAATTGACCTATGAAAAACTGATGCGGCTAACACAGCATCGGCTTCACCCTGTACAATGGCCTGACTGAAATGTTCTAGTGTTCCTATACCTCCTGAAGCAATGACAGGAACATTTACAGCCCGACTAATCATACGTGTTATTTCAAGATCAACTCCATCTTGTGTTCCATCAGCATCCATACTTGTTAAAAGAATCTCACCAGCGCCTAGAGAAACAGCCTTCCGTGCCCATTTCACAGCTTCATGTTCTGTAGCAATGGAGCCTCCGTGAGAATACACCTTCCAACAATTTTTTGAATACTTTACATCAATAGCTAATACGATACACTGAGATCCAAAAACCAATGCGCTTTCATTTAATAAATTAGGGTTTTTGAGTGCCGCGGAATTAATAGCAACCTTATCAGCACCAGCTCGAAGTATCTCTCCTATGTCTCGAAGAGATTGTATTCCTCCCCCCACAGTGAAAGGTATGAACACTTCTTTGGCTACTTCTTTAACTAAACTAATCACATTTCGTCTTGATTCCAACGTAGCCGTTATGTCAAGAAACACTAATTCATCAGCACCAGCTTTGGAATACTTTGCTGCTAACTCACTAGGATTCCCTTCAGAAACAAGGTTCTCAAAATTAACTCCTTTAACGACCTCTCCATCTTTTACATCAAGACAAGGAATTATCCTTCGGGTCAACACGAAATCATATCCTCAATTGTAATTTTTCCATCATAAAAAGCTCTACCAATAATTACACCTGAAGTCTCAAGTTTTTTTACGTTTTGAATATCACCAACTCTAGAGATACCTCCAGATGCAATAACAGGCAAATCTGTTGTTTCACATACTTTTTGCAATTGAGTTAAATTTGGGCCAGCAAGAGTTCCATCCTGGTTTATATCAGTGTAAATTATTCGTGAAAAACCAAGGGCTTCAACTTTTTTCACCACTTCCCCAACTGTAATTGTTGTATTTTTTTCCCATCCGTGGGTAGCCATCAATCCATGGCGAGCATCTATCCCGGCCACCATTCTACCTGAAAATTCCTCGATGGATTGTTTTAAGACATCTGATCCATCAATTAAATTAGATCCAATAATAAACTCAGATGCTCCAGCACTGGCAGCTTGTCTTATATCCTGGATTGTTCTAAGCCCACCACCCAATTCAATTTTTATCCCCGTAGATGATATACTTTCAACTACGGAAAGATTACATGGCTTTCCATCTCTAGCACCATCTAAATCGACTACATGGACTAGATCAAGTCCCGCATCAAGAAATAAATTGGAAAGATCCGCAGGATTATAATCGTAGACAGTGCTTTTTGAATAGTCGCCTTTTATAAGACGGACACATTGAGAATTTAGGATGTCAATCGCGGGAATTATTTTAAATGATTTTATCACTGAATTCCTTCAATAGTTTCAAACCGAACATTTGTGATTTTTCCGGATGAAATTGAACCCCAATCATATTTCTTTTTTTGAAGATTGAAGTAAACTCATCACCATACTTTGTAACACCAACAGTTATTTCTGAATCTTCGGGATAACAGGCATAAGCATGAACGAAGTATGCATATTCAGTTTTTTGTAAAACACCAAATTCCTTAACAGGTTTTACTAGATTCCAACCAATATGAATTGATCTAGGTGGATCAGATAATGAGGAGACTTTTCCTTTGATTAAACCAAGACCATCATGTTCTCCATCTTCTTCACTTAAATCAAGCATCAGCTGCATACCGAGGCATATACCAAGGAATGGCTTGTCGCTTATTGCCCAATCTTTGAGAAAAGAGATTAAACCAAATTTCTCTAACTTCTGAATAGCAGCATGAAAGGCTCCAACACCTGGCAAAATAATCGCATCGCATAAAGACAGTTTTTCGGGAGCACTTGCAACTTTATGCTCGATACGAAGATGAGAAAGAGCATTGCTTAGACTGCCAATGTTACCGGCACCATAATCAACAATACCTATCAAAGCACTCCTTTAGTTGAAGAAACATCATTATCAATTTTTTTAAGCCCTCTACGTAAAGCAAGCCCAAGCCCTTTAAACATTGTCTCAATAATATGATGAGCATTTTCCCCATGAAGTGATGCAATATGTAAAGTGATCCTTGCTTCTTGCGAAAATGAACGAAAAAAATGGCTGGTCATTTCTGTTTCAAATTCTCCAACTTTCTCAATATTAAAGATAGCATCAAAAGTGAAAAATGGTCTATTACATATATCAACTACTATTCGGCTGAGAGCCTCATCCAAAGGACAAAAAGCATAGCTAATTCGTTCAATTGATATATCATCCTTCCACTCTTCATAGAATGCGTTACCAAGAGCAAGTCCAGTATCTTCGATTGTATGATGGGTATCAACATGTAAATCCCCTTTACAAGAAAGTGCTAAATCCCATTTTCCCCAAAATGCCAATAACGTAAGCATATGATCAAAAAACCCTATTCCAGTATCAATACTAATCTTTCTGGATCCGTGGATATTGAGTGAAAGATCAATATTTGATTCAGTGGTTTTACGACTGATAGTACTCATTTTTTCTCTCCATAGTATTTAGCATATATTCCGTAGATGGCATTTTCAAGTCATATCCACTAATATTATAAGGACTGTCAATAAGGCAAAAATCCATCTTTTTACCTGTTTGAAGTCGATAGTTTTTAACTAATTCTAAGTCGTCTCTTGTATCACCAAGATAAACGGGATAATTGCAATTAAGCTCTTCTATAATATCAATAATTTTAGTAGGGTTTGGTTTATCTAACTCTGGATCGTCCGAAACTGCTACAACTCTATTGGGTAAGTTCCAACCTAACAACTCAAATGCAAGCTGCATTTCAGTTGAATTACGACCGGTAAAGATACCCGACTGAGGCAAGAATGGTTTAATCAAATTAAGAGATACAAGAGGGACTTCTCTACGCCAAAAGCCCTTATGCAAAATAAGTTTTGGGTCAAATCCATATAAACGATTGCAAGCCAATGTTCCCCCATAAGCCTCTTGGAAAAGTCTAATCAGCATTGCTTCAAACTCTGGATTTAATCTATTGATCAATTTTCGAAGCCCATTTATCCCACCACCGTTTTTATCTATTGCTAATGTAAAGGAAGAAAAATCCATCTCTTTCCTCCAATTGATCCAGCAAGCACCAGCAATAGCCACATAACAATCATTGTTAAAACCAGGAACTGATTTTAATTGACCAAATTCTATTTTACCAAAA
>JBJKZS010000117.1:0-18881 GCA_045569115.1 Fidelibacterota bacterium | reverse complement strand
ATTACTGTGTCAGGTTCCCTTGGCCTTCTTTTTCCACCAAGTCTTCCAGCAATTATTTATGGAGTAACTGCAGGAGTCCCAATTAATAAAATATTTTTAGCGGGTATTATTCCAGGATTATTAATTGTAATTATGGTTGCTGGCTGGGGTGTACGTCAGGGATTCATTTCTAAGGTCGATCGTCGAAGTTTTGAACTAAAGCAAGCTATAGATGCTTTTCTGAAAGCAAAATGGGAGGTTTTTTTACCAGCTTTCATACTCATTGGTATTTTTGGTGGATTTACGACACTTGTTGAGGTTGCGTCTTTTACAGTGATATATGTTCTAATTGTTGAGGTTTTTGTTTATAAGGATTTAGGGTTAAATGAGATTCCGAAAGTAATAATTGATTGTGCGGCACTTGTAGGAGGTGTTCTCATTATTCTCGGTGTTGCGATGGGTTTCACCAGTTATTTAGTGGATGCTCAGATACCTCTTCATGCTTTAGATTGGGTGAGAGAAAACATAGAGAGTAAATATGTTTTTCTATTCGCTCTAAATATTCTTTTATTAATTGTAGGGTGTTTAATGGATATCTTTTCTGCCATAATTGTTGTAGTTCCACTTATTAAACCAATGGCGGCTCACTTTGGTATTGATCCTGTTCATATGGCTGTAATATTTATAGCAAATTTGGAGCTTGGATATCTTACACCACCAGTTGGAATGAATCTTTTTCTATCAGCATATCGATTTAATCAATCTATGTCACAAGTCTATAAAGCGACATTACCTTTCTTTATAATTTTATTACTTGCGGTTCTAATTATTACCTATGTTCCAGCACTTTCACTTATTTTATTTTAGTTGTTAGAGAATTTTGAGAAATGTGTTTACATCAGGTATATTTAACGATGAACTTTATTAAAAGAATTATAGGAACAGATTTCTGAAAACTAAGTAAAAGAGATGTTTTGTACTCATTAATCAAATTATTTAAATCTAAGACTATCTATGCTAGTATAGTTTTCCTTTCTTTTTTTGTTTCACCAGTTATTGCTGGAAGTGAGGCTGGCGCTCTATTTTTACTAATTTCTCCTGGGGCTCGAGCTGGAGGTATGGGTGAGGCACAGGTAGCTGTTGCAAATGATGCTTATGCCAGTTATTGGAACCCGGCAGGATTAGCCTTCCTAGAAGGCTCAGAGGCAGCTTTAATGCATGTGAATTGGCTTCCGAATCTAGTTTCGGATATGTACTATGAATTTATTGCTTTTCGTCATCATGTGCCTACTTTTGGAACTCTTGGTGGGCATATTATTTTTTTAAATCTAGGCGAGCAACAAAGGACTGATGAGCAGGGTGAAAACCTCGGTACTTTCAGTAGTTTCATGTTTGCTGCTACTGGCTCATATGGGGCCTTTATTTCGCGTACGGCTGCAATAGGTTTAAATATTAAGCTGTTACACCAAAAGCTTGCGGAAATAGGCGCTGGTGCTGAAAAAGGGAAAGGTGTAACAACTGATTTTGCTTTTGATATTGGATATCTTCAAAAAGGGTTCTTATCCAATAGATTAGATATTGGAATGACCATTACAAATATTGGTCCTAAAATTGCATTCATAGATGAAGCACAAGCAGATCCTATGCCAACTAACTTTACTTTAGGTTTGAACTTCAAAGTTATTAACTCAGAACACAATAAGTTGAATATTGTTATGGATTTTGACAAAATGCTCGTCGCTTCTTACCCTGATATGGATTGGGATAAGGATGGATTCGTTGGGATGCATGACAAAAAGGGTAAGTATATAGGTCCTAGTGGTAGTTACAATTCTGAAGGTGATTTGGAAAAAGCTCATACTGATCCTATATATCTTGGTATTTTTTCTTCTTGGTTTGATGATTGGATTCTTGGCGGAGATATTGACCGACCAGGTAAAAGTGGAGTTTCTGATGGGAAAATTGGAGGCTATGCAAAAAATGAGTCTGGTAAATTTGTACCAACAGAGTCAGAATGGGGAGATGCAAGTTATGGAAAGTATAATGATGCTGGACAACTTGAACTTGGTACAGGTAAGAACCGTTCTTTGCAAAACGAATTAGATGAACTAGTTTTAAATCTAGGTGCCGAGTATTGGTATTCTCGTTATTTTGCTCTTCGGTTGGGATATTATTATGATAAAATGGGCAAAATTCAGAATCCTACCTTTGGTGTAGGATTAAGGTTTGCGGGATATGGCTTTGATGCTGGCTTTACTCTTGGAGAACCAGGCCACCCATTGACAAATACAATGCGGTTTTCACTCAATATTGAATTTTGATGTTTTAGGGACCAAATCTGAACTTCCCTGCCCTATAGTGGCATCCTTCTAAAATAATGATCCGACGATTTTTAATAGTATATCTTTTGACTTTCCCAATTCAGGGTCAGTTAGTTCTTGATAAAAAAGAGATTTCAATCCTTGGAATTCGTGTCAATTTTTTAGTTGATGAAGATTTTTCTTCTACTGGTGATGGATCCTTTTTGATGGTCTCTGAAGAAGATCAATGTTTAGGTTATACAATTGATCCTCCTCCGCATAATAGATCTTATTTTGAAGCACATTTAAAAGCAATTGATAATTATTTTCGTTCAGTTTCAAAAGGAAGCTTTGGTGTTGATTTGGAAAATTCTTTGATTCTACCTTATGAAATTAATTCTAGCTATGAACTTAGTGGAACTATTGCAAGTTATTATCCTTATGATGACTCTCTTGGTCAAGCTTTAGGTATAGCACAGTTTTTTAAAGAATCTATTGAATTAGCATACTCCTTGGATCAACCAAAATTCAATAATTTTGATATTATTGTCATTTTTCACGCCGGAATAGGCCAAGACTTTGATTTACCATTTATTGATCCAACTCAAACAGACATTCCCTCCATGTATATAGATTCTGAATTCTTAATGGAGCAAATAAATTCTCCAGGAATTGAGCTTTCTGATTTATCAATTGTTACCTCTGGCATTATTTTGCCAGAGACTCAGAACCATCTACTTTATTCAGTTTCATCGGAAATATTCTCAGGTATTAGCAATCCCTGTGATTATCAATTTGGTCTTACTGGAACTTTTGCTTTATTAATGGGGAAGGCTATTGGCTTACCTTCGTTATGGAATACAAAAACAGGTGAAAGCGGAGTAGGTATTTTTGCTTTAATGGATCAAGGGTCAAACAATGGAAGAGGAGTAATTCCAGCTCCTCCAGATCCATGGACAAGAATTTGGGCTGGTTGGGAGAATGCTAAAGATGTTAGTACTGGTGATATGGTAAATTTGAACTCGCGCGATTTATTTAAAGATGAGATAGCCAAAGTAGTTATTTCGTCAGATGAATACTTTCTAATTGAAAATAGAAATAACTGGATAAGACCTAGAGTTGATATAGACTCAATTAGATGGAGTATTGATGATTTGGGATACATTCAAGCAATGCTTGACTCTAGTAATCTTTTAATTGATGATGATACTGGTGTAGTAATAGGTTCATCAAATTATGATCTTGGTCTTCCAGGGTCAGGAATACTTATATGGCATATTGACGAAAATAGAATCTCAAATGGTATAATTAATGAAAGTTTAAATATTAATAACAGTAAAAGAGCTATTGATCTTGAGGAAGCTGACGGTGCTCAAGATATTGGATACCCATCATCTTTTTTGTTTACAGACCCTTCCTCTGGGCTTTGGTCTGACATGTGGTTTCAGGGTAATGAACAATTTTCGATTGCAAACCCTTCTTTTGCAAATAGACAAATTTCTTTTGGGCCTGACACTTATCCAAATACACATTCTAACAGCGGTGCGGAAACATTTTTAGAGTTCAATGATTTTACACCTGCTGGAAAAACCATGAGTTTTTATGTTTCGAACTCATTTATGGCAAGTGGGTTTCCAAAATCTTCTATTAATATGGAATTATTATATGATTTTAATGATGACCAGAGTAATGAAATTATTGGTTTTTCTAATGGACTTTGGTGGTCTTCTTCAGAATCTTTTTTTCCGATAGAAATCTTTCCTTCTACTGGCGGTGATTATCGTCTGGGAATTACAAATGTTGAACTTGCTCCTCAGCTTGTTTTTCTTTTTGATGAAGATAATAAGATTAAGATTAATCTCTTTTCTTACCTTCCCAATAAAGAAAGTTTTCAAATGGTATGGCAATCTGAATATGTTGATTCTCTACCATCCTATGTAATTGGCTATACGAATGAATCTAAGATCGCACTTGATTATGCTGATAAAAAAGTAGTGATTACGGCTGACTCTTTATGGGAAGAAGAAGGAACAAATTTGACTTTAGCTAATTGGAAAAATATTTCCAATAATGATCTTGTTGGCTCAGTTTTTCATACTCCTGGTGAAGGTCTGAATGTATTGACTTTGGATGGCACGACTTTTTCTGGCTTTGATGGTATAACTTTCCAATCGCTTGTTGTTGCGGAACTAGATGGTGATGCTGGCATTGAAATACTTGCTTCCGATGAAAAAGGCACATTATATGCTATGAATGAGAACTTGACTATTCTAAGTGGTTTTCCTGTTGATATTAAAGGCAAAGGGCATTTATTGGTTGGGCAACTATTTGGTACAGCGGATCCTGAAATTGTTACAAAGACTCTTTCTGGAGATATCTACATTCTAGACTCGAAAGGCTCTATAGTATTTAAACTTGCTAGTACAATAGGAGATGATATAAAGATGATTTCTATTTATAATGGAAAAAATGCTTTATTGACTTCATCATCTTTATGGCTTTTTGAAGAAAATAATGAAGAGATTAAGGTCGTTTGGGCAACCAAACATGGTGACGTGATGAATCGTCGTTTTTTCCACAAATCTAAAGATTTAGAGCGTCCCATTAAAGATGAACTAATCACATTAACAAAAACATATAATTACCCTAATCCTGTTGAAGAAGGTTTTACTACTTTTCGTGTTACTGTTGGAAATGCGGATAACATAATTATTAATATTTATGATATAGCTGGTTTTTTCATCGATAGAATGCGGATTCCTCAAGTAAAAACTAATGATGTGAATGAACTAATTTGGGATGTGCGGGATCTAGAAAGTGGTTTATATATTGCTAATATAAAAGCGTCTTTTGGATCAAAATCTGAAAACAAAATTCTTAAGATCGCAGTAATAAACTGATCATACTTACGATCATTAGTACTCAACATTAACATTTGAAAAAATATTGCCTACTTTATTTTTTATTTATTTTTGAGATTTCAGCTCAAGTGAAATACAATCATTCTGAATTAGAATGGAAAACATTCGAAACAGAAAATTTTATCTTTCACTTTCATAATGGAACTGAAAGAACAGCAAAAGAGGGAGCCTTAGTAGCTGAAGCAATTTATCCTAATATCACCAAACTTTATGACTTTGAACCACTACAAAAGACTCAAATTGTATTTTTAGATACTGATGATTATTCAAACGGAGCGGCTTATTTTTACGATAATAAGATTGAAATATGGGCATCTCCGCTTGACACTGAATTGAGAGGAAGTCATAGATGGTTGCAGAACGTAATTACCCATGAGTTTACTCATATCGTATCAATTGGTTCAGCAATGAAGTATGGTAGCCAAATACCAGGTGGATATTTTCAGTTAGTTCAATATGAGCCAGAAAAGCGACAAGATGTGCTTTATGGATATCCTAATACCCTTATTTCCTATCCAATTCCTGGTTCAGCTGTTCCACCTTGGTTTGCAGAGGGCGTAGCTCAGTTCATGTATGAGGGAGCTACGTTTGATTTCTGGGACACTCATAGAGACATGATTCTCAGAGATAGAACATTGAATGATAATTTGCTAAGCCTTAATGAAATGAATACTTTTGGAAAAGTAGGAATTGGAAATGAATCTATATATAATTCTGGTTTTGCCTTTGCTCGTTATTTGGCATATAAATATGGTCAAGATGTATTCCCTGATATCTCAAAAACACTTTCTAGAAAGCTAAGAGGGTCAATTGAATATGCATTGGAGAAGGCTACGGGTATTCATTCAGACAGTCTAATTGCTAGTTTCCAAGCTAACTTACATGAACGCTATGGATTTCTGACAGAATCGATTAATTCTAATGAATTAAAAGGGAAAATTATTCGAAAAGAAGGTACAGCAAATTTCCACCCACAATGGTCAAATGATGGAGAAAAATTTTCTTATCTTTCAAATGCTGGAAAGGATTTTATAAGTCAGACAGACCTTCATATTTATACATTAGATGGAGGCAATGATGATATAATTGCAGAAAATGTCTTTTCAGCTCCTTCATGGTCTTCATCAGATGAAAAAATTTATTACACCAAAAAGTCTAAGGTTGACAATAAAGGTTCCCGTTGGTTTGATTTATATGTTTATTCTTTTTTAGATGAAAAGGAGGATCGTTTGACAAAGGGAGCCCGTGCTTTCTCCCCGCTTATACTACCAGGTGATTCATTATTAGCTTATTTAGCAACCAAGGATGGGACTCAAAATTTATTTTTACTTAACCTCAATTCTCGTGAGTTCCAGCAAATAACTAATTTTGATGATGGTCGTCAAATAATGAATCTCTCGTTTGACCCCAAAGATAATCTTTTAATGTTTGACAATCTTGAAAGCCACTTTAGAAATATCTCTGCAATAAGTCTTCAAGATACTTCATTTATTAATCTAATGGCTGTGCCAGAATGGGATGAACGAGATATTACATCAACAGCAAATGGTGGACTTATCTATTCAGTTGATAGATCAGGTGTATATAATCTTTATTACGTAAATACTAATAATGGAAATCAAGGTTATATAACAAATGTTTTGGGTGGCGCATTTATGCCGAGCGTAAGTAAGGATGGTAAAGTAATTTATTCATTATATGAAAATGGTGGTTATAAGATTGCACTAATAGACTCGGTAAGGATTTTAGAGGAAGATTCTATAGGTTATAGTCCAGACTATTTTACAAGATTTGACGGCCTTCCAGATCCTATCATGGATAATAATTTAGAAGAATCAAGTTTTGTTATAAGTAATTATCAAGACTCTTTTTCTAGAACATTTTTCTTCCCACGTATTCAGATTGACTATGGAATGATAAAACCTGGTATATATTTATTAGCAAATGAAATGATAAATAGACTTAATCTTTTCGGTGGGGCAGCTATAAATCGTCTATCAGATATTGACCTATTTCTACTATTTGAACTGAGTACTTTATATCCTACACTTTATACTGATATTTTTTATATGACAAGACATATAAACTATCAATCAACACTATGGGACGTTATAAATATCGATTCTGATATTTCATATAGACTTTTCCAAATGGAGGGAGGGGCTAAGTTTCCAATAAAAGGTATCCATACTCTTACAATTTTTGGATCTTACCAAAATTATCGCTCCAACGCTTTATGGTGGGTTCCTGGAGAAAATCTTTTTGGAAAATCAGGGATTGACTATTACTCTGGGTTTCATACAGGAATAAAATGGAACACTCAACTTTTCCGTAATACTGTAGATTACAATATTATTCCAAATAATGGATTTAAGATAAATTTTGATATTCGCAGAGAATCAAACCTTTTTTACAGTCCTGAAAAATCACTTTTTGAAATTAAATATAACAATTTTGATTTTTTTCGAGCTGAAGGTAAGGGTGAGGCCCATTTTCAGGTCCCTTTTACAGACGGATGGACATTCTCAACTGAGGCATCAGCAGGTTGGATGTCTGTTGCGGAGGTTGACTCTTTCTTTAATTTTTTTGCCGGTGGGATGCCTGGAATTAAAGGGTATCCATTTTATGCTATTGAAGGAAATAGGATGATAACTACAACAGGAAACTTAAGAATTCCTTTAATGAGGCAAAAAAATATTCCAATTGGCCCATTCATTCTTCAGAATATTGTAATTGGAGCAATTGGGCAAGTTGGAGACGCTTGGTCTGGAACAATAAAGGATTTTTCCTTAAAAAGGTCAATGGGGGCTCAACTTAGATTAAGTGGATTTTCATTCTATAATTACCCCACTGGAATTGGTGTGGAAATACATAGGGGTTTAGATAAATTTATAGCACTAGATAATGAGTACGGTAATGACTCAAGATTCTACTTTACCCTTTTATTTGGATTTTAAATGATTAATATGAAATTTGTTTTAACCTTATTTTTCTTGAGTATCTCTTTTTTAAAAGGAAGTACTGGACTTCTAAATTACAATTTGAGATTACATGGTCCTTTGCCGTTGATAGTTCAACAATCAAATATTGATTCAATAGAAGTATCTCAAGACACTTCTATTTATCCAGCAAGAGGACTTGCTTTATCCTTGGCTATTCCTGGAATGGGCCAATGGTATGCGGGAGCAAAAGCTAAAGCGCTATTTTTCTTTGGTCTCGAAGTTGCTGGATGGATGAGCTGGAGGTCTTTTTCTAGTGCTGGGGAGAACATTGAAAGGAAATATGAACAGTTTGCCGATGAACATTGGGATCTATATGAATGGTGGCTAAGGACACCCTGGCTCACTTCGTCTTATGGTGATGTTGTTTGTAAAGGTACTCATCATCTTAATCTTTTTATACCAGGTCAGACTTCAACAATTAGTTCTGATTCTCTTTGTGGAGAATGGATAGAAGGTGTGGAGGTTGTAAAAGATCACGAATTCTATGAAAATGTAGGAAAATATGATCAATTTGTTGCTGGCTGGTCAGATCTTTTTAACCTTGAAGGTGAAAATGGTTGGTGGGTTAAGGAAAAATCAGTTGGTGACAGTGTAGAAATAATTGTTATGACAGACCTTAAACGTAATTACGTTAATCAACGAGCCCGAGCAAATGATGCTTTTCGAATGGGAACATTCACAGTTACAGCAATTATGTTTAACCATCTTATAAGTGCCTTCGATGCATTTATTGAAACTCGTCGAAGACAAATTTCTCCAGTTTCAAAAACACACATAGGGTTATTATTCTCTCCTTTTAATCGCTCAGGTATAGGAGGTTTTTCATTAACTATCCGATGGTGACTGATAAAATTAAATATTTAATAAAAAATAAAAGATCTCTAATAATTGTACTTATTATTAGTCTATTGGGTTGTGCTAAGCAAGATATTGACCTATCAATAGATGATATAAATGAAAGGTATAATAAAGGTCTGGAGTTATTGAAAAAGCGAAAGTACTACAGGTCTCAAGAACATTTTCAATATGTTTTACTAAGAGGTCGACACACAGATATTGGTGACGATGCTCAATTCCATTTGGCTGAAGCTTATTACTTGAATAAAGAGTACGATACTGCTATAAGTGAATTCGATAAGCTAATACGGCAAATGTCTTTCAGCCCCCATGTTAGACTAGCAAGATATCGTATTTGTCAGAGTTATGAAAAAAGTTCTCCTAAATTCTACTTTGATCAAGATGCGACTATAAGGGCAATTCAGAAATATCAAGAGTTTGTTGAAGATTTTCCAGACTCAGAATATCGCCCTGGAGCAACTGCTACTATTCAAGACTTAAGAAATAAATTATCAAAGAAGATGTTTGAGTCTGCTGTATTATATGTAAAAATGGAAGAATATGATGCTGCAATCAGTTATCTAGAAGATTTGTTGGAACTTTATTTTGATACTGATTACGCAGATAGAGCAAGATTAATGATGGTCGAAACATTCATTGTAACAAACAAGCTTAAAGAAGCAGAATCTTTCCTAGAGGATAACTCTCCGCAATTCATTGATAGTTCCTTAAAGGATGAAGCTTTGATGTTGCTAGACAAAAAAAGATCTAAAGAACTCCAAAAATTATGAAGTTATGCTTATTTGGTGGGACTTTTGATCCACCCCATTTAGGTCATTTGGTTATTGCTGAATTTGTTAAAGAATCTGAAGGTTTTGATATTATTCTGTTTGTTCCTGCTCCGACCCCTCCCCACAAAAGAGAAAACGTTTCTCCAATTAAAGATCGGGTAGAAATGCTTCGATTAGCAATAATGGAGAATGCATACTTTCGTTTATCAGACTTGGAGATTCAAAGAGGTGGAATATCTTATACTAATGAAACCATTATTGAGGCAAAAGAAAAATTTAATCTAAGTTCTAAAGATATCTATTTACTTATTGGGAGTGATTCTTTATTAAATTTTCACAAATGGAAAAATTATAAAACTATTCTTAAAGAATGTAAAGTGATAGTTGCTTCGCGCCCTGGATTTCGGGAAAGTAGGATAGATGAAAAAATATTATCACAAATCCGTTTTTCAAATATACCCCAAATTGGAATTTCTTCTTCTCAGATTCGAAAGCGAATAAAAAAAGGATCCACTGTTCGTTATATGTTGTCTAATCAAGTTATGAACTATATTAATAAAACAGGTCTTTATATCTGATGACCAGCCTTAGTATTACTACTCATCTTTTGATGGGTACGGTCTTTTTATATTTTGGAGGAGAGTTTCTAGTAAAAGGTGCAAAAAGTATAGCCCGAATTTTCGGTGTTTCGCCAATAGTGGTTGGATTAACTATCGTTGCATTTGGTACTTCTTTACCTGAACTCGTGGTAAGCCTCGTTGCTGCTATGTCAGGCAAAGAGGCTATTGCAATTGGTAATGTTATTGGGTCAAATATTGCAAATGTTGGTCTTATTGTAGGTTTAACTTGTTCATTGTTCAATGTTTCTATAGGAGGGAAAGGGTTTCTAAGAGACTTGAACATCATGATTTCCGTTTCTATTATTTTTATAATTATACTTTTTGATGGCCAAGTTCAAAGATGGGAAGGTATGTTTTTATTCTCAGGAATAATTGCTTACACAGTGTATACATTTTTTACTGGGAAAAAACAGGATGCGGATTATAGTGAGGAATTAAGTCCTATTGGTCGAAACATAGGTTTCCTAAGCATTGGTATTTTAGGGCTATATTTTGGATCAAATCTTTTTGTTGAGGGAGCTATAAGCCTTGCTAGAAGTTTAGGTGTTACTGAGATAGTTATTGGAATGACAATTGTTGCTTATGGAACTTCTTTGCCTGAATTAGCGACATCTATAGTGGCTGCATTAAAAAAAGAAGGTGATATTTCACTTGGCAATATAATAGGTTCAAATCTATTTAATATGATGGGGGTCGTTGGGCCTGTTGCAATCATTTCACCATTAAAAGCTAATTCAAGTCTTCTACTCTTTGAGTTACCTATAATGGTCACCTTTTCATTAGCACTTTACCCAATAATCATGAAATCAAATATAGTATCCCGTAAGTATGCTGCTATGCTACTTCTAGGCTATATTTCTTTTATCAGTTCACTTTTTATTTTATGATCTCATTTAAAGAAGTGTCAAGCAAATTTGATAGTGGCGCTGGTATAGAGAATGCTACATTTAATATTGATGCGGGTGAGTTTCTCTGTGTCATTGGTCCAACTGGAGCAGGAAAGACTACACTACTAAAACTAATCTATATGGATATCTTCCCAGATAAGGGTACGGTGAAGGTAGACAAGTTTAGTTCAGATAAAATTAAGCGTCGAAATATTCCTATGCTTAGACGGAAGATTGGAATGGTTTTTCAAAAATTTGAACTATTAAATGATAGAACTGTTTTTGATAATGTGGCAATTCCATTACATGTTCAGGGAATTGGAATTAAGGCTGTGAAGGACGAAGTTGAACATGTCCTAGATAACCTAGGTATAGCTGATAAGCGTAATCATTTGCCATCAGAGTTGTCTGGAGGTGAGCAACAGATTGTTTCCTTGGCGAGGGCATTAGTAAAGACTCCACTTATAATTCTTGCTGATGAGCCAACCGGCAATCTTGACCCTTCTGCATCTCTTAGGGTTATTGAACTTTTAGAGGAAATAAATGATAATGGCACAGCAATATTAATGGCAACACATAATTATTCAATGGTTAAAGATAGGGGGCATAGATTTTTACAGATTGTTGAAGGAGTAGTACGAGGTTGATTGATCGATTTCTGTATCTTGTTTCTGAAGGCTTTAGAAGCCTATGGAGGACCAAGACAACCGCTCTTGCTACTATTTCTGCAATTGGTATAGCTACTAGTTTTGTTGTATTTACTGCTTTAGTAGGTGAAAACCTTTCGAGCATAATTAATTTGGCCAGAGGCCAGTATGAATTTCAAATTTTCTTTAATGATGATATAGATAATTTGCAAGCGACACAAATTACTGATGAAATTTCCGATTTGGATGGTATCCGATCTGTTTCTCTAATAAAAAAGGAAGATGCAGCTGAAATTTTTAAGCGTGAATTCGGAGAGGATATTTTTGATCTTCTGAATTATAATCCGCTCCCAACTGGCTGTGTTGTAAATCTTAAAGAGCCTACAGAAGGACGTCTTTATATCAATCCAATTATCAAAGAAATAAAATCAATCAAAGGTGTATCTGAGGTACGGTATCAAGGTAGGCTAATATCACTAATTGAAAGATATTATGAAGGTTTATTTGTCGCGCTTACAGCTTTAGCTGTGGCTATACTTTTTGGAACAGTAATCCTTATCTCAAATACCATACGTCTTAGTATTTATGCTCGCAGGGATTTGATTAGGATATTAAAGCTTGTTGGAGCGACTGATCGTTTTGTTCGTTTTCCTTTCATGATTGAAGGTTTGTTAGAAGGATTTCTCGGATCATTATTAGCAGCTTCAGTATCCTATGGTTTTGTTGAAGGTAGTAACTATTTTCTCTCTTTATTTACTCATTATCGTATAAGGTGGGATTTTGATATTGTAGCAATTCTAACAATGGTTATAATGATGTTTTCATTTATTGGAAGCATGCGGGCTGTGCGAAAGTTTCTTTAAGGATGATTTTTCTGAGTTTGAGACTCTTGGTAAAGGCTCTAGACTAGCTTAATTTATTAGCCTTGTTATGCGCAGTCAAATGAAAGATATTGATGGTCAAACATCTAGCCGGGGACGTACTATTCTTAAAATAGTGATAGAAGATTTTGTGAGGACCGCTCATCCTGTAGCTTCTAAACGTTTGAAAGACAAATATAATATTGAACTTAGTCCTGCTTCTATTCGGAATACACTTCATAGTCTTGAGGAGGCTGGTTTGTTGAATCATATCCATACATCCTCGGGTAGAATTCCAACAGATATTGGCTACAGATATTATGTTGATGAGCTTTTAGAATTAACTGAACCAACCCAATCCATGAAAAAGGATGCTATGGATGAATTACTTGCGGCATCTTCAAACATTGATAGGTTGCTTCAAATAACGGCAAACTCAGTAGCTCAAGTAAGTAATCTGTTTGGTTTTGCTCTTCTCTCAACTGAAGTGAGAAGTGAATTGACAGACCTAAATCTTGTAAAACTTAGTTCGGGTCAGGTTCTTATGGTTGTTGGTTTTAAATCTGATAAGGTCAGGACAATTATACTTAATCTTTCGATGGAGATTAAAGATTCTCTCATTGATACAATCGGTTCAGTCCTTAGAGAAAGGTTGGTAGGTCTTAATGTTTTAGAAATTATAGAAACCATAGGAGATCGTTTAAAAGACCAAAAACATTTCGACAATGAAATTATTCAGGTTCTTATACAAAACGCTCATGAATATTTCACAATTTCTGAGGATGATCAAATATTTGTTTCTGGTAAAGATCAATTGTGGCAACACCCAGAATTCAGTGATCCTTCCCAAATGATGACGATGATGAAGATGCTTGATAATTCGGAAACAATTAAAATTTCAGCTGGAATTCCTTCTGATTTAGGACAATCGACTATTGCTATTGGTGCTGAGAACCCTGCAGGTTTCATGGAAGGTTGCTCTGTTGCTGCAAGGTCAATTAATATAGGTTTTGATATGATAAGCTTTGGTGTCATTGGGCCAAAGCGGATGAATTATGGTGAGGTTGTAACAGTATTAGATCTTTATGCTGATACTATTGATGGGTTAAATGATGACTAAGGGAAAAAACAAAAAGCAAAAAGCTAAAAAAGAGTCGACACAAGATAAAGATTCTAAAGAAATACTAAATAAAGAAGAGTCTGATAGTCAAGAAAGTAAAATTGAAGAAGAGAAGCCGGAATCTTCTATTGAAGAAGAATTAAACAATGTGCATGATCGCCACCTTCGCTTGAGAGCTGAATTTGATAATTACAAAAAGCGAAGTGAAAGAGAGTTCTCAAGACTACTCAAATATGAGGGGAAAGAAGTAATTATTTCATTCTTAGGCATAGCTGATGATGTCCAGCGAATGTTGGATTCTGCTGATGTGGATGGATCTACTAATGTGGAGTCATTATTGGAAGGAGTAACGCTAATTAGGGATAAGCTACTTCGTAAGTTAAAATCATTGCAGGTCGAGCCTTTTGATTCAGAAGGGATAAAATTTGACCCTGAAATTCATGATGCGATGATGACTGAAAATTCGGAAGAGCATGAAGATGGTATCATTATTCAAGAATTTGAAAAAGGGTATAGATACAAAGATAAAGTCATTAGACACGCTAAGGTTATTGTTAATTCCAAAGAAAGAAGTAAGGAGTAATCTGTGAAGCGTGATTATTATGAAGTTTTAGGTATTGAAAAGGGTTGTGGTGATGGCGACGTAAAAAAAGCATACCGTAAGATGGCAATGAAGTATCATCCTGATAAAAATCCAGGAAACAAGCAAGCTGAAGAAAAATTCAAAGAGGCTGCTGAAGCATATTCAATTTTATCTGATTCTCAAAAACGAACGCAATATGATCAGTTTGGTCATGCTGCAACGGGAAATGCGCAGGGTGGGTTTGGTGGAGCAGGTGGCTTTAGCGGTTTTGCCGATTTTGATTTGTCAGACGCTCTTCGAACATTTATGGAAGGTTTTGGAACAAGTTCATTTGAAGACTTCTTTGGAGGAACCGGTAATGCCCGTCGCCGAATTCGTGGTTCAGACATGAAGGTTACTCTCGGTTTAACACTTGAAGAAATTGCTGATGGAGTAACTAAGACGATAAAAATAAAAAGGATGGATGTTTGTAGCACTTGTAATGGTTCGGGTGGTCAAAGTGGAGTAATGCCAACTAGATGTACTGCTTGCGAAGGATCTGGGCAGGTCCGTCAAATTTCTAGGTCAGTTTTTTGGTCAGTTTGTTAATGTTGGTGAATGCTCTAATTGTAGTGGTACAGGTGAGGTTATTTCAAAACCTTGCCGCTCATGTCGGGGTGATGGACGAACAAAGAAGCTTTCTGAGATTAAAGTTAATGTACCGGCGGGAGTTGCTGCCGGGGAATTATATGACATTAAGAGGTGAGGGTAATGCGGGTCCTAGAAGTTCAGAACGAGGAGATCTAATTGTTTTTTTTGATGAGATGGAGCACAAGTTTTTTTTCTAGGCATGGTGGAGATATACTTACTGAAGTAGAGATTTCATTTTCGCAAGCGGCACTAGGTCATAAAATTGAAGTTCCAACCTTATCTGGACTTGCAAAGTTAACTATACCAGCTGGAATTCAGTCAGGGCAGGTTCTACGTATGCGTGACAAAGGACTGTCTGAGATTCGTGGAGGTCAGCGTGGTGATCAACTAGTTAAGATTCAGATTATGACTCCTACAAAATTAAATTCTAGCCAAAAGAAATTATTTGAAGAATTATCCTCTTCGAATGGTATGAAAGACAAAATCAAAGTAAGGAAAGTTGATCTTTAAGAAATCCTTAGCTTAAAACTGTTTTTAGTCTTTAAAAATATTGCTTCAATTATCAAAGTTGAAAAAGTAAACTTGAGTGGTGGTTCTAAGCGTCTGCAAACAATTCTTTCAAATGATTGCTAGGCACTTGTCGAATGGGTGGTTTTAATAACAATATTTAATTAATAGATTAACTGTGTAATTGGAATAAGAAAGATTGATTAATGACTGAATTTCTAGATTCGAAATATAAATGGTGGATAAGAGATTTGCTTGAATTAGCAATACTTTTATCAGTTATTGTTTTTATGTTGGTGATTTATATCCCAAGAACGATTTGGGATGAAGAAGAAAAAGTAGAATCAGAGAGTCGTTTTTATATGGAACATGTCTATGATGTATTGAGCTATTATCAGCAAATTACAGGAGAACGTACCACAGATGGTAAATGGGCAATAAAAGTTGTTAATGCGGCAAGGGATTCCATGACAGCGGATAGTACTTTTCTTGGAAAGCAAGATATATTATTAGGTGATAGAAAAGCTAACGTTGATTTGGCAGCAAATTTCGTTACAGTTTACGATACCTCTTTTGGCTTCTTGAAAACAAGGAAAGATACTCTTCAAGATACTATTTTAACAATAGTAAGCTTTAATGAAGAGGACTCTCGTTATGACACTTCATTTGTTAGAAACGATATGGTCAAACCATATATTGAAGATAGTACTTTTGTCAGCATTAGTGATTCTACATATTCAAGCCATGTCGAAGTTATCAGTTATTATGATGGATTTATACCTGACGAGGATATGCTTTCTTGCCCGTTAACAAAAAAACCATATATAATCGAATTGACTGAAGAGGATTATAGAGTAGCCAGCCCAATTCAGGGTACTCATTCGGATCGACGTTATCTTGTCTTTGCATTCAAAGCAAAATCACATGGTAAGGTCGAAGACGGGGACAAGAGTTGGGCACGCTTCTGATTAGTGCATGCTTGCAATTTCAATTAGGAGTGGCTGGCTTAGATATGCCCATGCTGACGTAATTGACCAGAAATTAAGCCTTAATTCCTTAAAGGCTATTAAACTCTCCAAAGAATTTCAGAATTTAGATATGAGAGCCGTGGATCTTGGGTTCTGTTTGGTGTGATTCTTCAAGATGCATTTAACTCCGTTCCTGATTATGAAAAAGATATATACCTTTCTTTAGATGATAGATGGATTGATTGTCAAATAATTCCTATTGACAAAGGATTGAAGGTTAAAGACCAAGAGGCTTATTTAAACTGGTATATGCAACAGAGATTAGGTCCTCTATGGTCCTCTTCTTCAATCTTTTTTTCTGAGATGGAATCTAGTACTAGTGATAAAAACTGGATGATTGCATCAATAATAGCAAAAAATGCCTTAGAATCAATTAAATCCTTTGTCAAGCAGGCTGGTAAGAATCCTGTTTGGTTAGAACCCTCAGTTATATCGATGGCTAGATTAGTTGCCAGTGAAGGTCCGGGCGTTTCTTTTTTCAAAGATCATAGAAGTGTAAGAGCTCTTTTCTTTTTTGGTGGAAAGCTCCTTGCTTTTGGTCAACCAGTGATTAGAAATGGTGAGATGTCTATAGTTTCAATTTCTGGAGATAAAGGCCTTTCGGATTCAATTATAAAAATGGTTAATGCTTTACAACCAAGATCAAAAAAATCCTCTATTGCAATAAATACGATAGGTGAATTACCTGGAAAATGGAATGCCTATATATCTTCAAGGAAACGTCATGTTCTACCAGTTAATCCAATATCGGCTTTAGTAAAAGGAAGGCGTATTAAGCTAAGGAAAGGAACTGATATCTCAGATTTCAGCGAAGTTTCTGGTCTAATGCAAAAAGCGTTGTTATGAAAAGTGAATTAAATCTTTTTGGAAATCCTGGTTTTCAAAAACCACAAGAACTCACTTCTATGGAAGATGATAAAAAGATAGTAGATAAAACTATAGAAAATAAAAAAGATCTAACTTTGGGATCTCAAAAAGATGCCTCTTTGATTGATAGCACCTTATCTAACAAAGATAATATTTTCAGTTCAAAGAAGTCAAAAAAAAGGTTAAAGAAAAAATATAAATTAAAGTACAGTGGTCACGAACTATTTTCTTTTCTACTAGCTAGTGCGATTATTGCTCTCGTAATATGGTTTTTTGTTTTAAAGAAAACTATTGTGTCGACTGTAACTGAAAATGTTCCCAGCGCATTCAAACTTAACCAACAATACTCTAATGAGTAATCTTGCAATCCTAGCTGGATTGTATAGAGGTAGGGTGATAAGTTCAAATATAAAAGAAAAAGTAAGACCTACATCTTCTAAGTTGAGGAAATCTTTATTTGACATATTAGGAGATCTTTCAGGATCTTGTGTTCTAGACTTGTTTGCAGGCACAGGGTCAGTTGGTTTTGAAGCTGCGAGTCGAGGGGCGTCTTCTGTTATGTTTATAGAGAAGAATAGAAGATTATCTAATTCCATTCTAAAAAATACTTTTTTATTTGATAAAACGTCAATGATCGTAAAGCATGAGGATGTCCATGTTTTTCTAGAAAAAAATAATTCTCAATTTGATTTAATTTTTGCTGATCCACCATACAGTTCCGTTGATTTAAACAAGCTTTTTGTATTAGCCCGTAAAAATTTGAAACAAGATGGTCAACTTATAATTGAGTCTTCTGTCAGACAAAATTGGAATCCAGAAAATGGAAAAATTAGAAACTATGGTGATACACAATTAACTTTTTTTAGAAATGAGTAGCATACTTAGAACAGCAATTTATCCTGGGTCTTTTGATCCTGTTACGCTTGGTCATCTTGATGTTATAGAGAGGGCGGTCAAGCTTTTCGATAAGATAATCGTTACAGTTGCAACTCACCGCGATAAAAAGCCATTGTTTGATATGAATGAGCGTATGGAAATGCTTCATCACTCAACAAAACATTTTCAGCAAGTTGAAGTCACATCTAATGATGGTCTAATCGTAAAATTTGCTGAGGAGAAAGGTGCTGTTGCCTTAATTCGAGGTCTCAGGTTCGTGAGTGATATTGAGTTTGAATTTCAGTTGGCTTGGATGAATAGACATTTAAATGCCGAAGTCATAACTGTTTTTCTTATGACTGATGCAAAATATACTCATTTAAATTCATCTCTTATTCGTGAGGCAACATTACTTGGTGGAAATGC
>JBJKZS010000116.1:0-19027 GCA_045569115.1 Fidelibacterota bacterium | reverse complement strand
TACCCCTATTATTTATATAGTGGGTTCGAACCTCATCTATATTTACCGATATTCTTGAAGATTGGTATTGCTCCCAAAACAGACCACCCAAAAGAGCCTCTCTATATTGTTGCACAAGAAGCTCTGTGTTTTCAGTATAACCACCACCATTTTTTTGATAAGCCATGTAGAGCAATTTATTAACCCTAGAAGAGCTTTGAACGGTACCAGGCTCGCCATGTGACACATTTTTGTTCTTATTCTTGTTTTCGGTATTGCAACCAAAAAAAATGAGTAAGAAAAACCCAAAACAACCAACCCTCGAAACAATCTTTATATTAAATAAGATCATTATTAGAAATTAACCGCTAGACAGATTGGATTCAAACGTGTATTCAATAGTAAAAAGAGAATCTGTAATTGAATTTAGAGAAAGTAAAAGCCCACTACTTCCACTTGCTCTATTTATTATTGAATACGGTAGATTAACAGTTGAAACCGAACCCAAAACCTTTCCTATAGATTCTACTATATTGCAATCTTTGGAAAACCAAATTATAGAACCTTGTTCGGAAACCTCAATTGATTCAAGAGAAAAACCAACACAGGACAACCGTATTCTCTTTATCGAAAGAAGGTTCAAAACTTCCTTTGGCGGAGGACCAAAACGATCAGACATTTCCTCTTCTATTAATACAACCTTTTCAGCTTTATTGGCTGATGCCAATAATTGGTAAAAATATAAGCGATCATCTTGCTCTTCAATGTATTCGCTAGGTATCAAAGCATCACCTACAACAGAAACCCCAATCTCTTTTTCACTCAACGAAGACTTGTGTTGAGAACTCCCCAACCTATTTGCGGCCACCTCACGAACGATTTTTGTATAAAGATGAAAACCTACAGCAGCTAAATGACCACTCTGCTCCACACCAAACAAATTTCCACTTCCCCTCATTTCTAAATCACGCATAGCAACCGCAAAACCCGACCCCAATTCTGCATTATACTGAATAGTTCTAAGGCGCTCAGTCGCATTTACCCCAACATCCACTTGAGGTAAAACTAAATAACAATACGCCTGAACAGAAGACCTTCCAACCCTTCCTCGCATTTGATAAAGCTGAGCAAGACCATACAGATGAGCGTTATTAACGAATATAGTGTTAACATTGGGCAAATCAATTCCTGCTTCTATTATTGTTGTAGAAATAAGCAAATCAAACTCACCACTTACCATTTTAACCATAACACCCTCTAAATCTTCAGGTTTTAATCGCCCATGGGCTAAACCAATTTTTAAGCCTGGCAAAAGATCCTCCAACTTCTTTTTTAAGCGGGGAATCTCAGAAATATTGCTATTTACAAAGAATATTTGGCCACCTCGACCAACTTCATATAACACCGCACTTTTTATAAAGTCAGGTTGAAACTCTTCAACAGAGGTTATTATGGGAAGCCTTCCAGGAGGAGGGGTCTTTATTGTAGAAATATCACGAATCCCAGCAAGAGAAAATTGAAGGGTTCTTGGAATGGGTGTAGCGCTCATACTTAACACATCTGCGCCAGAACAATAATCTCTAAGAAATTCTTTTTGTTTGGCACCAAAACGATGCTCCTCATCAATAATAACCAACCCTAAGTTTGGAACAGAAACAGCCTTTGAAAGTAGACGGTGAGTTCCCACCACCACACAAACTTTACCAGAAGTTAGAGCAAGAAGAATTTTTTTTACTTCCTTTGATTCTGTTAGTCGAGAAAATTGCTTAACCTCAATTCCCAACGGAACCAGTCTTTTTGAAAAACTATTAAACAATTGATTTGCAAGAATTGTTGTAGGAGCTAACAAGAGAACCTGTTTACCACCAAGTATAGCCTTGTAAGTTGCTCGAATGGCCACCTCAGTTTTTCCAACCCCAACATCCCCACAAATCAACCTATCCATAGGTTTATTACTCTCCATGTCTTTTTGGACATCTTCAAGACATTTTGTTTGATCTTTTGTTTCAGAATAAGGAAAAGATTCAGTTAATCTATCCATCTCTATAGTATCAGGAGAAAAAGAGAAACCCTCAATTTGTTCTCTCTCACCATAAATTTCTACAAAACGGTCTAACATTTCTCCAGCAGCTTTTAAAACCCTCTTTTTTGTTTTAGACCAGCGACCGGATCGCAAGTCAGACAAAGCAATATTTTCATCATTCGAAATATAGTTAGAAATAAACCCCAAACTATCTAGCGGAACATGTACCAAATCACCATGTTTGAACTCAAGAGCAACACATTCTCGTAAAACACCATCTTTAGAAACCGTAGACAACCCAAGATACAAACCAATTCCTAAGTTTTCATGAACAACAGGTTCTTTCCACGGAAAAACTGAAAGATCAACAGAAGGCACACCCCCTTTTTTTGGCTTAGAAGACAAAACAGGCTTTTGTTTGATGTCATATATTGAATATAAAGAAACCCAAAACAGACCCAAAACACCAGAAGAAAAAGATGTATCAAAAGGTAGGTTTGTTATAAGAAAAGGATTGAGAGAAGAATTTTTTTTAACTACCACATTATGAGCTTCACCACAAAAAAGAAGACACCCAAAAGATGAAACCAAAAACTTTTTAAGCAACTGCTTTAAAATAACTGGGTTATCAATAAAACTAGGGTGTGTTACACAAGCCAGATCAAAAGGTTCATCAAAAGAATCAAAAATAGGAGCAAGATCATAAACCTTTGAAGACCCAGAAGACACCAACGAAAAAAGACCTAAAACAGACCGTCTCGATATATTTGTTTCATCACACACTTCAAAAATTTTCAAAGGGGGAACAATCTCCACCTTTTCAAAATCCAAAACTTCAACCATTTTTTGTGTCGCCAAATCAAAAGACCTAACAGAAACAAGTTTTTCCCCATAAAACTCTAACCTCAAAGGTTCTAAACGACCCAAAAGGAAGCAATCGACAATCGCACCCCTAACAGCATAAGTGCCAGGAGAATCAACCTGTCGAACAACCTCAAGCCCCCACGCATTAAAAAGAGAAATAAGCTTAGATCGAGTTTTTATTGAAGATAATCGTAAAGGCTCAGAAACCCCTTTTTGAACAATAGGCCCAATACTACCAACAAGCTCAGGCGAAACCAGAAGAAACGAACCAACACCAGCAGCAAAAGAATTTATGGTATGGAGATCAGCTCCAGACATTTCACTGGTGGACGAACGAGACACATTAAAAGCCGAGCCCGGCTCAACCATTGAAAGAGCCTCAAAAAGTCTCTGCCGATGACGAAAACTCTCTACAGAAATAATACAACGTATAGACTTTAAATGAGATAACCATAATAACAAAAACGGAAGAAGAGAAGAATGAATATTTAGAAACGAAGGCACAGAATTAGAAGGAAAACGAAAACACCCCTCAATTGAACGACCAAGCCTTTTTAATAACTCTTGTAAAGATAGCGCCGACGATGTTTCACGTGAAACAGAACTCACTATGAAAGAAGGAGGACAGATAGGGCGGCCACGTCAGCCGGAGAAACTCCTGAAATGCGAGAAGCCTGCCCAATAGTTTGAGGTCGAACCAAAGAAAGTTTTTCACGAGCCTCTAAAGAAATCGCACCACAATTATTATAATTAAAATTATTGGGAATAGGAGACAACTCATTTTGCTCTAGGCGTTTTATAAGAGTGTTTTGCCTATCAATATATCCATCATATTTGATGATTGTTTCCATTTCGTCTAGCAAATCGCAACACTGCTCTTTAGAAAAAGAAGAAAAATCATTGTCAATTATAGAAGAACCAAGAACATCATTAATTGTAACAGCGGGTCTTCGTAAGATTTCAGCAATAGAAAGTTTGTTTTTCGTTACTTTTTCCCCAGCTTTTGAGAGCAAGGCGTTTGCATCTTCGAGTGACGGCCTAATTTGTAAAGCATCAGACTCAAAACGTTCAATGAAAGAGCGCTTTCTTTCGGTGTTCTTGTAGTCAACATCATCAAGCAGGCCAATTGATCTTCCTATATCAGAGAGGCGAAGATCCGCATTAGTATGTCTAAGCAATAAACGGTATTCGGCATGTGAAGTAAACATTCTATAAGGCTCAAGCGTATCTTTTGTTACAAGATCATCGATTAAAACACCCATATAAGCATTGTCTCTTCCAAGAATAACAGCTGGTTTGTTTTGAACAAAGCGGCTAGCGTTAACGCCAGCCAACAAACCTTGGGCAGCTGCCTCTTCATAGCCAGACGTTCCATTTAGTTGTCCAGCGAAAAATAAACCGGCAACATCTTTTGTTTCTAAGGATGATTTTAATTGAGAAGGAAGAAAAAAATCATACTCTATAGCATAGCCAGGCCTAAAAAAAGAGACATTTTCCAAACCCCTTACAGTGCGAAGGGCTTTAAGTTGGGTTTTTTCAGGAAGACTAGTAGAAAAACCATTTGTATATATTTGATTAGCACCACGCCATTCAGGCTCTAGAAAAAGATGGTGGGAACCTCTATTAGAGAATCTAACTATCTTGTCTTCTATAGAAGGACAATATCTGGGGCCTACACCAACTATTTCGTTACAATACATTGGCGATTCATGTAAGTGCTCTGAAATAATTTCATGTGTAATTGGGTTTGTATTAACAAAATGACAAGGAAGATTAGGCGGGTTAAAATTAGAAGTTTTAAAAGAAAAAGGACGAGGATTTTCATCACCTAAAACCGGATTAATCTGACCCCAATTAATAGAATCAGAACGTAGCCTGGGGGGCGTACCTGTTTTAAGTCGACCACTTAAAAAACCAAGGGAAACAAGAGACTCAGTAATTCCATCAGAGGCTTCTTCGCCCATCCTTCCAGCACGTATTTTCCGCCGACCAATATGAATTAAGCCATTTAGAAAAGTACCACAAGTCAAAATAACCGCCACAGCTTTAATTTTAACAGAACCATCAATTTCTAAACCTACAACAGACTCGCCACAACAGATAATTTTTCTAGCCTCCGACTCTATTATAGAAAGGCCGGCCTGTTTAAAAACAATTTCTTGGACCAGTTTTTCATACTCTTTTTTATCAATTTGAGCACGGGGGGACCAAACCGCCTTGCCCTTTGAGCGATTAAGCATCTTAAACTGAATCCCAGCATAATCGGCGAGCAAACCCATTTTACCACCCAAAGCATCTATCTCTCTAACTAAATGACCTTTTGCTAATCCTCCTATAGCAGGATTGCAAGACATTCGCCCTATAGCTGACTTGTCTAAGGTAACAAGGGCTGTATTTAAACCAAGTCCGGCTGTTGCAAGACTTGCTTCGACACCAGCATGCCCACCTCCTACAACTAAGACATCAAATGAGGCCATTTAAATTAAGTGTTTCACGTGAAACATTATTTTCCAACACAAAAATTAGCAAAAATATTTTCAAGAATGTCATCTGCGGTAGTAACACCTAATAGCTCATCAAGGAAAGAAATAGCGACTCGTAGCTCAGATGCTATTACGTCGGTAGGCAAGGCTGAACCCATATCGTCCAATAGAGAAGACAGGCGCGCCTCAAACTTTAAAAGAGAGTTTCGGTGACGCTGATTTGTTAAAACAACCTCGGAGCTAATAGTGTTTTGCCCACATAATATTTCATATATTTTTTCTAGAAGAAGATTAACACCTTTACCCAATAAAGCAGAGGTGAATAAACCACCTTTTTGCTCTGAAAACCTTTTGGTTTTTATTAAATCAGCCTTGTTTAACACATTAATAGAGGGAACAAGGCTTTGGTTCTCAAACGAAAGAAAAGGCTTGTGTGGCGGTTGCTCTCTAGAAGCATCAATAACATTAAGAATTAAATCGGCTTTGTTTAAATAGTTTTGGGTGAATCCGACCCCTTTTTCTTCTATAGAGCTGGATGTTTCTCTAATTCCAGCTGTATCAACAAAACGGACAGGAAAATTATTAATTATATAAGGAACTTCAATGGCGTCCCGCGTTGTTCCAGGGCTAGAAGCAACAATAGCTCTTTCTTCACCAACGATAGCATTTAACAAGCTTGACTTTCCAGCATTTGGCTTACCCGCCAAAACAACAAGTGCGCCACTACTTAACATTTTCCCCGTTTGATAAGTAGAGAGTAATTTTTTTGTAGAGGTTAATACTTTTGAAATCAGATCGATTTTTTGATTTAATTGGGTAGGGGTTATTTCATCGTCTTCAAAATCTAGTTCAGCCTCAATTGTCAAAACCAAGGTAGTTAAAGACGACCTCAGGTCGTCAATCATTTTAGAAAGCTGACCGGACAAAATTCTATAATTAGCTTCTTTGCTCATTATAGAACTAGCCATAATTACATCGGCAACAGCCTCAGCTTGACAAAGATCCATTTTACCGTTTATAAATGCCCTCCTAGTGAATTCACCAGCCACGGCAGGATTGCACCCGAAATCGTAGCAAGCCTCTAGAATTTGGTTCGATATAACCTCGCCACCATGGCAAGAAATTTCAATCACATCTTCTCCCGTAAATGAATTGGGTGAAGGAAAAAAAGTAATTATTACAGAATCAATTTCACTATTATTGTAGGATACAAGAGGCGTATATTTGGCATGCCTAGGAGACAGCTTTAAATTTTCTTTACCAACAAGCTTTTTTGCTACTTTAAGAGAGAGGGGACCGCTTATGCGAACAACAGATATGCCACCTACACCAGGGGCAGTAGCAAGAGAGGCAATGGTAGACAAAGGTCTTTTATTGACACCAGAAGATGTCATGCCTACTAAGGAGCTGTTTTAATATCTTTGGGCTGGACAAGATATTTCTGCTGAAGTATAGTAAGAACATTGAAAAGAGTATAATAAAGATTTAAACCAGAAGGAAATTGATTAAAAAGAATTATAAAAAATACAGACATAAATTGAGTCATCATTTTTTGTTGTGGATTAGCTTGGCTGGTGGTCATTTTTTGTTGAACAAACATAGAAACACCCATTAATAGAGGCAACAGACTAATTTGGTCTCCATATAAAGGCAGAGAAAATGGAAGGGGTATTAAAGCGTCAGGTTGAGACAAATCAGAAATCCAAAAAATAAAAGGAGCCCCACGCAATTCTATTGTAGATCTAAACACAATAAACAAGGCAAACAAAAGGGGCATTTGTAATAGCATAGGAAGGCACCCACCAAGGGGGTTCACCCCATGCTCTTTATACAAATTCATGGTGGCTTGATTAAGCTTTTGAGGGTCGCTTTTAAATTTTTCTCTTAGTTTAGTTACTTCAGGCTGGATAGTCTGAATGTCTTTCATTGATTGATAGCTCTTTTTAGTCAGAGGATAGACAAGAATTTTTATTATTACAGAAAAGACAATCAGAACTATGCCATAGTTGGGTATAACACTGTGTAGGTTGACCAGTAATAGTAAAACAGCTCTACCAATAAATCGAATTGGAGCAAGACCAAGGCTAAGTGTATTTTCAAGACCCACGCCAAGAGCTTTTATGCTATCATATTGAAGAGGACCTAGATATATAAGAGCCTCAGCTGGTGCAGCAGAAGAAAAGCCAACACCAAAATTATAAACAGGAACATCTTGGTTAATTGTAGCCTTAGATAGTGTGTTCTCGTTGGCTCGTACTACCCCATAATTGCTAGTAGATATCGGAATAATAGCAGCGGTAAAGTATTTAGATCTTACAGCGGCCCAATCTGTTCTACCAGTTGAAGAGACTACCTTACCATGCTTTCCTCCATGCTTAGAAATCTCTTTACCCTGTGAAAGATTCGCAGCAAAAAAACTAGCCTCATCTTTTTTGTTAGGCTCTGTAGAAGTAATTCCACCATTCCAATTAAGGGTAAACCGCTCTTGAGAAATATATTTATCACTAATTTTTTGAAGATCCATAGATACTTTGATCGTGTAGTTATTGGGGTAAAAAGTAAGGCTTTTTCTTGCTTGTTGTCCCATTATTGATGAAGAGAAAGATAGCATAAAAGGAGAGTCTATACTGATAGTGTCTTTATTATTAAAGGAGTTTTTTATAGACCAAAATTCCGAAAGGCTAATCTGGTTACCATTAAAGTCTGTAAACTCAAGCAGAAGATTATCATCATTAAAATCTCTATCAACAAGATTGACAAAACTTGTATCATTAAGTAAATAATCTTTAAGTAAAAAGCTTGTTATTGAACCTCCATTTCGAGAAGATATACTAGCAATATAAATTGGGCTGTCTACAAAAATAATAAACTCATCTAGGTCAGAGCCAAAAGAATTCTGCGGAATAGAAGAATCATATTGGAGACTTTTTGAAAACCCTTCGTTTTCTAGAAAGGAAGGGTTTTCAATTGTTTTGGGCTCTTTAATATTTTCTGAGCTGGAGGGTGCTAATCCAAGGAATTCATAATAATATGGCATTGCCATAAGTATTAAAGCTATTAGGAAAAAGGCTGCTACAGTTTTTTTATCCATTATCTTGGAAGAGGATCAGAGCCAGAGTCACCCCAAGGATGACATTTAGCAATTCGTTTCAGAGTAAGAAGAAGGGCTCTGGCTGCAGGAAATTTTTTGAAGGCTTTAAGAGCATATTCAGAACAAGAAGGATCGAAGCGACAACTAGGAATAAAAAAAGGGGAAATTAATTGTTGATAAAACCGAATAATTGAAATAAAAATTATTGAGAAAAAAGACTCAAAAAACCCACCAATTGATGGGGGCTTTGTCCGCTTTGTATCAATCATTTTTTGTATAGGAAAAGAGTATTGGGAATTAAGCTGAAATTTCTTTGCGACCCTTGCTACGCCTTCGACGCAAAACACGTCTACCACCAGGCGAGGATGATCGTGCACGGAAACCATGCTTATTTTTTCGTTTTCTCTTGCTGGGTTGATAAGTTCTTTTCATAATCTACCAATTTAAGCTAGTAAACTTAACTCAGCCAAAAACTCACAGCAACGATTCCTTTAAATAAGCAGAATGTGGGCTTTTAATATAAAAAAACATAATATAGAGCTTGATATCAGAGGAGAGGAAAGAATAAATTTAAAGGCCTATCATCATGTGGATAAATTGTGGATAAAACAGCAATAACAGCCTCGGATCTTTGGAAAAATGTTTCTTCCGAAATCCGCTCAGTTCTTAATGAGCAAACATATGCAACTTGGTTTGAACCAATTAGTGCGGTTGGTTTAGATGACAAGTCTGTAACTCTAGAGGTCCCTAGTAAGTTTTACTATGAATGGATAGACCGTCATTATAGAAAAATGCTCTTATCCAAAATTGAAGTTGTTTACGGGAAAAAATTACTTCTACGATATAGTGTGGTTCTTGGTGAGCCAGAATCAAAAGATATAGCAGGAGATAATACCCTTGAAACTAATGTAAATCCTAATGAGAGATTTTATGATAGTGGAAGCCGCCTAAATAAACGTTATACCTTCACCAGTTTTGTAGAAGGTTCAAATAATCAACTAGCAAAAGCTGCTAGCATTTCTGTGGCAGATTCACCAGGCCAAACTTCTTTTAATCCACTGGTCATATACGGTGGTGTAGGGTTGGGGAAAACACATTTATTGCAAGCAATAGGTAATAATGTTTTGGCAATGACACCTGCACCTAAAGTCCATTATACAACTAGTGAAAAATTCACATTGGATTTTATATCTGCTATACAAAATAACAATAGTTCAAACTTTTCAACAAGATATAGAAACGTTGATGTCCTATTGGTAGATGATATTCAATTTTTACAAAAGAAAGAACAAACACAGGAACAATTTTTTCATACTTTTAATGATTTATACCAACGTGGCAAACAAGTGATACTTACTATGGATAGACATCCAAGTGAATTATATGGTCTTAAGGATCGTTTATTATCACGGTTTCAATCTGGACTTATTGTAGATATACAAGCACCAAATCTCGAGACAAGGATAGCTATTCTACAGAAAAAAGCTGAGGACGATAGTTTAGAAATACCCTTTGAGATTACAGAGCTGATAGCTACAAATGTTCGGGGGAACATTCGAGAAATGGAGGGAGCTTTAATAAAACTGTTAGCATATTCCTCGCTTTCACATACAGATATAACAATGTCATTGGCTAAACGTGCCTTGAGGGAAACCTTGGGTCGGTCAGGAACAAAAAGTGTTTCTATCGATGATATTATACAAAGTGTTAGTGAATCCTTAGATGTGCCAGAAAACAAATTAATTGGCAGAGGTAGAAAGATGGAAGTAGCGAATGCTCGTCAGGTTGCAATGTATTTATCCAGAGAAATTGTTGGGGCTTCCTTGGAAAATATCGGATTACATTTTGGAGGACGAGATCATACTACAGTTATACATGCCTGCCGTTCAGTTAAAGGAAAAATGAAAGAAAAAGCAGATTACCGCAGGCAAGTAGATGGAATTCGATCACAGTTAGAGTTTTAGTAATTCTTTGAGTAAAATAAATTTTCGATTATATTTGTACGCTGTTTGTATCCATGTATTTAACAAAAAGACAGAAAGAGATAGTAGATTATCTTCGAGGATATATTTCTCGTTACGGATATGCTCCTACTTTTGATGAAATAGCATCTAGTTTCGGATTTACTTCTAAAGGTACAGTATATAAACATATTCGTGCCCTTAAGGAAAAAGGAGTTATCCAACATCAGTGGAATAAAGCAAGATCAATTGAGCTCAGGCCAGAAAAAACATCAATAAATAGCCTTGAAATTTTGGGTACAGTATCAGCTGGAAAACCTATAGAAGCAATTCCAGACCTAGAAGCTATGGAAGTACCCTCTTCTTTTTTAAAAAGGGGAAAGCACTTTGTTCTTAAAGTATATGGTGATTCAATGATAGAAGATCATATAAAAAGCGGGGATTTTGTTATTGTTCAAGAAAAAGTAGAAGCATCAAATGGACAAACAGTTGTGGCTCTTATTGAATATAATGAAGTTACAATAAAAAAGTTTTTTAGACACAAGGATACAATCGAACTGCGCCCAGCCAATAAACAAATGAAACCTATGGTTTATAATTTAGATAAAGTAAAAATTCAAGGGGTAGTTGTAGGAGTAATGCGAAAGTACAATGGAGAATTTAAATGATTAAAATCGGACAAAGTTTAGGAGAAATAAATTTGTTAAATCAAGAAGGGGAAAATGAAAGCTTAAATTCAAAAAAGCGTAAAATTATTTTTTGCTATCCAAAAGCGAATACACCAGGCTGAACTATTGAAGCAACTGAGTTTCAGTTGTTGATGGAACGTTTTAACAAAGGAAAAGTAGAAGTTTATGGACTCTCAGCTGATAAAGAAAACTCATTAAAAAAATTTTCATATAAATGTAACTTTTCTTTTTCTCTTCTTAGTGATCCAAGTTGTAAACTTCTAAAAAAGTTAGGTGCTTGGGGGAAGAAAAAAATGTATGGCAAAGAATATGAAGGCATAATCAGAAGCACATTTGTTGTTGATAAAGACAATGTAATTTCACACATTTTCCCAAAAGTATCAGTAAAAGGTCATGCAGCAGAAGTAGCAAAAGCTCTCAATGTATAAAAATGAGACTTTTACCCTCTGAAACATTACTTTTTGTTATAGATGTACAAGAAAAAATATTTTCAACTATGTTTGAACAAAAAGTAACTAAGGAGAAAATATGTAGTATAATTGATGGTGCAATAACTTTAGGCGTTCCAATTATTTATACTGAACAATACCCAGCTGGTCTAGGAGCTACAATTAAAGATGTGAATATTAGAATGAAAAGAGAACAGCGATTTGAAAAAACAACATTTAGTTGTTTGGGAGATAATAAAATTACTTTAGAATTGAAGCGTCAAAAAAGGCAGCAGATTCTTGTCTGCGGTATTGAGACACATGTTTGTGTATATCAAACTGTACAAGATATAATGTCAGAGAATTATCAAGCACATGTAATTACTGACGCTGTAGTTTCGCGTCATAAGACAGACCATGATTTAGGTTTAGCAAAAATGAAGAATTTAGGGGCAGAACTTACATCCTTAGAAACTGCACTGTTTGAACTGGTTGCTGATTCTCAAAACCGTCACTTTAAAGCAATTTCTAAAATAATTAAATAACTGCTCCCTCTACTAAAACTAAAAGAGACTAATAACACAAATGACAAAGAATCAACATAGTTTTGAAAGAATTAAAGACTCTGGCGGGATTACTGAATATCGGCATAAGATTAATGAGCTTACAGTTTTATTGCTACAGAAACAATCAGCACCTGTAGTAACGTTCATGGTAACATATCTAGTTGGGTCACGCAATGAGGCAATCGGATATACTGGTTCCACACACTTATTAGAACACCTTATGTTTAAGGGTTCAAATCGATTTAACAAAAAAAATGGAACAGCTATTTGGAGTGTTCTACAGGATGTTGGAGCAATGATAAATGCCACAACTTGGTTTGATAGAACCAATTATTTTGAGTTGCTTCCAAAGGAACATCTTGGTAAAGCCGTAGAAATTGAAGCCGACAGGATGAGAAACGCGTTCATTAACAACGAAGATAGAGAATCAGAAATGACAGTAGTAAGGAATGAATTTGAAAGAGGAGAAAATGATCCTTGGGAAGCGCTAGACAAAAATATTTGGGCTACAGCATATCAAGCACACCCCTATCATCATTCAACAATAGGCTGGAGAGCAGATATTGAAAATGTTTCCACAGAAAGGTTAAAAAAATTTTATGACACCTATTATTGGCCAAACAATGCAACTGTATCAGTTATAGGTGATTTTGAAATAGAACAGATTTTAGACCTTTTAGATAAAGAATTTGGAGGAATTTCAAAAGCGCCACATCAAATACCAAATATGTATACTTCAGAACCTAAACAGGAAGGCCCTAGAAAAGTAATTGTAAAACGTAACGGAGAAATGCCAATAGTAGGAGTCGCTCATAAAATTCCAGAAGGAAGAAATAAAGATATTTTTGCTCTTCAAATACTTGGCAGAGTTCTAGGTCAAGGTAAGACTAGTAGATTTTATAGAAGATTTATTGATTCAGGTAAAGTTGCTGATATGAGTGTATGGTCTCACCCACTACATGACAATGGTTTATTTATTACATATCTTTTTATTTCAGGAAATGATACATGTGAAGAAATTGAAAAAGAAATATTGGAAGAATATTCAATAATTCAATCACAAGGAATTCATGAAAATGAACTTCTAAGAGCAAAATCTCAAATTAGAGCTGAAACCGCATTTTCTAGAGATGGTAGTTATTCGGTAGCGAGCAATCTTAATGAAGCTATTGCACTTGGAGATTGGACATTTTTCACCACATACCTTGAGAATATTAATAAAGTAACAACCAAAGATATACAGCGTGTTTCTCAAACCTATCTTGTAGAAGATCAGAGTACTACAGGTTTTTTTCTAACTCATTCAACAAGTAAGAAAGCAAAAGGCTAAGATGGGGACTAGCTTAGCAAAACAGGTTATAAAATCAACACCAATTAAAGGTCTCAACCTTTATTCATTGGTTGCAGGGGTAGATGATGTGGTTACAATTAAGGGGAGTTTTTTAGCCGGAGATTTGTTTGGAAATGGCAATATTCTTGTTCCAGAAATGGCTGCATTAATGTTGGATTTGGGGACAAAAAAAAGAGATAAGTTTGAAATTGGTTCGACACTAGAAATGGTTGGAGCAAGATTAGGATTTTCTTCTGGAAGATATCGGGTTCATTTTTCAGCACGCTGTTTAAAAAATGATATAGGATTAGTAGTTGAGCTTCTATCAGAACAGTTAATGGAACCAGCCTATAATAAAAACGACCTACAATCAATGATTCAAAGACGCAAAGCAGAATTAAAAAAACTTAAAGAAGATACAAGAACTAGGGCAATTGAAAACTTTTTAAGGGAACTTTACCCTGAAAAACATCCAAATTGTCCACCAAGTTTAAATTCACAAATAGATGCAATAGAAAAAATTAATGCTAATGATTTAAAGGAGTTTCAAAAAAATTTTTACGGCCTAGGGAGCTTCAATATATGTTTTGTTGGAGATGTCGATCACTATAGTATTGAACAACATTTGATAAAAAATTTTGATGGTTGGGGTATTATTTCAGACTCCAAAAAACTAACAAGCTTAAACTTATCGGCAAATAAATTCGGAGAACATATTTACAAATCAGTTCATATTCCTGATAAATCAAGCTCTGATCTAATTACTGGGCATGGTATTGGAATACACCGGGAACAAAAAGATTATTATTCAATAATGATGAGTCACTTTATTCTAGGAGGAAATTTTTCAGCCCGCCTTATGTCTACAGTTAGGGATGAAGAAGGGCTTACCTATGGAATACAATCTACGACCTCAGGCGTTGAAGAAGGAAACGATGGCTATTGGTATATATGGGGAACATTTTCGCCTGAAAAAATAGAGTTGGCTAAGTTATCAATTGAAAAACAATTAAAATTATGGCAACAAAAAGGTGTAACAGCCGATGAGCTAGCTGCCAAGAAAGCAACTATTTGTGGAAATTATCAAGTTGGCCTAGATACTACCTCAGGATTAGCAACTCGCATTCTTACGACAGTGCAGAGAGGAAAAAAACTATCATTTATGGATGAATATCTTGATATAATAAATGATTTGAAACTCCAAAAAATTAATGATGCGATTTCACAATACTGCAATCTAGACAATCGAATTACGGTTATAGCTGGTAGCTTTAAATAGTACATGGAGGTTATTCTTACAGCAGCTGTGACAATTAATGGAATGATAGCACGGGAAGAAACAGAATATATTAATTGGTCCTCTGATCTATCATTATTTAGAAAACAAACTATGAACCAAACAATTGTGATGGGTTCAACCACAAAAAAAACTATTAAGCATTCTTTAGATAAACGAACTATTATAGTAATGCATCGCAACATGGATGCTAAAACAGTCCTGGCTGAAGTAACGTCTGAACGATGTTACATTATTGGAGGTTCAAAAACCTATAGTGTTTTTGCCCCCTTTTTAACACATATCTATATCACCCCACATCCCATAGTATTTAAATCAAATTCTATACCCCTGTTTTCTAATCTTAATATTGAGTTAAATCTTTCATTTATTCAAAAAATTCCTGTAGATGAAAAAAAAGGAATTTATCAGCTCCAATATAAAATTGTTAACCCCAATTGAGTTAATCTTAGATAAAGAGAAGGCTGACAAGGCCTTCATTGTTCTACATGGTTGGGGTGCTAACCAGCATGATCTAGTTCCACTTATTCGGAACCTTAATTTGAAGAAATATCACAGTTTTTTCCCCAATGCTCCTTTTGATGTACCTGGAACCTCGGGTACAGGTAAAGGCTGGTTTTCATTCCCAATAAATCATGAATTAGAGAATGAATTAGCACAAAGTAAAGCGCAATTATTAGCTCATATAAAAGAAGTTGAAAAAAGAGGATTTAATTTAATTAATATAGTATTTATAGGGTTTTCACAGGGAGCTGCTATGGCTTTAGAAATTTTATTGAGCAACCGGAAAAGAATAGGAGCTGTTATTGCTCTCAGTGGTTTTTTGATAGATGGGTCAAATCTTGATACCTTGAATGATGGAATAAAAGAAACCCCTATATTCCTGGCACATGGTCAGTACGATACAATTTTACCGTTTAAGACATCTAAGCTATCTGCTAAGGCTTTAAAAAATGCTGGTTTGAAAATAACTTGGAAAGAATATCCTATGGCACATGAAATTATAGCCGATGAAGTTGAAGACATAAGAGGTTTTTTAAATAAAATTTAACTATATGGAGAAAGCTTTGCTTAAATATTCCGCTTAGCTTTAACTAAAGCAGATTTTGCTTTTGCACGTTGTACACGATCTTCAATTCCATTAATTAGATCCATATTACCATTCAAAGCAGCTTGAACTGCTTTGCTGATCATATCTTGGGTGTTATCATTAGAAGGACCTTCATCTACAGTCGTGGTCTTTTCAGATATTGGATCATTACTATTAATAGGCATATCTGGTATTACTCCAGTTCGTTTAGCCTTAACAATAGCAGACTTTACTTTAGCTCTTAAAATTCGATTGTCAATTGAAGCGACAGCTTCTTCATCGCCATTCATAGCTTTTATAACATATGTATTGATAATTGTTTCTTCATCATCAGCATCAGAAGGAGAGGGTGAAATTGTTGTGGGGGTGGTGCCTAAAGGTTCAGTGCCAAGAGCTGGGATGTTCGGCGGTATCTCTGGAATATCACCAGTACGCTTAGCTTTAGTTAAACCAGATTTTACTTTTGATCTGAAGACACGGTCTTCAATTGCGTTAATGATATCCATGTCACCGTCAAGACCTTTAAGAATATATTGATTAATAAGAATATCTTCAGGAACATCAGGGGTAGGAGTAGTTTTTGGTGTTACATTAATAGCTGGGGCTGTACCACCAGATAAGAATTGATTTACAAGATCTAATGATTCTGGAGAAGCATGAGGAGGGGAACCAGCGCGTTTAGCTTTTACAAGGCCAGACTTGGCCTTGGCTCTGACAATTTTTTCAGAAATCACATTCAAAATATCAACGCCTTCATTATAAGCTTTGGAGATTAGAGCATTAATAAAATTTTCATCAAAGGTGAATTGAGCTGTAGCGCTTGATTCCTCAGAAACTTCTTTACTATAATCAATATCTGGAAGAATTTCATTAAAATTTCTCAGAATTTTTTTCCCTTGCCACGAAAACATTAATGCTGTCATAAAATTGAAAAGACTATTGCTAGTGGAGCTATAGGATAATTCAACACAATTTTTATAATGCATGAGATTGAAAGTAACTATTTCTTTATTAAGAGGAAAAAAACGCATTTCCATAACAAGTTTTTTCTGTGGATCTATCGTTATGAAGCGGCAACGATTAAATGGAGCACCGAAAAAAGGTTGAATTCTAAAAGTACTACCAACCTCCATTTCATATTTCAACAAAGAATGTTTATGAACCCATCGGTCAACATGATCATTTGTTACTTTAAGACGGCGAACCCAAGGATACCACAGCCTATAGCTAGACATATCAAGTAGTTTGTTCCAGATAACTTCTGAGGGAGCATCAATGTCCAACGAAGATTCAACACTAGCTTTTCCAGGCTGTATAATTGAAGAAAATTGGAGATCAAGATTCTGATCGGCGGAAGTTGCCTTCACAAAATAATAGATAAGAAAAAATAATGCTAAAGCCGCGCTAGCTATAGCCATTTTGCTTTCACACTATAATTCATTTTATATCCATCTGTTCTAAGTGGTGAAATTTAATATGAAGAATTAGCATTCGGGAATTAATTTGTGCCGAAGAAAGGCTTGACTAATGTTCAATCATCAGGTATAATCGAAATTAAATTTTTAGGGAAATTTTTCTAATGGATTCCAAGTTGTTGTGGTTGAGTGCATTTGTTGGCTTATATTGGGCTTATTGTCTTTTTTGGGGTTTTAAAGGTGCTCGCAAAGCCCGTACGTCGGCGGATTATTTTCTAGCAGGACGAAGTATAGGCATGTGGGTTTTCATCTTGGCTGCAACGGCTACAAGTTTCAGTGGATGGACTTTTGTGGGACACCCAGGAAAAATTTTTACTGATGGACTTCCCTATGCTTTTGCTTCTTTTTATGCTCTTACGATACCCTTCACAGGTGTTTTATTTTTGAGGCGACAATGGGTTTTAGGTCGAGCCTTTAACTATTTAACTCCTGGAGAAATGTATAGTGATTACTATGGCGGAAATGCAATCAGGTTATTAACAGTCCTCGTAGCTTTTCTTTTTAGCGTTCCATATCTTGGGGTGCAATTACGTGCTTCAGGGGATCTTTTCAATGTGTTAACAGATGGCCTCATCTCAGCAAATTTTGGAATGTTTGCTCTTTCTGCGGTAGTTGTCATTTATGTTGCATCAGGTGGTTTAAGGTCTGTGGCATATGTGGATTGCATGCAATGTATTTTGCTAGCATTAGGCATTTGTGTTTTAGGGGGATTAGCAATTGAATTTTCAGGTGGTTGGAGTGGTTTTACGAAAGGTATGGCAGACTATGTTCGAACGGATATTTCTACAAAAACAAATTTAACACCAGCAGGATATTCAAGAACAGTAGCTATACCAGGTAGTATTCAGATGGTGTCAGCCGGAAGTAAAGCAATAGGCGGTCCTTGGACAGGAATTATGTGTATGACCTATATGTTTGCCCTTATGGGAATTCAATCTTCCCCAGCTTTTTCTATGTGGGCATTTTCTAATAAAACCAGCAAGCCTTTCCGCATGCAGCAAGTTGTGGCTTCCTCATTAGTTATAGGAATTATCCTATTTACATTCACAATTTTTCAAGGGATAGGTGGACATGTGCTTATGTCTAATGGAGCGCTAGAAAATGTAAACGACAAAAACTTAGTTCCTCAACTTATTAATTTGCTATCAAATTCATCACCTTGGTTAGTTGGACTCCTCGCTGTGTGCGCTCTTGCAGCAATGCAGAGTACAGGCGCAGCATATATGTCTACTTTCAGCGCAATGGTCACTAGGGATATTTATAAACGTTATATTTCACCTGCAGCCAATGATAGTTCACAAAAACTAATTGGACGATTAATGGTTGTAGTAGTAGCTGGAGCAGCATTAGTGGTGGCGGCAAATTCTACTTCTGCTATTGTAATGTTGGGGGGTCTAGCCGTAGCATATGGATTTCAAATGTATCCTTCATTAATAGGGCTATGTTATTTTTCTTGGCTAAACCGAAAAGGAATAGTAGCTGGTCTGGTCGCAGGACTGTTAGTCGTTACATTGACAGATAGAACGTCTGTGTGGTTTGGAGTACCATGGGGCGCGTATCCACTTACTATTCATAGTGCAGGATGGGGTATATTTTTTAATGTGGTCATAGCTATACTTGTATCCAAAATAACCAAAGAGTCTAATGATAATAGAATTAAACGGGAAAAGCGACACGCTTTTTTACAAGAAGTATCTGGTCTAAGTGTAGCAAGAAGGAAGAAAACAACCTTAGCCTGGATACTCACTTTA
>JBJKZS010000115.1:0-19209 GCA_045569115.1 Fidelibacterota bacterium | reverse complement strand
CCTTTAATAAGCTTTAGTAGATCTGAATCTGTTGATAATATTAGCGTAGTGTTGGTGTCGATCATTTTTTGATATGTCTCAAGAGTTCTAGTAAATTCATAAAAATTAGGATCAGACTTAAAAGCTTTCGCATAAATTTCTACAGCTTTTGCATCTCCTTCTCCACTAATCTCTTGAGCCGTTTTATAAGCTTCAGCAAGTATGATGGCACGATCCTTATCAGTCTCAGCACGAATTTTTAACGCTTCTTCTTCACCTTCAGAGCGATACTGTTTAGCCTGCCTTTCTCTTTCAGCAATCATCCTATCAAAAACGGCTCTTTCATTTTCTTGAGACAGGTCCGCTCGCTTAATTCGAACATCCACCACATCTATGCCATACTCATTAAGTTTCTCACTGGCTTTTTTAGTAACAATTCTCATGATATTTTCACGACGTTTATCAACGATTTCCGTAAGATTATGCTTTCCGAGTTCTACTCTGAGTTCAGAATAGACTATTGGATCAATTCGGCTTAGGGCACCATTAATTGTGCGGACAGCACGATAAAATGTTAAAGGGTCAGAAATACGCCAGCGTGCATAATTATCAACCTCTAATCTCTTTTTATCTAACGAAAGAATTGCCTTTGGTTCAGCATCATACTCTAAGATTCTTTTTTCAAATTTTACAAGTTGATGCCATGGAAGTTTAAAGTGCAACCCTGCATTGACCACTGCTTCTCCAACAGGGCGTCCAAATTCAAGAACAATTGCTTGTTCCGTTTCATCAATGGTATATGCTGAAATATATATACTAATAACACTAGCGATAAATAAAATTAATCCAGCGCTTTTCATTTTTGCACCTCCAATTTTTTTGTATTTCCAAGATTTCCAAGGGGTAAAACATTTAGTAAGTTTCCAGCGTTTTCGTCAAGAATTACTTTTTCAATACCTGGAAGTATTTTTTCCATTGTTTCTAAATAAAGTCGTTTTTCAGTTACAACTTTTGCTTTTTTATATTCTGTTAATACTGAAATAAACCTTGACGCATCACCTTCAGCTCTTTTTATTCTTTCAGACTGATAAGCTTCAGCTTGGCGGAGAGTTTGTTCAGCCCCTCCTCTAGCTTTAGGTATTATATCATTTTGATAGCCCAAAGCCTTATTAATTAACTGTTCTTTTTCTTCTTTAGCACTTTGTACATCCTTAAATGCAAAATCTACTTCCTGAGGTGGATTTACATCTTGTAGCTGCACTTGTCTTACATCTATACCACACTTATAATCATCAAGCATCTGTTGGAGAAGAGCTTGAATTTCATCCATTATTTCTGCTTTTTTTTCCGTTAATGGGTCATCAATTGGATGAGAACCAATAGTTTGACGAAGAGCTGATTCTGTTGCATCTTTTATAGTCTCTTCAACATTTATTACATTAAAAAGGTAATTGGCCGCATCTTTTATTTTGTATTGCACCCTGACTTCAACCAAAAGGATGTTTTCATCGCCCGTTAACATTTTTGCTTCTCTAAGGATCTTACCAACTGATATCTCTTTTACTTGGGTTACTTTTGGAAGATCAACCTTTTCTATAGGATAGGGAAATTTGAAATTTAATCCACTAGGCTCAGTCCTTACCCATTTACCAAACCTTCTTACAACGCCTTCCTCATCAGGACCTACAATATAAAAAGCACTAAACACAAACCAAGCGCCAAGAAATAAAATGATAAGTGCTAAACCACCTATATTAAATGAGGGGATTGATATCTCTTGGTCACCTACAACTATTTTTTTTGCCATTTTTATTCTCCTTTTAATTCTTTGATTAAAAAATCCTTCTTAATCTCGCAACTGGAATATTCATTTGATTACGATATTTTGCAATGGTACGCCTTGCTAGTGAGAAACCTTCCTTATGTAAAATCTCTACCATGCCATCATCAGATATAGGATTTTTTTTATCTTCATCCTCAATTAAATGTTTCAATCGAGATTTAATCAGATTCGTGGAAACCTCTTCACCAGATTCGGTCATTATACCTTCTGAAAAAAAATACTTAAGCTCAAAAACTCCCCAAGGTGTTTGCACATATTTTCCTCTTGTAACGCGACTGATAGTAGATATGTCTAGTCCAGTTCTATCAGCAATGTCTTTAAGTATCATTGGTCTTAACTTTGAAATATCACCACTAAAAAAATGATCTTGGCGAAAGATAATAGCTTCCATCACTTTTACTATAGTGATTTGCCGCTGTTGGACTGCCTGAACAAACCATTTCGCTGATTCAACTTTATTTTTCAAAAATTTTTTTAATTCATCATTTTTTGAATTTGCATTTTCAATAAGTTTTTGATATGTTGAAGAAAGTCCTATTTCAGGAATATTTCCGTCGTTTACGGAAACAATTAATTTCCCCTCTACTTCCTCAACTATCAAATCTGGTAGTATATAGTCAGCAGCTGTAGTTGGAGAACCTTCCCCTGGCTTGGGGTTTAGATTTGAGATAACCTCAAATGCCTTAATTAAATTTTCTTTAGAGCAGTTTAATTCATTCTCTAGAACTTCAAATCTCCGATTTGCAAAATCATCGAAAAAATTATTGATGATATTTGTAGCCAACTCATTACCTCCAAGTAACTCTAATTGGATTAATAAACACTCCTGAAGATCGCGAGCCCCGATCCCTGGAGGATCCAAACGTTGGACAATTTGAAGCATTTTTTCAATATCTTTAATTTCGACTTTTAATCTGTCCGCAAGTAAATCTAAATCAGTGGAAAGATATCCTTGTTCACCAATATTCCAAATTATAGCTTCAATAATCATTCGATCTTTTTCTGATAACTCAAGAGGGATAATCTGTTCTAGTAGTCTTTCAACAGGTGTAGAAATATGTTGAATTGGAGTTTCTAATTTTTTTCTCGACTTATCAGACGGACCCTTAATTCCTTCATCATATTCTGAATTTAGGATTTCCTCCCAATCAATCTCATCTAAAGATTCTTCAGAGTCTTTTTCGGAATCAGAATCTTGAGTTTCTTCTAAATCTAAAGCAGGGTTCTTTTCTAATTCTTCTAGAATCTTTTGTTCTAAATCAATACCATTCATTTGTAATAGCACAGTTTCTAAAATCTGTTGAGGTGACAATTTTTGTCGCTGTTCTAATGATTGAGTAAGTTTGTTCATTAGTGTAGTTTGAATGTAGAACCTAGATAAAGTTTTCTTGTCTCATCATCACTAGCAAGATATTCAGCGGTTCCTGATTTTAGAATTTTTCCATCATATAAAAGATAAGCTCTATCAGTAATGGATAATGTCTCTCGGACATTGTGATCAGTAATGAGGACACCAATTCCCCGTTTACAAAGTTTTTGGACAATTTGTTGAATATCTTCAACGGCAATAGGATCAATGCCAGCAAAAGGTTCATCTAATAATATAAAATCAGGATCCATTACAAGAGCACGGCAGATCTCTGTGCGTCGCCTTTCACCACCCGAAAGTTGATACCCCTTACTCTTTCTAATTTGTGAAATAGAAAGATCACTAAGTAATTGTTCAAGCTTTTCTTTTTGTTTTTCTTTTGAAAAACCAGTCATTTCAAGTACTAGTTTGATATTATCTTCTACCGAAAGCTTTGTGAAAATTGAAGGTTCCTGAGATAGATATCCAATACCTTTACGCGACCTCTTATACATGGGTAGGTTGGTTATATCTTTTTTTCCTAAAAATATAGAGCCGTATGTTGGTTTGACCATACCCGTAATCATATAAAACGATGTTGTTTTCCCCGCACCATTTGGACCTAAAAGACCAACGATTTCACCTTTTTTTAAATTAAGAGAGACATCTCTAACAACAGAACGTTTACCATAAATTTTTACAATATTTTTGGCACTTAGATTAATTTCTTTAGATGGATTTTTCATTTTTCCCTTGATGAAACACCCCACGGGTTAAGGATTTTCCATCTAGTAAGATCAATATCAGATTCAAAACCAATGCCATATAATGTGTCATTTAATTCAGTCGCTAACATCACAGTATCATTGGAATTAATCTTTTCAGATTGATTATCCCAAAAAAGTGAATCAGTGAATAGAGTAACACCACTGTCTGATTTAACTATAACATTCCCAATCGCTAAAAGATTATCATTACCTTCATAAACAAAAGCACTTTCAGATTTCAAATTAGACATATGTTTTTCATCATCAGAAAAAAAATCAACGTCTACATTTCCATTCAAAATAATTTCTTGCTTGTCAGAAAATTTTGCAAGATGGTTTGAACGAACTATAGCACGTTTTTTCGCCTCCCTAGTCATTACAATAACTGGGTTCCAGCTTTCTTGATCAGGAAAATCAGATCTCTTTCCTAAAGATTTATCCCTATCAATACCTCCACAAGCGACAAAAAGAATGATGAAATATAATGTGATTGAATTTTTCACATTACATTAGTCCTAAGGATATCGTGAATATGTACGATACCATCGGGTACAGAATCAGTTTTTTCATCCTTATATACAAATAATGAAGTGATTTCATATTTTTCCATTATATCTAAAGCATCAATTGCAAGAGTATTACTATTAATGGACCTAGGCTGATCTGATTGAACTAGAGATTTTGCAGTTTTGCTGTATAATTCATTATCTTTTTCAACACTCCTTCGAATATCACCATCTGTAATAATTCCAATTAATTTCCCATTTTCACTTAATACTATAGCTACTCCTAGTCTTTTTTCACTTATCATCAATAAAGTTGATTTTACATCTGTAGATTCATAAACAATTGGAAGGTCATCTCCAGAATGCATAATCTCATCTACAGTAAGAATTAATTTTTTACCCAGTGATCCCGCAGGATGAAGAAGCGCAAAATCCTCTGGTTGAAATCCACGTTTTTCAAGGAGAGCAATGGCTAAAGCATCCCCCATCGCAAGAGTAGCCGTTGTACTAGATGTTGGAGCGAGTTGTAGGGTACATGCTTCGCGTTTAACACTTATATCAAGTAATACTTCTGTCTTTCTTCCAATAGTAGAATCTTTTTCTCCTAACATTGATATTAGTGGAATATTTAACCTCTTGAAAGCTGGAATAAGCTGAATAATTTCATAAGTCTCTCCACTATTAGATATAGCTAGTATAGTATCCTTTTTTGTTACCATGCCAATATCTCCATGAGCAGCTTCACCTGGATGAATGAATTGAGCTGGAGTACCGGTACTTGAAAAAGTTGCTGCAATCTTTTGAGCAATAAGACCTGATTTCCCCATACCTGTAACAACAACTCTACCAGTACTTTTTGCAATAATTTCGACAGCATTGTGGAAATTAATATCAATCCTATTTTCAAGATCGGCCACGGCCTCTGATTCTATTTGAATAACCCTGCGACCGATTTGAATATTTTTATTCTTATCTGTCATCAATGGACTCTAATCTATCTCGTATAGATTTAATAGTTTTATCATATATACCTTTTGCCTTCAGTATCATCTCTATAGCTTCCCTAAAAGCACCTTCTCCACCTGATTTAGCGGTTGAAAAATGCGCAATCTCTGTTATATAAGGATGAGCATCCTTTACGCCTATTGACAAACCAACTTTTTCCATAACCGATACATCAATTAGATCATCACCAATAAATCCTACTTCCTTATTATCCAAACCATATTTTTTAATTATTTTATTATAGGGCCTCATTTTATCTAGTTCCCCTTGGAAACAATCATCAATACTCAATTCTTTCATTCTTGCCGTAGTAGCCGGCGAATAGCGACCTGATATTACTGCCAATTTCAATCCCGCCTGTCGAGCAAAAGCAACTCCAGCTCCATCAAGAACATTAAACTGTTTATATTCAATACCATCATTGCCAATATAGATTGATCCATCAGTTAAAACACCATCAACATCAGAGATAAGAAGCTTAATATTTTTTGCCCTTAGGATAGTTTTATTATTCAATTTCATTCTATGGCTTGCCTTATCCTTAACAATTTAATTATTAGTTCTTCTGTCTTTTCAAGAGGCCATTGTGTCGAGGCATCACTTTTTGCGTTGTGAATATCATCATGAATTTCCATAAATATACCATCACAGCCAGCGGCAACTGCGGCGCGAGCCAAAACTGGTATAACCTCTCGATCCCCACCACTTCTAGCACCTTCACCACTTGGTCGCTGGGCGCTGTGCGTTGCATCAAAAATTACTGGATAACCAGAATCTTTCATTATTGGAATAGACCGCATATCTGAAATGAGATTGTTATAGCCAAAGGTTGTTCCACGCTCAGTTAAAAGAATTTTTTTGTTCCCTGAACTCTCTATTTTATTGACTATAGATATAATGTCATGTGGTGCCATAAACTGACCTTTTTTAATATTTATACATTTTTCAGTCGCTGCTGCAGATAGAAGCAAATCAGTCTGTCGACACAAAAAAGCAGGTATTTGAAGAATATCTGCTACTTCACTAACTGGCTGTGCTTGATCGGGTAAATGGATATCCGTGATAATTGGTACACCAAATTCAGCCTTTATATCTGAAAGTGCAGATAAACCCTCATCTATACCAACACCTCTAAAAGAATCTATAGAAGTACGATTTGCCTTATCAAAGGACGATTTGAAAATGAATGGAACATCATGTTTAGAAAAAATTTTCTGCAATTCATCACATATTTTTAAAGCATGGTCTCTAGATTCAATCACACAGGGTCCTGCAATAACTGGTAGTAACTTACCTCCAAATAGGATGTTTTTAACTGAAACAGTCACTTTGAATTATTGTGAACTACACTAGCTTTTACAAAATCTCTGAAAAGGGGATGAGCCTTATTAACTCTGCTCTTTAATTCAGGGTGAAATTGAGTGGCTATAAACCAAGGATGATCAGAAAGTTCGATAATTTCAATAAGGTTAAGGTCAGGATTAATTCCACTGAAAACCATTCCATTTTGCTCAAGTTTTCGTCTGTATTCATTATTTACTTCAAAACGATGACGGTGTCGTTCACTAATTTTCTTCTTACGGTATGCTTTGTATGTTTTAGTTCCTGGTTTTAATTCACAATTATAAGCACCCAATCTCATTGTAGCTCCTTTACGCTTCACTTGTTTTTGATCTTTCATTAAATGAATTACAGGATTAGTTGCTCCCTTTTTAAATTCCGAACTAGTTGCATTTTTCAACCCACAAATATTTCTAGCAAACTCAATTACAGCTGTCTGCAAACCTAAACAAATTCCTAAATATGGAATCTTCTTTTCCCTAGCAAACCTACCCGCGGCTATTTTCCCCTCTGTTCCTCTATCTCCAAATCCAGGAAGGACAAGGATTCCATTAACTTTTCCGAGTTGCTTTTCACAAACTTTAGCAGAAACCAATTCTTCAGAATTAATCCACATTATTTTAATTCGGGCATCATTTTCAACGCCAGCATGAATAAATGACTCTAAGATACTTTTATAAGCATCTGGGAGCTCTGTATATTTTCCACACAAAGCAATTTTAATTTCATGAGTAGGGTTTTTGAAACGATCTACAAAAGATTCAAGTTTACTTATATTATGATCCGCACCATCCAAACCAAGTTGCTCGGAAACTAATTCTCCAACTCGCTGTTCATGGAATACTAGTGGAACTTCATAAATACTTTTAACATCACGTGCTTCAATTACGTGGGACGGAGGCACACTGCAAAAAAGTGATATTTTCTCTTTTACAGATTTTGGGATGAAATCTGAGGAGCGACATAGGATTAAATCAGGCTCTAAGCCAATTTCACGGAGTTTCATAACACTGTGCTGGGTAGGTTTAGTTTTCAATTCCTCACTTGCCTCCACGAAGGGAAGAAGAGTTACATGTGCAATAAAAACATTATTACGACCTTTTTCAAGACGTATTTGTCTAATTGTCTCCAAAAAGGGAAGACTTTCGATGTCTCCAACAGTACCCCCCACTTCTGCAATAATAGCATCAAAACGCTTAGGTTTATTCATCTCGTACACACGTTGCTTGATTTCATTTGTGATGTGAGGAATAACCTGAATTGTCTGACCTAGATAATCTCCATTTCGCTCTTTTTGTAGGACTGCTTCATAAATTTGACCAGTGGTTGCATTATTGTTTTTACTCATGTTAACATCAATGAATCGCTCATAATGGCCAAGGTCAAGATCAGTCTCTGAACCATCATCTAGAACAAAAACTTCACCGTGTTGATATGGATTCATTGTTCCAGGGTCAACGTTAAGATATGGATCAAGCTTCATAATGGTTACTGAGAGTCCTCTACTTTTCAATAAATAACCAATTGAAGCTGAGGTGATGCCCTTACCAAGTCCCGATATTACCCCACCAAGTACAAAAATGTATTTTTTTTCTCTTTTAGGCAAGAGTCATAATCTCCTTAAGTTTTTTAAGATCTTCAGGCCTGTTTATACCTATAGAATCTAATGCAGTAATAGCAACATTAATCTCAAATCCATTATCTAATACTCTCATTTGTTCGAGCTTAAGTTTCATTTCATTAGGAGTCATTTTCATATGAATAAATTGAAGTAAGAACTCCTTTTTAAAACCATAAATTCCAATATGCTTTGCACAGTTTTTTAATTCAGTTATTTGATTAGAGTTTCTGAAGAAAGTTATTGCTGTTCCATCTTTTCCTATAATCACTTTAACTACATCAGGATTTTCAAAATCTTCTGAGGAAAGATTTGTTGATGCAACAGTAGCCATATCGATCTTCTCTTTAGTATGGAATTGTTCAATTACAAGATTAATTATTTCTGGTTTAATAAATGGTTCGTCTCCCTGAATATTGACAAACACATCTCCATCTATGGATCTGGCTACTTCAGCCACCCTTTCCGTACCAGAATTATGGTTTTTACTCGTCATTATCACTGGGATGCTTAACTCTTCCATAGCTCTAAGAGCTTTATTATCATCAACAGCAACTAAAACTGTATTAAGCAACGATTCTTTAGCTCTTTCGTAAACATGGGCAACCATAGGAACACCATCTATAAGCTCAAGAATTTTACCGGGGAATCGTTCAGAATGATATCTCGCCGGAATGACTCCTACAAAATCATTAAGTGCTGAACTAACAATCATGATTTATCTATTACATTTGGTACAATAAAATAATCATCATCTGATTTTGGCGCATTTTTAAGTGCTTCTTCTCTTGGTAAAGATGGTGTCTGTTCATCCTTGCGAGTCATATTTATTTGATCAAGAACGTGACTTAGGGGTTCTATATCTTCAGTATCTAATTCATCCAATTGATTCATATATTCAAGAATTTCATTTATTTGATCTGTATATAACGAAATTTCCTCATCAGACAAATGAAGTTTTGCAAGTGAAGCAATCTTAAGAATCTCATCATGATTGACAGGTTTTTTTTCCGGCACATTACCTCCTTATTACAATTATGATATAATAAAAATTTACTTGTTCATTGAAGCTCAATCAAGAGAAAGGGGGGCTATGAGAAATATTTCATTAGTCGTATCGAAGGGACTCAATAGGATCAAGGTTTGCTGCTCGCCAGGCGGGATAAATACCAAAACTTATACCAACTATGGAGCAGATAGCTAAACCATAAAAGGCCCAATCGAAAGGTATAACTGATGGTACATTCAGCAATAATGCAACTACATTACCACCTAATATTCCAAAAATAACTCCAACAATCCCTCCAAATTGACTCAAAAAAATCGCTTCCATTAAAAATTGTGTCAGTATATCTGCTCTATTTGCACCAATAGCTTTTCGCACACCAATTTCTTTAATTCTTTCTGATACAGAGACTAACATAATATTCATAATACCAATTCCTGCTACTAGTAGAGCAATGACACTAACGGCTCCGGCGAATATTTTTATTCCGCCTGTAAAGCCAGATATTGTTTGGGATAATTCCTCATTTGAAATGATTTCAAAATCATTTTCCTCCTCTGGAGGAACTTTTCGGATTACCCTCATTAACCCAACAACTTCATCAAGTGTCCTGTCATACATATTAGAAGAAACTGATTCCACACTTATTTGTAAGGATGTCCAACGGTTGGAGAACCGCTGGAGATAAACAGTAATTGGAATGAGCAGAAAATTGTCTTGACTATCACCGAATGCTTTTCCTTTTCTTTCTGTCAACCCTATAACTGTATAGTTTAAGCCCTTGATTTGAATCTGTTTATCTATAGGATTTTCAAAAGGGAAAAGAATATCAGCTACATCAGGACCAAGAATGGTGACATTTCTTGAAAAACGAATGTCATCCCCAGTAAAATTGCGGCCCGAAGCTAAATAAGTTTTATTGCTTCTTAGGCCCCAATCATCTACTCCTATAAGATTAGCAGAACGTTTTAACTGTTTGTCCCTGTATTTGATGTTACGTTCCTGTTCTTCATCCTTAACACTTACTCGCAAAGGAAGAACTGCCCTTCTTTTAAGTTCTTCGTACTCAAAAAAATCAATATTTTTTCTTTCCCTATAATTTTTTTCACCTCCAGAACCACCAATAAAGATAGCTGGCCATTTTTCAATCATGAAAGTCTTAGTTCCTAAAATGTCTAGCTGTGAATCAATGGAAGTTTCAAGGGTTCGAATTGCTGTCATCACTCCAATGACGGAAAAAACACCAATGCTTATTCCAAGTAAAGTGAGAATTGAACGTAATTTATTTTGCCTAATAGCTTCTACCGCCATACGAAAACTTTCCTTGAGTGTATTCTTTAAATGGGATCGTTTTCTTTTCATTCGTAGCGTAGAGCCTCAATTGGATCTAGTTTAGCCGCTCTAGAAGCAGGAATAAGTCCTGAAATAATACCAATAATTACACTAAGTAAAATGGCGCTTAAAGCAAGACCAAGTGGCATAACCGATGGGAAAAAACGGTTGATCATCATACTTAAACCGTAAGCAACGGTTAATCCAAAAAGTCCACCCATAAAACATATTGTGATAGCCTCCATTAAGAATTGGATTAAAATGCTTTTTTGAGTTGCACCCAAAGCCTTTCGAACACCAATTTCTCTTGTTCTCTCCTTAACAGACACAAACATAATATTCATGATTCCTATCCCTCCAACAATAAGAGAGAGTGCTGTAATAAAGAGACCTGTTCCCCCTATAGCATACTTAATTGAATTATACTCTGATTCAAATGCGGATGAATGATTAATAGCAAAGTTGTCATCTTCAGATGGTTTTAACCTGCGAATCACTCGCATGTGCCCTCGAATCTCTTCTTTAGCCTCATCAATATTAGAACCATCAACTTTTAGCCGAATATTCATCCATCCTCTACGAGAAAATAGTCGCCTGAAAGTTTCCAGAGGAATTATTGCTTGATTGTCCAGACTAAAAAGCCCCATGAAGGATCCCATTTTTCCTGTGACACCAATGACTCGAAATTTATGATTTCCAATTTTCACAAATTTTTCTAATGCACTTTCATCTTCAAAAAGTGCCTTTTCAATATCAGCACCAATAACCAGAACCCTTGCACCTGATCTATGTTCGCCTTGTGAAAAAAATCGGCCTTTTACTATCTCTAATGCGTCATTTGTTGAAAGATATTCTGGGGTAGTTCCAAAAAAACGTGTATCTATTTGACGGTCTTTTCGAATTATTCGACCTCCCCGCTCAGAAGTTGGTGCAACAGCTTGAACAAACTGGGATTCAAATCGAAGTCTTTCACCATATTCTTCCTTAATTTTCGGTCGATTTCGGAGCTCCCACCAATCCCATTCTCCCCCAAACCAATTCATCCTACTTACAAAAAGGATATCGCTTCGAAAGTTCGACATACTCTTTTCAAATGTTGAGTCCAGACCCGAAATCATTGTCCCCATAAGCGTGACGGAAAGGACACCAATTACTATACCTAAAACGGACAGAATTGATCTTGATTTATTGGCAAGTATAGATGAAAAGGAAATACGAATATTTTCCCAAAAAGGACCGAACATAACTAAGCTGAAGAAATACCTTCTAATACTTTTTTATTACCAGTATCCTCTTTTATTCTTCCATCAAAGATATGGATTGTTCTATTAGCATGATCAGCAATGTATTCCTCATGTGTTACTAGAATAATCGTATTTCCCTGCCTATAAAGATCATCAAAAATCTTCATGATTTCAACTCCACTCTTTGAATCAAGATTGCCAGTTGGCTCATCAGCAAGAATAATAGAAGGTTTATTTACAAGGGCACGAGCAATAGCAACTCTTTGCCGTTGCCCACCGGAAAGTTCATTTGGTTTATGGTGGATTCTATCACCAAGTCCAACGGCCTCCAGCGATTGTTTAGCCTGCTCAATTCGATCTCCACGATTTATATTAGCATATATAAGAGGAACTTCTACATTTCTTAAGGCCGTTGCCTTAGGTAGTAGATTAAAAGTCTGAAATACAAAACCAATTTTTCTATTTCTAATTGAAGCCAGTTGGTTATCATCCATATCATGAACTAGCTCACCTTCAAATTCATATGTTCCAGAAGTTGGTGTATCTAGACAACCTATCATATTCATTAATGTTGATTTACCTGAGCCTGAAGGACCCATAATTGATATATATTCATTTGAGTTGATGTCTACATCTACACCATCTAAAGCACGAACAATTTCACCACCAACATTGTAATACCTTTTTATCCCTTGAAGAGATATCAGATCACTCATAATGAAGATGAATAGGTTTCCTTATTCAACAAACGTCTCCTTGAAAAAACTTTCTTCTTTTCTTTTTTCTTCATCACCTTCTGTGGTTACAAAGCTATTATGACTAAGGTCTTTACTTATTGCTCTATAGCTTCCAATAACTATTTCCTCACCATCATTGAGTCCATCTAAAACTTCATAATGTGTATTCGAAGAAATACCAACCTTTATAGGTCTAATATGAACATATTTTCCATCATCCCTGATTTTTCCATTCTTTTCAAAACTATCCATCCCATCAAGATTACCATCTCGAATAACACCTCCAGGTTTATCAGAGATGACGAATACTAATTCTTCAAGTTCTTGAAACTTTATTGAAGGTTCCATATTGGAATCATTTTGGGGAAATTTTTCCTCTTTAACTCGCAAATTCTCTGATCTAAAAGGGCGAACGGTTAAACTCTGAATTGGTATAGCCAGAGCATTCTTCTTTTTATCTGTAATAATGTTAGCTGTTGCACTCATTCCAGGTCTGATAGCATCCGGGACTTCTAGAATTCTTACTTTTACCTGATAGTTTGTTACTTGGTCTTGGGTACCTAAGCCGGTTGTTTGAGCAACATGTGCAATTTCGGTAACTATGCCATAAAAAAGAGTATCTTGAAAAGCATCAATTTCTATCTCTGACGTGTCCCCAATACTAACTGAAACAACATCGTTCTCATTTACATTAACATGAACTTCCATTTTTTCAAGATCGGCAAGACTCATTAAAACATCCGCCGAAAACATTGAGCCCAAAGCCATTTCTCCTTCATCTTTTTTAATTTCCAACACTATTCCTGTACTCGGTGCTAGTAAAGATGTTTTGGTAAGATCATCCATAGCTGACTTAAGTGCTGCCTGAGATGTAAGCACTTCAGACTCTGCCGCTTGCAAGGAGGCATTAGCTGACTCTAATTGCTGACTAGAAATGAGCTTTTCTTCAAAGAGCTTATCTTCCCTATCTTTAATTGCTGTCATTTTTGTTAGATTCGCTTTTGCTGATTTAAGTCTTGAACTGACTTGCTCGGCAGCGGCCTCATACCTTGTTCGATCTAAAGAGATAAGAGGCTGCCCTATCATTATTGAATCACCTTCCTCTACTGAGATTTCCATAATCAGAGCACTTATGTTTGCACTAAGTTCAACTTTTTTTGCAGGCTCGATTCTTCCTGAACCAGTTACCTTATGAATTATAATCTGGCGAGAAACAGGTTCAATAGTGACACTAATTGGTTCCTCATTTGAAGAAAAATACCATGCTCCACCTATAGTCGCCAAAACAACGATTATTATTGAAATAATAATAATCTTCTTTTTGCCTTTATTCTTTTTTGCCATGATTCCTCATTGTTTTTTATTGAGTACCAACTAGAGCATCCAATTCAGCCTTCAAAATGCGCTCATCATATATTGCACGGACATGAGAACTATTAGCCTGTGCTACTGATAGTTGAGCATTTAAAAGATCTAGAATTGTGGCTGCGCCAAGAGTATATCTTTCCCTAGCTAATTTCAAATCTTCTTCAGCCGAAGTCTTCGTATCTTCAAAAATAGGTATAGAAGCATTGATATTCTCCCAAAGCCTAAATGTATTTTCATACTGAATCTTCAAATTCCGGGTAAGTTGGTTTAGTTCTTCCCTCTCAATATCTGATTGAATTCTCGCCCTTTGAAATTGTGCTGATCTTTGAAGCCCTGTAAATAATGGGTAAGAAATGGAAAAATTAATTGATCTCTGCCATTCATTATCTATATCTGAAAAAACTTCTTCAAACTTATCTGAAGAACCACTATATCCTACTGACATGGAAAGGTTTGGGAAATAAGCAGCTCTTGCAATTTTTAACTGTAAATCTCTTGAAGTAACTAGCATACGTTTTGATACAAGAGATGGATTGTTAAGCTCAATTAAACCCCAGTATTCTTGAGAATCTAATATTTGATCTCTTCCTACTTTATCTGCAATAGGTTTTTCTATTTCAAAAGAGGTGTTTATATCTATACCTATTATATTAGCAAGGAATCTAGATGAATTCTTTAAAACTGCCTCCTGCCTAAGATATTGTACCTTCGCATCTCCAAGAACAACTTTCTGTTTGAGAAGATCAGATTTAGCAACCGCTTCCAGCTCATATTGTTGTTGTACACGTTCAACTTGCTGTTCAGAAAGCTCCACTTGACGACTAAATACTTCCAATAATTCAATATTTTTGAGATGCTCATAGAATGCTTGCTTAACGGATAATACTGAATTAACACGAGTAGAATGTTCGCTTTCAACAGCTAAATCATAAGAATTCTTACTCAAGGCTATCTGATTCCACCAGTTACCACCATCAAAGATATTCTGGTTTATTGAAAGAGAACCTGAATGATATTCTGATTCATTAAAAGATAAACCTGTACTATTCAACACCTGACCTAATACACCCTGATTGTAAGCACCTTGAAAAGCAGAGCCAGTCGACGCACTTATTCTCGGCAATATAACTGAAAGAGAACCTTTTTTATCAGCTTGAGCTGAAGCAACTCTCATTTTTGCTATTCGAATATCAATATTATTCTTCATTGCAATATCAATACATTGATCAAGTGTATAGCTCTGTTGAGAAAAAGAAATGCTAATTAGAATAGATATTGTTAATAAAATTTTATGCATTCTAATCTATTTTACTTTTGATTCAATTTATGAATCTTTTTTTCATTTGATGTCTGATTTTTTTTTGTGAATTATTTATTTTTTCAAATTATAAAAACAAAAGCTCCCATAATTTAAGTATCATTATTTTTTAAGAATGATACTTTTATTTTAAGAAAATACTCGTAAGCAGATTCGTAATTATTATCAATTTCCCCGTCTAAAATAGCTTCTTCAATAGCATTTTTTATTTCACCGACAATTTTCCCTGGAGCTAGGTTGCATTCTTCCATAATCTGTGCACCTCTGATTGGTGATTGAAAAGCACTATAAGCATCACGTTCGGTTACATCCCTCATTAACCTGTCAACACGATCAAAGTTTCCCAGATACTTTTTTACTAGTTTTGGGTTTTTAGAAGTAATATCTGCCCGGCAAAGAGTCATTAGATCTTCTATTTCATCTCCTGCGGATACAAGTAAACGCCTTACAGCACTATCGGTTATTTCTTCTTTGGCAAGAGCTATAGGACGCAAATGAAGAAGGGTTAGTTTCTTTAAATAATCGCGAGTTTCTTTTGATAACTTCATTCTTCTAGCAAGTCTGTCTATCATATTCGCACCAACCGCATCATGACCGTGAAATGTCCAACCTCGTTTCTTATCTAAACACCGGGTTATAGGTTTCCCAATATCATGAAGAAGTGCAGCAAACCGCAAATTAGTCTTATTTGTATTCTTTGATATATTATCCACTACTTGAAGTGTATGATAAAAAATATCTTTATGATGCCATTCAGGAGGTTGTTCTAAACCAAACAATGCGGATATCTCAGGCAATATAATTGCCATTAAACCAACTTCGTTCAATAAGTCAAAACCTTCAGAAGGAACATCAGAGTCTAGAATTTTAAATATTTCTGCTGTAATTCTTTCAGCTGATATAATATCTATCCTTTGGGTATGTTTTTTTATACTCTCTTTAATCTTTGGATCTATTTTAAAAGCAAGTTGAGATGCGAATCTGATTGCCCTTAACATTCTAAGAGGATCATCTGAAAAAGTCTGATCAGGATCAAGTGGAGTTTGAATAATTCCTCTATTTAAGTCTCGGACACCATTATAGGGATCGTGAAGTTCACCAAAATTTGATTTATTTAAAGAGACCGCCATCGCATTGATAGTAAAATCTCGCCGTGAGAGATCCGTACTTAGATCAGCTGAATCAATTTTGGGTTTTCTAGAATTGATACTATATGATTCACTTCGGGCAGAAGATACTTCAACCATATCATCATCAAGTAGAATTTGAGCTGTACCAAATTTTTCAAATGGAACTATACTATTTCCATCTAATTTGATTACTAGTTTTCGGGCATATTTTATACCATCACCAACAACCATGATATCTATATCAGAAAGATTGTTTCCGATGATTATATCTCGAACATATCCTCCAACAACATAGACCTCTAGATCCATATTTTCAGCCATTTCACTCGCTGAAGTCAGAATACTGTAAGATTTAGAGTCGTTCTTTAATAATGACTTGACATTTGTCATAAGCTGATAATTTACACTTCAACTAATAAATCAACGAATTTCAAAAGATTCTTCTTGAAGAGACCCGCCAATCGCAATAACTTTATCTAATGAGAAAAATAATCTTAATTATAGTCTTTACATATTCATCTTTTCTTAGTGCTCAATTTAAAGAGGTAAGAGTTTCCATTGACACACAAAGGTTGAAAGAAAATGACCGACGTTCTATATCAACGCTAAAAAATGAGGTAACAAACTTCTTTAAGCTAAATCAATGGGATGAAGAATATAGCGACCTCGAAATCGGTATAAATATTCAGTTGATATTCGAAGGAGTGGCTGATAAAGGAAGTGAGCACCTTTTTTCAGCTCAATGTCTTGTATCTGTGGGTGTAGATCAAAGGTATTTTTCTAAGGGTATTCAATTCCCTTATAATATGGGCCAAAGTATTGTGCCATCAGTTGCAATCTTTGAACCATTGTCAAGTGCTTTAGAGTTTTTCGTATATTTAGCATTGGCTGGTGAAGCTGACACTTATGATCATTTCGCTGGGACCCGCTTTTATGAAAAAGCACGAGAAATTGCTTTGCGGGGTATTTCTTCACAATATCGACTGGGTTGGAAGGATCGAATGGAAATGGTAGACCTTCTAACTAAATATAGAGAAACTCGCCTTGCCAAATTTCATTTTTATGATGCTATGAGTTTTATTGAAGAAGATAATTTAGAAGGCGCAGATATTGCTTTAAATGAAATGTTGAAAAATTTTGAAAAAACTTTTTCAAAATATCCTCGAGAACACTATTCAATTATTTTTCTAAAAGGACATGCCGAAGTATTAAGTCGAATGCCAGATGAAATTCCCTCAAAGTTAAAAATATTGACTAGGCTCTCAGAACTAGATCCCGATAATAAAGCTAAATATCAACTTGGGGTTGGAAACAAATCTCGATAATTCTTTTTTCGAAAAATAAAATAATCCAATACTATACTTCCTTTATACATTTCAGATAAAATGTCTCTGTCTTTTACCTTCCGTAGATTTTTTGTGTGTTGACGACGCAAATATATAATTTTTGGGTGAAATAATATCCATGCTAATGATTTGATAATTCCCACAACATGTCTCAAATCAAAAAGAAATAGAGCATATGCTATTGCAACAATCTCTAGAGCTAATCGAATCGGTAATAAATATAATACTATTGGCAAAGAGTAATTTGAAATAAGCATTAAAATAGAATTCCTATGATTTAAATATTGTTTTCGTATTGATTTAGCTGGTAAAGTAACAGCATTTTTATGATACACCACTGACTCTGGTACTACCTTTACATTTCGACCCATAAGATGAAATTTCCATTGTAAATCAATTTCTTCTTGGTGAGCAAAAAAAGTTTCGTCGAATTTTCCAGCTTTATTAAAGTCTGTTTTTCTAACTAGTAAAGCTGTTCCAGAGGCCCAAAAAATATTTTTTTCATTGTCATATTGTTTTGAATCAACCTCCAGGGAATTAAATAATCTACCTCTAGCAAAAGGAAAGGCTAATACATCTATCGAACCACCACATCCTCCAGCATAATCAAAAAGTTCGGTGTTATAATAATTTAGTATTTTTGGTTGGACGGCAGCAGTATTTGGATTGGATAGCATCTCTTCCACAAGAAGTTCTACCCAATTATTAATATGAGTTGTATCATTATTTAAAAACATAAGAAAATCGCCATTTGCCAATTCCGCACCGCGATTACAACCACCCGCATAGCCCTCATTTAATTTGTTCTTTACAAGAATTATATCAGGGTGATTTTCTTGCACCCATTCAGAACTACCATCTCCTGATGCATTATCTACAACGATTATTTCCCTATTTAAATAAGTTGAGGTATTTACAGAATCAAGACATTCAGATAAAGTCTCAATTCCTTTAAAATGCGGTATAATTATTGAAACTAGTGGAAATTCAACTAGATCAAGATTCAGGAGAAGTAACCTCAGTAAGGTAACGTTTAAGCAGAGCTATAGCATTGGTATCAGTTGGGAATGTCTCAGTCCAACGCTGTAGAATATCTATTGATTCATTAATATATCCATTCTGCTTATAAATGTTGAGCAAGAATCCAACAATATCAGGCCTAGTAGAATCATGAAATTTCCTAAAAATTGTTTTACCCTTCTCAATGTCTCCTGCATCATGATAAATTTGACCCATCTGCAGTGTCATTTCTTTACTGCTAATTGGGAGAATATCTTCCGGCATTAATTCTGACATAATATTGAGTGGTTTTAAAGTTTCA
>JBJKZS010000114.1:0-19465 GCA_045569115.1 Fidelibacterota bacterium | reverse complement strand
CGAGGTGTTTGGGCTCTATTACCCACCCCTCGCCTTGTGTCCCACAAATGTGTGTCCCATTTATTACTTAACCTGTCCATATGGGACTATAAGACTCTAAATGATAAAGAGTCAAGAGTTAACATGACTATATACGACAAACCCCTCAGAAAGAGGGGCTTCAGACACACGATGTGGGTGCTTCTTTCATCCCGACCTTCCCCCCGTCATTTACCAGGTTGTGATTGGGAAAGTAGTTGAGAAAGCTGATGTGGAACTGTGGGCACACATTCTGTGGGCACATTGGGGGTATATATGATATTATTTGACATTCTGTGACTAAAATACATAGAAATTGGGCTTCCGTCAACCCATTACGACAAACCCCTCAGAAAGAGGGGTTGTAGAGGAGCGGAGAGAGGGGGATTCGAACTCCCGTAACACAATGTGTTAACCGCATTTCGAGTGCGGCGTATTTAACCTACTCTACCGAGGAGCGAATTCCTTTGTTAATGGCTCCGTATCTACATAATCCGTATCTACATCGCCATTTTTAGCCCTTTCTCCACCATTGTAATTCAGATTGAGGTTGGGAAAGTGGTTGCGAAAGCTGATTTGAAAGCATGATACACTAAGAACCGTTCGCTGATCATTTTAATTTAATGAGAAGCCTTTGCGCTTTATCTTTTCTCTGATTTCATCCTCATTAAGTCCACTTCCTGACACCATGACTTCACCGGTTTTATGGTTAACAGATGCGTTCTCCACCCCGCTGCAGCTGTACACCGCACTCTCGACACTTTCTTTGCAGTGGGTGCAAGTCATGCCATTAACCCCAATGGAGAGGCGGTCCTTTGATGCATCAAAATCATTTTCACCTTTACCGGTCTCTATTACCCCTCCTTTAAGCTTGTATACATAGGCGTTAAGCAAGATCAGAAGAAAGAGAATCGTCAGGGACAGCCCCCCCCAGACATCAGTTGTATGAACGTGTGAAGCGCCCGACATGGTAAATGGATCAATGATTATAAAGGTATCAAGTATAAAGCCAAATACAATAGCTGTACATGCGGTGAGAAGCAGAAAATGGTACATGGTTTTTCGACCCAGAATATTTTTTATAACAACTATTGATGAAGCGTTTGTTGCGGGTCCGGCCATCAAAAATACGAAAACTGCGCCGGCAGATACACCTTTGGCCATAAGGACCAAAGCGATCGGTATCGATGCCGTTGCACAAACGTAAATGGGCAATGATACGAAAAGCATCATAAAAAGCATGAAATATGAATTGAAAGAGAATTTGTCAGCAATAAAATTAGGGGGAACAAAAATGGCTATTGCAGCTGCTATGATTATTCCTTGAAAAAGGGGAACCACTATGTCAGAAGGCAGGGACAAAAACCCATATCTAACTCCCAACTCTAATCTTTTAAGCAACGGTTTATTCCTATTCGTTTGTTTACCTGTTTCGAAGTTTTGATGATGATGAGTATCATCATCAAAACTATTAATTACCAAACCACTGAATATCCCAGAAATAAAAGCAGCCAGAGGTCTGAACAGTGCGAATATAGGACCAAGCATTCCATAGGTCAGGAAAATACTGTCCACCCCTGTCTGAGGCGTAGAGACAAGAAAAGATACGGTTGATCCTTTAGAAGCACCTGCTTCCCTGAGAGTAGCAGCAACTGGTATGACTCCGCATGAACAGAGAGGGAGAGGTATGCCGAAAAAAGTGGACTTTACAATCGAAAAGAAGTTCTTTGAGCCCAAATGCTTTAAGATGAAACGGCTATCTATAAACATGGAAATAAGCCCAGAAATAGCCATTCCCAATAGCAGAAAAGGTGCCATCTCCTGGCAAAGAGACCACATCTCTAAAATTAATAGCCTCAGATAATTAACAGCTAAAGTCAGCATGATAGTATCTTAAAAAAGATTTGATAAAGTTATGAATCGATTCAGATGTAATGCATTCTTTCATCCCGACCGTCCCCCCGTCATTTACCAGATTGAGATTGGGAAAGTGGTTGAGAAAGCTGATGGCGTTTCTACTGTCACACATTTCACTGTCACATCCTGTGAATCAAGGTTCTTAAGAGTATCCAAGAGTACAAACTAACAATACAGTGGGTTAATTTCAACTATATACGAGAAACCCCTCAGAAAGAGGGGCTTCAGACAGCGGAGAGGAAAGGATTCGAACCTTCGTAAGAGTTACCCCTTAACACGCTTTCCAAGCGTGCGCCTTCAACCACTCGGCCACCTCTCCAAAATATGTTATATTCTTATATTAATGAATATACGGTTAATTCCTAAAGTTTTATTTTACTTATTTATATTTTTCAATGCGACTATCAGCTCATCCCAGTCAATAGACTCATTTCCATTATTATCTATAGATTGAAAACTTATTATTCTTCCATTAATTAATGCCCATTCTTCACTAATCTCTTTTTCTAAACTTTTATCCTTTGGCTTGCCTGTTATATCACTTGACTTTACTCCCGAAAGATTTGCAAAAGTGAAGTTTGCTCCATGAATCATTGTTCCTGTAAGGTCTGAATTCTTTAGGCTAGCATTTTCAAAATCAGCATTTACCAATGATGCTCCTGTTAATTTCGAATTATCTAAAATTGCTTCTTTTAGAGAGGCACCTCTTAGATTAACTTTGGAAAGATTTGTGTCACTTAGGTTTGCTTTATTCAGCTCAGCATTTTTTAACACGGACCCTATAAATTTTGTTCTACTTAGATCACTCATGTTAAGCTTTGATGCTGTAAGGTTTGTTCCTGATAGATTAGCATCCATAAGTTTAGCTTCTGAAAGATTTGCACCTCCAAGATCTGTCATCATAAAGTTTGCACCTGAAAGAAATGCCTTAACTAGGTTGGCATCTCTAAGATTAGCATCAGAAAGATTTCCATTTTCAATGTTTGCAGATTCCAAGTTTACTTCTATAAGTGTGGCTCCCTTAAGCTTAGCATTTTTTAAGTTAGCTCCTGAAAGGTTTGCGCCCCCCAAAAAAGCATCGGTAAGATCAGCATTTTGTAGGTTAGCATTTTCTAGATTAGCATTAATTAAGGCTGCTCCTTCCAGATTACACCCTTCCATGTCATGAGAATCGGTATTATAAAATTTTTCCCAGTTATCAGCATTACACTGGGCATAAATAGATCCGACCAAATAGAATAAGGCAATAAAGTATTTCATAATAGCCTCTTAATCAGTTTTTAAAATTAAAATTTGAAATAGGAAAAAATAGTTTGAGACAATTATTAAACTCAAACTGTTATCAACAAAGTCTAGCTTTAACTTTCAGTTTTTTCTTTAGGTTCTGCGTCCTCAGCTGGCGCTTCCTCAGACACTTCAGCAGCTTCTACAGGAGCTTCTTCAGCAGGAGCGTCCTCAGCTGGCGCTACTTCAGCCACTTCAGCAGCTTCTACAGGAGCTTCTTCAGCAGGAGCGTCCTCAGCTAGTGTTTCAACAACCTCTACTACAGGATTTTCTTCCACTGAAGTCTCCTCAACCGGTGTTTCAGCATCAACTTGTTCTACTTCGACCTTTTCTTTAACAGGCCCTGCTTCCAGTTCCTTAAGGTAGGAGTCCAAATTTTTATCTTCAGGAACCTTTAGCATAGATTCTTGAAAACGTATTGCTCCAGTTTTTTCCGCAACAACTGATTTTACATACTTTACAACAGTAAATTTCTTCTCATTTTTTTTGCGCCTCTTTGTGCTTTTTCAGCAAAACTCGTTCCTTTAGCCATTATTATCTCCTAATAAATCATTATTTATAAAATTTTCGAAAGGAAATTTAATTGATATTCCTCAAAAAAAGAATTTTATGGAATATTCTTTTCTCTATAGTCAAATTCAAAATAATCACCATCAGACCACGACGATGGTCTTTTCTCGGAAGATGAAACAACCCGTAAACGATTATGCCCAATAAACTCAAACAAACCATAACGTCTAGTCCCATCGTCATATTTAATCGCCATTCTAAAAGGTCTCTTCGACCAATCAATGGCATATTCTCCTGGTTTTTCATCACCAAGAGTATTGCCAAAAAGAACCCCTTGAGTAAACTTACCATCATTGAATGACCATAAAATTACAGCAATTCCTTGGTAAGCCCAGTCTCCATCAAGAGGTCTCACTATATCTATATTTTCTACAGTTTGGGATTTTCCTGCATTTCCAGCTTTATCTTTTACTGCGACTGTAAGAGTATATGAAGTTCCAATTAAAATATTTTCAGAGCCTGGTACTAAAATTGATGGATGATCACCGCTTCCGAGATCTTCTTCAGCAACATTGAGATAATGAGGTGAATCAGGATCTTCACTTCCCCCCTCACGCTCCCAACGAAAAATTACTTCTCCCATATCCTCACTAAATGTCATACCAATGGGATAATTATGATTAAATAGACCTCTACCTGGTGCACTATTACTAAAATCAAGACTAAATCTTGGTGGAGTGACATCGAATGTCACATCAGATATTGTTACAGGATCCATGGAGTTTCCAGCATTATCTACACCAGAAAATTCCAATGTATACGTAGATCCATCAGAAAGAGATGGGGAATCAGTTAAAGTTATAGATTCATGGAGTCCACCAATTAATTCATTTCCTGATAGACTTTTCTCTTGGGAAGATCCTGTGTTTGATTTCCATGTTATTTTACCAGAGAGTAGAGTTTCAGAAAGTTCATAACTGACACTTGGATTATTTACTGAACTGCCTGAACTAGGCCCTGTTACAATGACAACAGGAGATGTATTATCAAACATAAGAGGACCAATATTCACTGGATCAGATGTATTTCCTGATGAATCAGTCCCAGAAAAGGCAACAGAATAACTAGCTCCACTTACTAAGGTAGGCGGATCACTTAAATCTATTGAATTATGAGGGCCTTTTTTTAATTCTTGCCCTGATAATATGACTGTATGTGGAGCTCCTCCATCTCGCGTTGTATTATTAGGTGCATTCTTGAAGATAATATTACCAGAGACAATTGTCTCATCAATATTATAACTGAAAGTCTTTCCATTTGTGTATCCTTCAGTAGGATTTATGGCCGAAAACATAGGCGGCGAAATATCGTATTTTATCCCTGCAACTGATACTTCATCAGCTTTATTTCCAGCAGCGTCCGAACCATTAATCGTCAATGTATAAATACCACCATCAACTAAAGGTATTTGATTAGAAAGAGTTCCTTTTCTATTTCCTTCCCCCTTTTCAGGTACAGATAATTCTATTACACGAGGAGACTCAGAATCTTCCTTTCCACCAGTTCTTGTCCAGGTAGCCGTAGCAGAAGATAATTCTTCTGATAATGTATAATCAATATCTAGGATTTTAGTGTTTAGAGGAAGTTCTGGTGAGTTTAAAGTTATTAGAGGTTTAATCGAATCAAATAATATTCCATTAATTCGAACAGTTTCAGCCTCATTACCAGCAGCATCAGTCGCTGTAAAACTGATTCTATAAATTCCTCCATTCACTAAAGTTGGGCTATTTGAAAATATAGCTCCCGCATGCTCCCCTTTTGAAAGTTCCGATTCTACTAATACCACCTCATGTGGAGAATTAGGATCCGTATTTCCAGAAGTTTGCTCAAAAGTAACTATACCGGAAATAGAATTCTCACTGATAGAGTAAGTTAATCGAGGTTCATTTATTGCTAATAAATCATTTGAAGTCTTAATAGTTAACAAAGGTGGCACATTATCAAATGTGACTGATTCGATCGTCATTCCAGAAGCATTATTGGTTGCTGGATCAATTCCTTCAAAAGAAATTGAATAAACTGAACCACTAACAAGATTTGGTGCATTGGTGAGAACAATTTCATTATGCTCTCCCATCGACAATTCTAATCCCGATAATCGGACTTCATGTGGTGACGATGCGTCAATTTCGCCTCCAGTCCTCTCCCAAACGACCTTACCTTCAGATAGCGTTTCACTTAAATTGTAGGAGATTGCTGAAGTTCTAACGAAGGAAGTAGGTGCAGGAAAAGAAGCAATTATACTTGGTGGAGTTACATCGAATAGAACTTGTTGAATTGTGGAGGATGTTAAATTGTTTCCCGCAAGATCATTACCTATTGTTGAAATATCATAAATACCTCCATCAACAAGAGTGGGTTCCATCGTTAGACCTACCTTTTCAAAACTTCCATTTAGCATCTCATCACCAAGCAATTCTACAGTGTGAGGTGAACTTGGATCAGCCACACCAGCAACATGTTTCCAAACTAATGATGCTTTTTGCATTTTTTCTGAAAGACTATATGAAATTTCAGATCCATTAATAGCTTTCATGGATTCTGGCCATTCTAAAGTAAATAAAGGAGCTGAAACATCATATGTGACCCCTGGTATAGTAACTTCCTCAGAAGCATTCCCTGCCATATCTACCCCACTAAATACAATGCTATATATTGATCCATCAACAAGATTAGGAACATTTGATGTAATTGATTGAGGGTGATCACCATCATTAAGCTCAGATTCATTCAATGTTATCTCATGCGGCGAATATGGGTCTGCACTACCACCTGTTCTTATCCAGGAAATTTGTCCTCTTTTGAATAATTCTGATAAACTATAATCAACCTCTTTGGTATTAACAAATTGATCCGTTTGAGGGTAATTGGCAATAATATTTGGGGCAATATTATCAAATGATATATTAGTAACAGTAAAATTCTCTCCAGCATTACCAGCCATATCTATTCCTTCAAGAGTAAGAGTATACATAGACCCCGCTACCAAAGGATTAATATCTTCTGATAATAATTCTGGGTGACTACCGGAGGTAAGCATTGAATTACTTAAGTTAATTATTCTGGGTTGAGAGGGGTCTTCTACACCTCCTGTTCTAACCCAGGTTAATTTTCCTTCTTTTAAAGGTTCACTTAAATTGTAGGAAATAACGTTACTATTAACATAATCGCCTTCATTAGGATAATCTATAGTTAATGTAGGAGGTGATGTATCATAGCCAACATTCTCTATAGAAACTGGTTCAGCTTTGTTGCCAGCCAAATCCTCCCCAGTCATTAATATGGAATATGCTGAACCATCAAGTAAACTCAAAGAATCAGAAAGATCTATTTCTGGATAATCTCCAGCTACTTTCAAACTAGAAGATAATTTTATTGATAAATTGTTTGCAGAACTTCTTAAATCTCTCCAAAGAAATTCACCAGACGCTAAATCTTCACTTAAAGAAAAAGAAACCATAGGCTTATCAATAAAAATATTTGATTCTGGTGAAGAGATTGCAATAACTGGAGACGTAATGTCATAAGTAACTTTGTCAATGAAAACCTCTTGAGCATAGTTTCCAGCTAAATCTAACCCTGAGAATAAAACTGAGTAAATAGCACCATCTACCAAAGCCGGCAGATTAAGTAAGGCTGTTTTTACATGATCGCCGGATAAAAGTTCATTTCCCGTCAAAACAGATTCATGGGGTGTATTAACATCCTCTACGCCACCAATTTGAGTCCATGTAATAGTTGCCTCTAACATATCTTCAGAAAATGAAAAGGATGGTAGAATTTCATTTAAGTAATCTCCATCAACAGGACTATTAACCGTAATAATTGGTTCTGTGACATCATACCTTAAACTTTCAATGATTAGTGTATCTGATTGATTCCCAGCATAATCAATTCCAACAAAAGCAAAATTATATATTGAACCATCTGACAAAAGAGGTGGAAAAATTAGATTGACATCAGGATGATCACCAGATAGAAGTTCATCAGAATCAAGAGGAACCATATGGGGAGAAGCTGGATCAGCTACTCCTTCTATTTGAGTCCAAAACATTGTCCCATCCTTAAGATCTTCACTAATGGAATAAGAAATAATTGGTTCTTTGATTGCAGCCCCAGACAAAGGTGAAGAGACTGTAATGATTGGAGGAGAAAAATCAACCTTTACATCCTTAAGAAAAACTTCATCAACTTGATTTCCAGCTGGATCTTCTCCATTAAACGTTATTCTATAACTAGCTCCATCTACTAGAGTAGGTTGATTCATTAAATATCCATCAAAAGGTTTTGACAATAACTCTTCATTACTCAAAGAAATTTCATGGGGTGAACGAGGATCCGCACTACCTCCTGTATGTATCCAGGAAATAACCCCAGTAGAAAGACTCTCAGATAATGAAAATGATAGCCTTGAATCTGGAACGTAAATATCAGTTGAAGGATAAGTTACCAGATATTCCGGGGGAGTAATATCATATGTAATTGATGAAATTTTAACTGTGTCAGCATTATTACCAGCAATATCACTTCCAAAAATTTCTATTAAATACTCACCACCATCAATTAATGGTGGTGGGGTTTCTAGATTAATTTCTCCTGAGTTTCCAATAGACATCATCTCAGGAAATAAGGAGATCGTATGTGGAGACTTGCTGTCCTCAGCTCCCCCATAGTTTGTCCATCGGATAGAACCTTCTACCATAGCTTCATTAAGATTATATGAAAAGCGGGTATGGTTGACAGCTATACTATCTAAAGGAGCAAGATTTGAAATTATAGGAGCTGTAATATCATATGATACGTTTTCTACTGTTATGGGAATTGCTTCATTACCAGCCCTATCTATTCCTGCGTAAGTTATTCGATATAATGAGCCATCTTGGAGTTGTGGTAAGATTGAGGGATCCAAGGAATCATGTAATCCAAAGGATACTAAACTCTCTTCATCAATTTTTATAATGTGTGGTGAACGTAGATCCGCATTGCCGCCAATACGTTGATACGTTATTGTCCCTTCTAATATATTTTCAGATAATGAATATTTAATTTCAGCTGTGTTTACAAAACTGTTTGTATCAGGATACAAAACTGTTATTTGAGGATCTGTTATATCAAAATAGACTGAATCAATTCGAAGTGTATCAGAAATGTTTCCTGCTGGATCTAAACCAAGTATTTTTAAAGAGTAAATTGCTCCATCGACTAGCAAAGGCGTTTCCGCCATTAACCCTGGAGCTCGTGTTCCAGCATTGAGCTCTGATCCAACAAAATTTGTTATGTGAGGTGCCTTTTCATCAGAAGTTCCGCCAATATGTTCCCAAGTAAGTTTTCCTTCTTTAAGGTTTTCACTCAACCAATATCCAATAAGCGGGCCATTTATATAAGATGAAAGGATTGGAGTAAAGTCATCAAAAAGAGGAGCCGTAGCATCAAAAGTAAGATTTTCCAGAATAATTGGGATTGCTTCGTTACCAGCTCTGTCTAGTCCGCTTAAAGTTAATCGATAGACACCTCCTTCAGCAAGATTAGGAGCATCAAAAAACTTTGTATCTATATGATCTCCTTCTAATAACTCGTCGTTAACCAATTGAACATTGTGAATTTCAGCGGTATCTCGAGTACCCTCCAACCATTCCCAATTCGCATTAGCCAAAGATAATTCTTCACTAAAAGAATAAGAAAGGTTCGATGTTGATATGAAAGATCTTTCCGAAGGGAATAATAATTCAATTATTGGCGGATCGGCATCAAAAGTTATATTGTCAACAATAATTGTATCAGACTTATTACCAGCAGCATCCTCTCCAGCAACTTTAAATGTATAGATTGCTCCATTTACAAGCTGAGGAGAATTTAATAGAGAAATTTTTTCATGTAAACCAATAGCAAGTTCTTCACCTTCAAAATCAGCAGTGTGAATAATTATGCTATCTAATTCTGGCGATTTTGATTCCCATAACGCCGACCCTAAAGCTATCGACTCACTTAAATTGTAGGTTAAATTACTGTTATTAATAAAACCCCCACTATCTGGTCTAACTTCAGCAAATATTGGTTTTGTTGCATCAAACATAACATCAGCAACTATAACTGGTTCTGACTTGTTTCCCGCTAGATCCATACCGTTAAAAGCTACAGAATAGATAATCCCTTCAATAAGAGCTGGAGGTGAATTTTTAATAGCTAAACGTTCATGAAACCCTTCGACGAGTTCACTCTCAGACATAACCTGAATAAACTGTTTCATATCTCCAGTAGTGCTGTCAATAGAAGTCCAAATTATTTCGCCAGATTTTAAATTTTCGGAAAGAGAATAGGAAACTTCAATATTTCTAGTTGGAATTGAAGTTATAGGATAATTTACCTCTAGAACTGGTGGAGTAATGTCATAGTTAATATCAGATACAAATACTGTGTCAGAAATATTACCAGCGCTATCTACACCAACCATGTATAAATCGTATATAGCACCGTCCTTAAGAAAAGGAATGTTTGCTGGCAATGAATCTGGGTGAAAACCTCCTGACAATTCAAATGATTCGAGAGACAAAATATGAGGTGAAGTCGGATCTTCGGCACCATCTTTTCTATCCCAAACTACTGAGGCTGATGACAGAGATTCACTAAGCTCATATCCAATAGCTGGAGCATTTCGATGTGATGCCATTTCTGGTGAAGTGATAGATAGTTCAGGTGGCGTATCATCAAATGTAACGCGCATAGCAGTTATAGGGTCAGAAGCCTTCCCACTTAAGTCTTTACCTTCAATTGTTACTCGATAAATTCCACCTGAAACAAGATTAGGCGATTGGTTCATATCAATAAAGTTATGATTGCCCTTAGAAAGCTCATTTCCGTTCATAGTAATTGTATGTGGAGCCCTGACATCAAGCTTCCCATCAATCCATTCCCAGATAACAGCCCCCGTTTTCAAACGTTCACTTGAATTATATGAAATGACTGTAGTAGGAACATGACTTCCATTTACTGGAAAACTTAAATTTATCTCTGGTGGAGTAATATCATACATCACATCTGTAGATGATGCTCCAAGGGATCGGTTCCCTGCAGCATCGACGCCCATAAATGAAATCACATAAATACTTCCATCTTGGAGAACTAGTTGTTGATTCGCCATTACGCTATCATGAAAGCCCTCAGTTAAATGATCAAATGGAATATCCATAATCTGTGGAGAAGCAAAGTCTGGCTCTCCACCGACTTGTGTCCAAATAATAGAAGCTTCAGATAAATTTTCTGTTAAAGTATAAGTTACAGCTGAGGTCATCACAAAAGTGCAATCACCTGGAGTTACATCTACAAATTCAGGTGCTGTTACATCAAACTTAATATTTTCAATTGACGAAGGCAGGGCTTCGTTTCCTGCTTTATCCCTTCCTGTCAATCTTATTGTGAAAGTTCCACCATCTGTGAGCTTCTCAATAAATGTCGAATCAGCCAATCTATGGTCTCCAGACTTTAATCCTTCATCAGTAAGTTGAATTTTTATATTTCGCTCATCTTTCCCATCAACATTCTCCAAAATCCAATCAATTTCTGCTGATGAAAAATCCTCGTCTAATGTATAAATAACCTCTCCGCTTCTAATTGAAATTCCTGGCTCAGGAGCAATTGCCAATAAAGATGGTGGAGTTGTATCAAAAATAATATTATTGATAATAACAGGATTTGCAGTATTCCCAGCAAGGTCTTCACCTGTCATTATAATGGTATAAAGGCCACCATTAATTAATTCTGGTTTTTTTGAAAGAGCCTCATACAAATGTTCTCCCCCATCAAGTTCGCTTCCTGCCAGATCAATTATATAAGGTTCTGCTTCATCTTCATCTATATTAGCTTGGATCCACTTGATTTGAGCATTAGAAAGATCCTCACTAGAAATATAACTAATCACAGAACTATTTGCATAGCCACCACTATCAGGAGAGTCCCAAGTAAACTCAGGTCGTGTCGTGTCATAAAGAACGCTATTTACAGAAAGAAATGGCCCTTTATTCCCAGCCATATCTTTACCTTGAAAAAGCACGGAATAAGTAGTTCCATCTATTAACTGGACGTCTTCTCTAAAAATGACAGAATCTTTTTGTCCCGATTGTAGCATTCCTTCAGAAAGTCCTATGACATGGGGAGAAGTTTCATCTTTTTTTCCCCTTTCCCATACCCAAACTATCTCAGCTGAAGAAAGAGCCTCATTAGGGTTATAAGATATTCTAGGCACATTAGTAAATGCTGGAGCGTCAATAGTATAATTTGGTGGAGTAATATCAAATGTTACTGTAGATAATATTATATCCTCAGCCGGATAGCCGCTTTCTCCAATTCCTGAGAAAGTTATTTGATAGATTGAACTATCCTGTAAGACAGGTGGATTACGGAGTTTTTTTTCTTTATGTCTTCCTCGACTTCTTTCAGATGATACAAGGTTAGAAAAGTAAGGTCCTAAACTATCCCTTTTACCCCCTATCCAATCCCACTTAATTAATCCACTAGCAAGATCCTCTTTTAAATAATAGGATAAATTCGACGTGTTTATTGGTATGCTATCAGCGGGATATTCAATAGTAATAATTGGAGCTCTACCTTCCGAATTCAACGTCATCGAATTAACAACAGTAAGCGTAGAATCATACTCCCAAATATCTGTTTCACCAGTTCGTTCATCGTAATTTTTAACATATCGCCGGACAACTTTCCTAGATGGCATAAGAATCCAATCCTCCTGACGAACCATATTTTCATCATTATATTGAAGTTCGATAACTCCATACATAAATCCGTTAACATCATAAAACCTGTAAACTTGAACTTGTCCGGTATCATTATATTCAACAGAGGTAAATCTGTCATCATAGTCACGAACTTTACTTAAACCATACGTGTATCGAATAAACTTTTCTGAAGGAGCGTCATTAATACCATAACGCGTAATTTTTCTTAGAGTACTATCCTTAGTAAAGAGTGATTTAACAGAAATCTCACCCATGTTATCATATTCAAATACTTCAAAGCGATCAAGTCTATTTCCTATTTTGAAATATGATTTTTTTGTTATAATGCCCGAAGTATCGTAACGAACTTCGATATAATTTCTAAATCTCAGATCTTTAATTGAAATATCAGAATCACTTATGAAGGTTTTTTCTGAGCGGAAATATCGTACTGCACTTTCTTTAGTAAAAAGCACATTAGAAGATATAAATAAACTAAAAACTAAGAGCCTTACCACGGCGGGATAGTTTAAACACCACCGAAGTTAGTATCAATCCAAATCGAACTTAAAGTTTATGAGGAATTCGTAGGAATTCATCTACTACCCAAGTAATTGACCAATTATGGCCAAGCCTTCTTCCATTCATACTTTCAGGCAATAAAGTAACATTGCTGTCATAAAGATCAACCTGCTGAGGATCTTCTTTCATTTTTCTAAAAGCCCCATCAAGCTTATGTTGAGTTCGCCATTGAAAATGTGTTATATTTTTTTTCCATGGTTTGAAATCAAGGTAACCATCTCTCTTGGTTTCAATTTCGCATCTTTTTAGAAGACTTGAATAACCGCGTAATGGCGAAGCAATTGAATGGATTTCAATAGGAATATTGAAGTGTAGCTTTGATGCAAGAACCGTTACTACTATTCCACCATAACTATGACCAAAAACAACTATTCTTTCTACTCCTTCGGTTAATCCAATAAGAGTAGTTAATTCATGGGAAAAATCTATTGCAGCGCTATCTGGGCAAACATTCCAATTATATCTATAAAAATAGGTGTTTTTATACTCATTGGACAAAGCTTTTAACCCATAAATCCATTCATACCCTTCTGATTTCCCCCCATGAACTCCAACAATTAATGTTTCTTCGTTAAAGCTTGATTCATTAGAAATAAGAATAAAACCATTTTCTTGAGACATAAGTTTTTTTCCAGAAGCCTTTACTTCCTCACCCAATTGCAAATCATTAGAATAGATAGTCGGCGAAAAATCTTGGCTAAATATTTCTGATGAAAAAAGAATAAGGATATAAAGAATAAATTTAAATTTCATTACCTTTTAACTTAAAAAGTTCTAATGTCGATTTTCAAAATCAAGACTAATTTTATTGTTTCCGTGCTTACTTTTACCAATTAAGGACTTTTTCCATACATGGCGTAAATTGATAGGGTATGAATAAAATAGAACATATAGAAGGTAATCTTAATTTATTCCATAAATGTATATTATTGATTGCTTTTGTAGTATTATCATCAATTAAATCTCAACAGTTAGCCGTATTAGATATTGCACCATTAGAGATATCCGATGAAACAATCCTAACCTTATCAGAACAATTCAGAGAAATTATATCAGCAAAAATAGGACGAGACATTATACCAGCCGAATCTGTTCGAGATATTTTAGAGGGAGACAAAGTTAATAATCGATGGTGTGCTGAGGAATGGTGTGGTAAAGAAATCGGAGGACTATTGAATGCGGAAGAAGTAATTGTTTCTTCTATTTGGAAAGATGATGAAATCTATCGAATAAAAGGACTTTTAATTAATATTGAATCTGATACTGTTACTAATTCACATGAATTTGATTTTAGTGGTGAAGAAGAAAGTCTTTTCAATGAAGTGGAATATATGGCTTATGTGATTTTAAATATACCTCAGCCTCCTGAGGTACAAAGACAACACGAATATATCGATGAAAGATCTTTAGCCTTACAAGGAATTACTGAAAAAAGAACACGTCTTAAGGCCACCCTACTTTCTACCGCAGTGCCTGGTTTAGGTCAGTACTACCTTAAAAATAAATTAACCGGTGGAGCTTGGCTCTCTACCCAACTTATACTAGGCTCATTTGCTTTAAGTGAATATTTGACATGGAAAGATTCTTATGATGAATACTATCAATACGAAGACCTTTATCTTACATCAACTGATGTCAATGATATTGATAATTATCGTAATGAAATGATAAAAACTTATGATTTAGCAAAATCATCGATTAATGAGCGAAAGAAAATTACCAACATTATATCAAGCTTATGGATACTAAATATTTTTCATGCTTATCTTATATCGCCTTCAACTGATGAGATTCTTGATGATATTTCCATAAGGTTTTCGCACCATCATATAAAAAACGAATTCCAATTGAGGCTTATACTTGCACTCAATTAAATTATTAATTTCCATTTTAATACTTTTATTCGGTTGTGAAAAACTTCCAGTAAAAAGTTTTGACAATCCATTAGATGTTGTTGAATCAAAACTAATTGGCGTAAGTCTACCAGCATTAGTTTTTTTTCCAGACAGCGTTTCTATTCAAACTGGTGAAACCATTACATTAGGAGTTTATGCTATGGAAGTTAATGAACTTAGCGGCGCTCACATTCAGATTAATTATGAGAAACAAAAAATTAATATAAGCTCTGTTCTTCCTGGGGAACTGCTTAATTCAACTACAGAACCATTCTTTAATTATAATAATGATACACTATCAGGTATTTTAGATATTTATACAACATCCTATGGTTTAGACAGTCTTGAAACTGGTTCAGAAACTGGTAGTCTCGCAAATATTGAAATTAGAGCAAATGTTCCTGGTAAAATAATTATCCAGTACACAGACAGTACAGAATTTGTAGATCAAAATGACAATCCAATAAAAATTAAGACTAAACTTCCCGGTATAATAGATGTTTGGAAAAGTCAGTAAAGTATACCTTCTAATTTTTGTTTCAAGCCTATGTAGCCAAACTACAGCTCCTGAGATTTCATCTATTACTTCCACAACAGATGCTGGAAGTTATAATTTGGGAAGCAGCATCAATATAACTCTGAATTTCAGTAAAGCTGTCTCACTAATTGATGCAAGATTAGAAATTGTATTAGAAACTGGTGATACGGACCGATCTATATATATTGAAGCATTTGCAACAGCTTCTCTTTCAGCATCTTCAACATATATCGTACAGCGTGGAGATGAAACCTCGCAACTATCTGTTAAAAGTATAACATTAAGTGCTAATGGATCATCCCCTTCCATTCTTGATAATCAAGGCAATGTTATGATTAACTTTGCACCAATAGCGAATCTTGAAAATGACCAAACATTTATAATTGATGGTTTAGCACCTGACGCACCTAGTGGATTGATCGCTGTTGCTGACAATCAATCCATCACGCTATCCTGGGCATCAAATTCTGAAGCAGATTTTTCTAAATACATTATTTACGGCGGAACAGGAAAAGCCCCTACAACTACTATATCAACTATTTCATTAATATCTCAATTATCTGAAACGATAACACCTCTTTCAAATGATACAACATATTATTATAGAATGATAGCTGAAGATTTATTAGGAAACATCAGTTCCTATTCTAATGAGATATCATCCATACCATTTTCAAAGCCTGTAGCTGGTGGAATTAGGGATGGTGAATCAACAGATGTTGATTGGTGGAATAAAAGAGATAAGATTTCTTTTAATTGGGATGAATTTACTGATAACGGAAGTATAAGTTATGAATATGCTATTGGAACTTCTCTTTCTGATCTAAAAAACACCATTCCGTGGGTTTCCGTTACAGGGACAGGAAAAACTCATGCTGGACTTAATCTAATTGAAGGTTTTACTTATTTCATCAGTGTTAGAGGTACAGATTTTACAGGAAAATCAGACACAACTACATCTAACGGTTTAGTTATAGATCTTACAGCACCTAATTTTGGCTCTGTTAATGATGGGTCCATAGAGCCAGATACTGATCTAGATTATTCAAATTCAGTCGAAGAACTCTCATCAAACTGGAGTGGTTTCTCAGATATTATCAGTAGTGGAGTTGCTAGTAGTATTCAATCTTATACTTACAGCATAGGTACATCACCAGGTGACTCAAATATTGTCCTTCCAAAAATAATCCCTATTCAAAATTCTTTTACTCAAACAGGATTGTCCCTTGAAGAAAATTCAACTTATTACTTTACTGTATTTGCCACTGATCTTGCTGGTAATAAGTCAAATGCAATTAGTTCTAATGGAATTATTATTGATGTTACCGACCCAATTCCAGGAATCGTTAGAGATGTTACTCCTTTTTATTTCATTCTTAATGATTTATCAGATCAATCTTGGATCAATTTTAATTCTAGCCTTGTAGCATACTGGTATGGATTTACTGATTCACTTAGTGGAATATCTAATTATGAAATTAATGTTTTCGATCCAGACAATGTTCCCGTAATAGAATGGAAAACCCCCGATAATGATTCAACATTGTTTTTACCAGGCTTGTCACTTGAGGATGATAAAACTTATAAAATTGCTGTTAAAACTACTGATGTAGCTGGAAATCAAATCATTGAATTAAGCAATGGTATCTATGTAGATCTAACTCCACCTTCAATTGATTCTCAAGATGAAAAACGAATTCTACTCAGTGATACTACTAAATTAGAAATAGTATTTTCAGAAGAAATAACTTCATTAGAAATTTTGGGAGTTTCAAAGAGTGATTCAATTATTAATTTTTGGCACAAAATAAAAGACAATATTCTTACTATTGAAACTCGCCCCCCCTTTTCCAGTCTAGATACCATCTCATTTTATCTAAATAATGTTACGGATTCACATGAGTTAGTCACAGAGCAAATACCCATAAAATTCGCTACTCGCCTTTTGGGTGATTATGATGATAACCTAATAATTGATATTTCTGACATAAGCGAATTTGCGAATCGCTGGCCAACTGATGATATTGCGCCCGTAGAAGGTTTCCCGCCATATTTCACCCTCAAAACGGATGGAATCATTAATTTAAGAGATGCCATGGCTTTTGCACGAATGTGGAGATGGTTTAATGAGGAGAATGAAGAAGATGTTGCCGTCCCCAACCAATTTGGTATAGCCCCCAATTTTTCTACCTATGATAATGGTTTTACCATGTTTTTGCCACCTGATGTTGTCTCTGGTGAAATAACTATTATTAATGCTGATGAAGATCTCATTCTTTCAAATAAGAATTTATCTCAAGAAGGTGTCTTCCTATCTTATCGAAATAAAATTTTTAATCACTATAGAATTGATTTCTCAAAATTCAATTCTACTCAATCAACAAAAAAAACAAAATTGAACTTTCTCGCTGATCAAAGACAAAAGAATTTGCTGTTTTACTACTATCTATATAATAAAGAAATGGAATTGATATCTTCAGGTTCATCAACTCCCTTAAACGAAAATTTTCCAGAGAATTATGCCTTAAAACCTAATTTCCCCAACCCATTCAACCCATCAACTACAATTCCTTATGAACTTCCAGAAGTATCAAGTATAAAAATTGATATTTACGACCTAGTAGGTAAAAGAATTCGTACCTTAGTAAATAATAATATGGAAGCAGGGTTTCATACTTGTGTTTGGGACGGGAAAAATGACAAAGGGGAAAAAAATGCAGCTGGAGTTTATATTGTTAGCATGAAAACAGGATCAATGTTTCAAACTAGAAAGATTGTTTTATTAAAATGAACTCACCAATCTTCATCTATCTCAAGTGATCCTTTAAAAAGAATCGCGTAATCACCATATATAGGGTCATAATAATGACCTCCTTCTTCATAGTCATTATTCCATGTTTTATTACCATTTTTATCGTAACGGTAAATAAAGGGAGAAATCATTAGGCGCTCACTATGCCAACGTCCTTTTTTCCCTGAGCCTATTTCTTCACCATTTCCATAAACCATTAAACCTCCTTCATCATATATCTCATGCTGAGGATTAATTTCACCATACTCATGGCTTACATTAATTGCTTTATGACCAATTTCATGGGCTATTGTCCTTCTTAGACGATCTGGTCTAGATAGATTTGTTAATGTAATTACACCTCTGAGTTTTTTTGGGATAGTATTGCAATATGAATAGGAGGGAAATGACAAACCTCCTGTTCGAACCGTTTTTATCATCCAATTACGTCCTTCTGAAACCTCTAAAAAAGGAAAAAACACCTCCTGCAATGCTATGAGATAGATCGTACGGTGATTATCAGGGTTTGGTTCGATAATACTGGTAAACGCATCTAAAGCCTGCTTTGTTAGTATCGATGGGTGCCTTTTCATATGAGTATACATATTTGTGTATTCAGTTTGAGGAATTTGAGGAATTTCATTTGCTTGAAGAGAAAGAAAACGAGCATCAACTTTTCCAGTCTTGATCCAAAGTAATTTTAGCTGAACAGACGTAGAAGAATAAATTTCCTTAGCTGACAAAAAACCAGATATAATATTTTCAAGAGTTACTTTTTTAAAGTCTGGATCAAAGTTAGAGGGAAAATAAATACCTACATCAATAGTTGCTCTATCTTCCTTAATGTCCTGATTTATACTTTCAATGTCTACTGAATCAACTAATGACCATTCTATTGGTTTTAGTTTTATGCTTTTTGATTCACAACCTAAAAATATTGTTAAAAAATAAATGAAACCAAAAGATTGAAGTAGCAATCTTTTTATAAACAAAATAATAAAGGAGTTTATTTTTTATCCAGAATGGAATCGGAAAGAATATAATTTTGAATTCATTATATCAAACTTTAACTGGACAAATTTTGATTTGATAGTTTTTTTTAATTTAAGCTTTCCATTATTCATTGTACGTTTAACAGTAT
>JBJKZS010000113.1:0-19607 GCA_045569115.1 Fidelibacterota bacterium | reverse complement strand
ATATCGGTCGCCATTCTTATTATTATAGGTTTATCACTTATCTTAGGCTGTCTAGTCGTCCTTCCAATTGGAGGTGCCGATATGCCAGTTGTGATTTCTCTCCTTAACTCATTTTCTGGCCTTGCTGCTGCCACAACTGGTTTTGTTTTAGTAAACAATGCATTAATCATTAGTGGATCCCTTGTCGGGGCTAGCGGAATTATTCTAACAAATATTATGTGTAAAGGTATGAACCGGACTATCTGGAATGTACTTTTTTCTAGCGTTGGAACCGATGACCAAATTACCACTGAATCAGGAGGAGATCCATCGCGTTCGGTAAAATCATATGAGCCAGAAGATACGGTAGTAATTTTTGAAAATGCTAGTCAAGTAATAATTGTTCCAGGCTATGGAATGGCAGTGGCCCAGGCGCAGCAGATAGTAGCTGAGTTGGAAAAGGTGTTAGAAGGAAATGGGGTTAAAGTAAAGTATGCAATCCATCCAGTTGCTGGTCGAATGCCAGGTCATATGAATGTTCTGTTAGCGGAAGCAAATGTTTCCTATGATAAATTATTTGATCTAGATGATATTAACCCTGAATTTGAAGAGACAGAAGTAGCATTGGTCATAGGCGCAAATGATGTTGTTAACCCAGCAGCTAGGCATGATAATTCCAGCCCACTTTTTGGAATGCCAATTCTTGATGTTGATAATGCTCAGACAGTTTTTGTCCTAAAGCGAAGTATGAATCCTGGTTTCGCTGGAGTGGAGAACGAATTATTTTTTAATGATAATACCATAATGTTATTTGGAGATGCTAAAGAAACTGTTGCAAAACTCGTTAGTGAATTGAAATAATATTTTTCTGTAAAACTTATAATTTCCAATTAATTGGCCGTTTAAAGCCAAGGGCTAAATAGAATGATCTGATATTAATTCTTTCTTTGGAGAAGTAAAATTCTTGTTCATAGCCTGCTGTCAATAGCCAAGGCTTTCTTATCCATATATTTGCTTCTGCCGAAATTTCATAACGACTAAGTGTTGGTTCTCCTGGAAACAAATCACTAATTTGATAGAAATATTCTAGGTCAAAGGCGAAAGAAGTCTTTTTTACATCTAAGTCCCAAAAAAATCCGCTTTTCAAATAGGAAGTTTTCCGAGTATTATTTAAATAATCAGAAGCGTCAAATGAAAGTGCAATTTCTGAGGTAATATGTGTAAATGGTCTTTCCAATAAAAAGGCACCAACACCTTGATTATAATGGTAGCGAATTTTTAGACCTGAAATTGAATTTCTTCTTAAAGATGTAACATTAAAACGATAAAACTGCGGGACTCTATTATATTTATTGCTTGATTTATAACGTATAGAGGCAATCTCATTATCAGGAATAAATAATCCGAGGAATCGTATGTCATGATATGAATTATCTTTTATACGCTTTAATCTAAAAAAACCTAACCCGCCTAATTCTTGAAGGTGACTACTTCCAAGTCGACCATATTGAGTCCAATTAGGAGTCAGATCATTTTCCCCTAGAAGAAAAGAGTTAATAATAAAAATGGCGACTAGCGCCCTCATATCAACTCTTAATTCTATACCCTTTATTGAATAAACCTATACCAATGACAGTGAAAACTATAGTCATGGCAAGTGCGGCAGAAAAGGAGATTGCAAATGGAGTGTCGCCGACGCCAAGAACTGCATACCGAAGCCCATTAATTACATAATAGATAGGGTTAATCAAAGAAACTGTTCTCCAGAATCCTGGAAGCATATTTATAGAATAAAAAACACCTCCAAGGAAAATAAGTGGAGTGATAAAAAAGTTTACCATGGTAGCAATATTGTCCCAGCTTTCAGCTAAGATACCAAGTATTAGTCCAGCACTGGAAAATGCCCATGATACTAGAATAAGGAATATAATTACAATTAATGGATGTTCCACAGGCATACCTACAATAGCAATGCCAAGTAAAAGAACAAGTATACCATTTATGAACCCTCGAACTGTACCACCAATAATGAAAGCAAGTGCTAGTTCAACATTGCTCATAGGTGTAATTAACATATCCTGCATTTGTTGAAGTAGTTTCATTTGAAGAATACTTGAAGCGGTATTGTTATAGGCGTTTGTAATTACATTCATCATTATAAGGCCAGGAAGGATATATACTGTATAAGAAATCCCATCTATAGCTGTGATACGTTGTTGGAGTGTTAGACCAAAAATAATAATATAAAGTCCTGATGTTATAAGACCTGGTATGACGGTCTGTCTGTAAACAGCAAAAAATCGAGTAATTTCCCTGAAGGTGAGAGTTTTAAAGCCAACCCAATTCATCATTCATTCATAGTTTTACCAGTGAGAGAAACAAATACATCTTCCAAGCTGGATTTTTTGATTTTTACTTCGTTGATTTGGTAACCTTTACCGCTAACTAGACCGACAACAAATGGCAATTGTTTCTCAGGCTCTTCAACCGAGAAGATTAACTTCCCATCCTTATTTCCCGGTTCATAGTTGAATGGGATGCCTTCAAAATTATCCTCATTAGTTTCCTTCCATCCAATTAAACTTATCTCAATTGTTCCCTTCCCAAGAGATCTAATTAAATCAAGTGGAGCACCTTGAGTTACTATTTTCCCGTCATCAATAATTGAAACTTGTTCACATAGCTTTTCAGCTTCTTCAATATAATGAGTGGTTAGCAGAATAGTTTTACCATCAGAATGAAGTTCTTTAAGATATTCCCATAACATACGACGGAGTTCCACATCCACACCAGCTGTAGGCTCATCCAAGATTAGAATGTCTGGATTGTTGACAAGTGACTTAGCAATCATAAATCGTCGCTTCATACCACCAGACAAAAAGCGTATTTTTTTACTGCGCTTTTCATACAATCCTAGTTTTTTCATAATCTTTTCCACTCTTGGCAAGGCTTCCATTTTAGGAATTCCATAGTAACCAGCCTGAAAAACAAGAAGTTTTTCAATAGAAAAAAACCAGTCTGATGTGAACTCTTGAGGTGAAACGCCAATTTTCGAGCGAGTAAACCGATAATCCTTAATTATATCCTTACCAAATACAGAAACGGTTCCTTGTTGAAGTTTTACTAATCCAGTAATAATTCCTATTGTTGTTGTCTTTCCTGCACCATTAGGTCCTAAAAGCCCATAAAATGAACCAGGCTCTATATCAAGGTTAATTCCACGCAGAGCAACAGTATCACCGTATGACTTCTGAAGATTGCGAATTTCAATGGCTGTTGACATATTGGAAATTAACCTTATTTATATAAGGCAAATGGAAAAAGATTAAGAAAGATATGCGGCTCCGAAAACACCTGCTGAGTCTCCCATAGTATTTTTTACAATAGGTGTTTTGAAATTTTTATCTAAACAGTAACGCTTAACAAACTTTAGTCCATCTGTATAAAGAAAATCAACTTTAGATACACCACCACCTATAACTATAATTTCAGGATCAAGAATATTAATAATATTTGATACAGCCATGCCAAAATTATTTAGGAATTCTGTTTTCCATTGGGACGGAGGATTTTTAGCAATATCTGTAACACAGGCTGAATTGCCAGTCATATCATAATAGAGCTTTTCTAATGCGATTCCTGAGAGATATTGTTCTACGCAACCTTTTTTACCGCATAAACAATCTTTTCCTTCAGGATGCAAGATGGAATGCCCCCACTCGCCTGCTAGATGTTGTTTCCCCTTATAAACATTCCCATCGATAGCTATTCCGCCACCTACCCCAGTACCAAATATGACACCAAAAACCATTTTCATGTTTTTCCCCGCACCAACAGATGCTTCTGCCTGAGTAAAACAGTTGGCATCATTTTCTAGAACTGGTATAGTTCCAAAAATTTCCTCAATATCATTTTTAAGTGATTTTCCTACTAAAGCTTGTGTGTTACTTTGTTTCATTTTATCACCCCTTGCATTTAGGGGGCCGGGAACACAAATACCTAAAGAGAAATCATCTTCAAAATATCTAAGTAGATTTTTGCGCAAACTACTTATTTGTTCCAAAATATGACCATAACCTTTATGCCTCTCTGTTAATACGCGCTCACGAATTAGCACACTTCCATCACGATCAATCACAACAGCTTCAATTTTAGTTCCACCAATATCAATTCCAACACGCTTCATAATATATCGAAAACTACTTTTGACAATTCGCTATTCCAACCTTAGGTAAATTGTAATAAATCATGGAACAGAATATATGAAAACTACTTTAATTACAGGATGCTCAAGTGGATTTGGAATGCTGACAGCTATACGTTTAGCCTCTTCTGGATATTCGGTTTTTGCTACTATGAGAAATCTTGAAAAAAAAGAAAACTTGTTAAAAGAGGTCAATAATAGTGGTGCCCAAATCGAACTAATTGAATTAGATGTAACAAAAAATGATACTATAATCGAGGTTTTGGACACTATAAAGTCTAAAACAGGTCGGCTTGATTATCTAATCAACAATGCTGGCTATGGCTTAGGTGGTTTTTTTGAAGATATAACAGAACATGAATTCAGACAGCAAATGGAAACAAATTTTTTTGGTTTACTTAATGTAACCAGACAAGCCCTTCCTCTAATGCGAAAAACAGCTTTAGATAATTATAATGTACGAATTGTTAACATTTCTAGTGTGCAAGCACGTGCTCCCATGCCAGGTCTTTCTGCTTATGCAACATCGAAATGGGCTGTTGAAGGATTTAGTGAAGCACTATATCATGAATTGTTACCTTTTGGGATTAAAGTTATTTTAGTAGAGCCTGGAAGTTATCGGACAGAAATTTTTACATCTAATGCAAAAATAGCAAAAGGATCAAGTGAAGAGCATAGCCCGTATAATAAATATTCTAATGCTTTCAGACGAAAGATTGATGAAATGACAAAAGGAGGGACGGTTGGAATGGGTGAGGATCCTAAAGTTGTCGCTGATTTAATCCAACAAGCACTCGAATCTAATTCACCAAAATTACGATATGTAGTAGGTAGAGATGCTAAGATGAGAATACTGCTTAGAGCTTTATTGCCAACAAAATACTATGCAAGGATATTGCATAAGGTTCTATTTAATAAATCCTTTTCTAAAGGAAACTAATCTTTATCGTCTGTCAGATCTTTATTGCTGCGAAAGCCAACTTTTCTTTCAAATGGAGAAGGGAAATCAAAACCTTCTCTATTTGGGAAATGTACGAGACTGGCAACATTGCGCCACGGTATATAAACTGAGGCATTATAATTTTCTTTAGTAACTTTTTCAGGTGGTAAAGGTTGGCCAGATTCATCTTCAGAAACCACAACTTGAAAGTGAGGATGCTCTAGCCATATACCGAATTCATCATATCCAACTACCCTTGCATAGAATTGATCCATACCTATGCCAACTCTTTCAAAGGGTCCTATATCATTTAAAACAATAAGAACAATGTCATTTACCGTATTTTCAATTTTCATCATATCCATCAAAAGAGTTCTCCTGGCTACATTATAGTCAAAGTAAGATATATAGAGTAAAGGTGCAATAGTCGGCTAGAATCTAATTTGAATGTTGAAACTAGTTAGTGGGTCGTCCAAATCTTTTGAATATTTAGATCTCATTATTTTCCCAATAAGCGAACCTACAATTGCTCCACTAAGTACGTCACTTACATAATGGTTCCCCACGTATACTTGACTCCAAGCTGACAATGCGACATAACTTAATGAGAGAAGCTGTTTATTAGGGAAGAAAGTCGCTGCCCACATTGCAGAAGATGCTGTATGACCAGAAGGAAATGAAGGGGTTAGTCTTGTATTCCAAAGGCGCGGTATATAGTTGCGTTCGGGACGTTTGCGTCCAATTACATACTTAGTAATTCCCACTAAAGAATATGTAGTGAGTAGCCCAAGTGTTGCTATCTCATAATTCATTGAAGATCTGTCTTCAACCCAACTTTGGTAAATACTGCCCCACTCAATTACTGGCGTTACTAACGAAAACGTCTCCATTGAAATATCAAATAGAATGTTTTTATTACTTCCTTCTAAACGAGAGGATATTTGGCGATCCCAATCTGAAAAACTATTAGCTGAAAGAATAGATAATAAAAGAACAATCGATACTTGTCGACTCACTGTCCTAAAAGACCTAAAAATTCAGATTCAGTGATTACTTTAACCCCAATATCATCAGCTTTATTTTTTTTGGAGCCTATTCCCTTGCCTGCAACTAGATAATCAGTTTTATTACTTACGGAACCAGTAGCCTTTCCTCCATAAGCCTCTACCATTTCTTTTGCTTCCTGACGGCTAAATTTTTCCAACGATCCTGTAAAAACAAAAATTAATCCTTCAAAAATCAATGTTTTCTTTGATACTGTCGGATTCTCCAAGATTACACCGGATTCAAGACATTTAGAAATAATGGATCTGTTTGAATCGCTAGCAAAAAAATCAACTATAGATTTGGCAACAATAGGACCTACCTCATCAATCATTTCAAACTCATCTGTCGAAGCTTTTAGTACAGATTGAATAGTCCCAAAATGGGATGATAAAACTTTAGATAGATGCTCACCAACATTACGAATTCCAAGTCCATAAATAAATTTCCAAAGAGATACGGATTTAGAGATTTTTATAGATTGAATAAGATTAGAAGCAGATTTCTCACCCATACGATCCAGTAAAATGACGGTTTTTTTTTCTAATTTGAAAATGTCCGCAAAATTATTTATAAGACCATTTGTAACCATCTGATGTATAAGTTGTTTCCCGAGGCCTTCAATGTTTAACGCTCTTTTGGAAACAAAATGTTCAATTTTTCCCTTTAATTGGGCGGGACAAGCAGAGTTTTGACATCGTGCTACAACTTCTTGTTCATAACGGATTACCTTCCCACCACAATCAGGACAATTCAAGGGCAATTTATAAGCTGTCGTTTTCTTCGGGCGTTTTTCTAGGAGAACTTTGACTACTTCAGGGATAACATCTCCAGCTCGCTGGATAAGGACTGTGTCACCTATGCGCACATCCTTTCTGTCAATTTCATCCTGATTGTGAAGAGTTGCATTTGTGACAGTAACTCCTCCAACAATTACTGGATCCAGTTTTGCAACAGGTGTAACTGCACCAGTTCTACCCACGGAAGAAAGTATGTCAGTTACAATGGTTGTTTCTTGCTGGGCTTTGAATTTTCCAGCGATTGCCCATCTAGGAGATCTGCTCCGCACACCTAATATTTCTCGTTCTTTTATACTGTCAACTTTGATTACTACACCATCGATATCATAGGGAAGTTTCTCTCTATTTCTTTCCCATCGCTCTGAAAACTCTACAGCTTTTTTGATTGTAGGACAAAGTTCAATATATTTGTTTACAGGCAATCCTAATTTCTTCAGATTTGATAAAGTATCCCATTGAGATAGGAATGTAGAGTTTGAGACTTCATAAGAAAAAAAACGAAGTGGTCGGTTAGATGTAACGGAAGGGTCAAGTTGGCGAAGGCTACCAGCAGCAGCATTTCTTGGATTGGCAAAAAGAGTTTCTTCTGCGTTCAGCCTATCCTGATTAAGTTGAATAAACCCACTTTTTTCAATAAAAACTTCACCTCGAATTTCTAATAGATCAGGTGGTTCTTCCGTAAGCAATTTTAATGGAATAGATTTAACGGTTCTTAGATTTTGAGTAATGTCTTCACCAGCAAAACCATCTCCCCTTGTTGAACCGTGGACAAAAATACCCTTTTCGTATACTAATTCAACAGCAAGTCCATCTAACTTGAGCTCAGCTATATATTCAACCTCCTTCTCATTTGCGAGCCTTTTCTTAACTCTTTCATCAAAGGCAAGTAAACCATTACTATCCATGGCGTTTTCAAGACTAAGCATTGGAAGGCGATGTTGAATAGTGCCGAAGGATTCAAGAGGTGAGGCACCTACTCGCTGTGTAGGAGAATCGAAGGTTATAAGATCGGGGTTTTCCCCTTCAAGTTCCTGCAACTTTCTTAGAAGGGAATCATATTTTGAGTCTGAAATTATTGGATCATCAAGTACGTAATACCTGTAATTATGAAGGTTAAGCTCTTTGCGAAGCAGATTAATTTTTTCAGACGTACTCCTCCTCATTTCGGAGTAATTCTTTCATAATACTTTATTGGATCCATTGGCTCTATAACCATTGGTACTAGCTTACCATTCTCATCTACAGGTGAAGCATAGCTACCAGATCCTTTAACAATAGCTACAAAAAAATACGTAAGCTCTTTTCCTGGATATATAACAGGATCATACTTAAACCTATATCTTCCTCTATAATAATCGAGTGGAATCTCTCTATAATCCATTGACTGGTCAGTTTTGAAAAAAAGGGTAATTGATTCTAGTCTATTTTCAGGTAGGTCAGAAAATAGTTCTAAATAATAAGGCCTTCCTTCAAAAAAAGGCATTGGGGGACGATGATTTATTTTATTAGAAACCGGGAAAGTTTGTTTTAATACGGAATCGGCTTCTTGTCCTATAGAAACTCCAGTGAAAAGAATTATCAATATTAATTGAAGTCTCATCCTAGAATTAATTGACTATAATTCAAAAGAAGAAATAGATTGGTACTCAGGGACCAGCAACTGTTGTTGGCTTTTCAAATTGAATACAATTAGTATACCATTCCTTGTACGTTATAGTTTTTCGTATATAATGGTCAGCTGTACACTTTGCATTTCCAGAGCAGATGACAGGAGGTGCTGACCTGTTGTTAGAATGCAATACTGCAATAAAGACTTTGGGCGGTTTCTTAAAATATTCACTAAGGGAAAGCATGGTATCAAAAGCATAACCCAAACCTTCTGTCTCACGATTACGATCAACTTGTAAATGAATTTGATAAATTTTCCCTTTTTCAGGGTGACGATAGACCTTAGCTCCGACAAATTCTGGAGAGCCAGGCATTCTTTTTAAATAACTACCTGTCATAGCGATAATTTGTTGGTCTGAGAACCGACTCGAAGCTCGTTGGGCTAAGGGTCTTTCACATAGCCCCACTATAAAAATAGTAAGATAAATAAATCTACAATAATTTTTCATACAACTTTTTTCCTCCTGCAAGAAACAGTAAACCTGTTAGCATTCCAGCCATTGCACTGACTGAATAGTGGAAGGTACATATAACTGTTGAAATAAGAAGAAGAAAAAGCCACAAAATCATGAGTCTATGGACCTTCGGAAATAATTTTGAAATGTAAGCGACAATGATTACTCCTATAGTAACAAAAAGACTGGATACGGTCCCTCCACTCTGGAAATATGATTTGGTAATAAAGTTTACGATAGGAATAAAAAATGTTCCTTCTGGAAATAGCTCTAACCTCAAACTGGACGGGCCCTTAACAGGTAAAAGTAGCGAAATCCACAAATGACTGATTATTGAAAAAGCGATGACAAAAATATATTCTTTAATAATCAAACCAGATTTTTTTCTTGCAAGCCAAATAGGAATTATAAGTAAAACGAAAAAGCTTGTTAATATACCGTGAAATACTTCTAGTGCAATTAGACCAAGTTCAAGTGGCATTGTGAAATAATATCTTTGAGGAAAGAGAGTTGTTTCAACCAATAAAACCTCAGGGTCAAAATTTCTCAAGACATGAAATTTTTGCAATAGTGCTATTTCTGGTATGAACCAGATTAGCACAAAAATTGGATACCATATCCTTAACCATTGATTGAGCTTTGTTTTTCTGACACCATTACTCCAGGATAAAGAAAAGACCCAGCCAATGATCAGCCAGTGAATTAATATGAAATAACCAGATTCAGTTATCTTGCTTTCTGCTAAGGAAAGAAAAATTAGAACAGTGATATTATAGGTTAGAATTACCCAATCAACAGGAAGAAGATTTTTGAATAAAGATAGTAGATATTTCATGGAATAGACTGAAATGCAAAAACCCCGCGCCGAAGCGAGGGGTTTAATCTATTATTTTTGAGTTTGATTAGAAAGTAACTCTAAGGGAATTTTGCACGGACCGTATGATTAGCAGTGCATCTGCTCCACCTACATTACCTGCGGGTTGAAAACCCCCTGTGACTAGATCAGCTTTCATTATTCCTCTTTCCGAACATAATGCCATTGCTGGATAAGCAAAGTGAGAACTAGAAACGTCGGAGAAACGAGATGGGTTTTCTCCAAAATATCTTGTTTCTAGACTTTGATCTCGAGTCACCATTGTAAGGATTCGAGCAACAGCTCTGGCATAACCAGCTCTTGTAACAGATTCAGCGGGATAAAAGAAACCATCTGGATCAGCTTCCACAACACCTAACTTCATCGCTTCCGTAATCCAGCCTTCGGCCCAGTTTCCTGAAACATCACCAGGTATACGCGGGGCTGATTGATTCATAGCCTGGCCAGGTGTTTGAAATCCAGCACTAGGAGACTGGGGCATGAATCGTTTAAAAAGCTCAGTTAGGTTCAGCTCTTCAATAAAAAGAACGGTCATGTCCGCACGAGTAATTTTTGATTTCAGAGCAATCCTTTTGCCAGCGGTTGTACCTGGCTGAGCTCTGACTATTTTTTGAGAAAGGGCCCACATATCATCCGCTCTACCAGCATATTCTCCTTTTCGCTCAACAAGCTTTCTGAATTCTGCTTCAGCTAAGGAGAAATCGTAATTTTGCATATATGCCATTCCTTTCCAAAAAACGGCAGCTTCATTATCACGTTCCAGTTTTAATGCTGTATCAAATTCATCAACGGCTCGTTTTAGCCAACGTTTGTTATCAGCTTTGTGTGCAATCCAGAGTCGTCCAGCTAAAACTCTTACTTCAGGGTTTTTTTTCCCTTCGCCGATTGCTTTATCCATATGTTTGCGACCGGTCTTAAGGTCACCCATTAAACCATGTGAAAGACCAAGTCCACCCCAGCCAAGGGCAAACTTTTTATCTAAATCAACAGCACGTTGAAAAGATCGAATAGCAGATTGAAAATCTTCACTATCCAAATAACGCATGCCTGCTCTATAGTGATATTCAGGCGTGTCGACGTCAGATTGAGATGTTGCTTTAGGTCCGCAAGCTGCTAAAAAAAGAAGAGCCGGAAAAAGCAATGATAAAGAAAGTCTTTTTTTCATTGGTTGTTTCTCCAAAAGTTTCAATAAAAATATAGTCGCCTTATATGGCAAAAAAAACACCTTTGCTTGAAATTTGATGGGGGTCACATTTTTTGCTAATGACTTTGTCTTATGTTCTAGCGTAATAAAATTTGAGAACAATTCTAATTGAATTTCACGGGGATCTTGAATAGATTGACTTTGCTATATGGTACGTAGAAGTCGAAAGGGGAACTGAATGAAAACTTTTCTGAGGCTCCATTTCTATTTTGTCTTTATGATTGTGGGTCTTTATGGACAAGGATCCACTATTACTGCCGATGGGTTTGGCATGACAGAGGATGCCGCCATTGAACAGGCAAAGCGTGCAGCCGTAGAAATTGGTGTTGGTTCTGTTATGTCATCGGAAACTGTGGTAAAAAACTCCGTTTTATTTTCCGATAATATTTATGCGAAATCAAGTGGTTTCGTCAAAACATTTACTGTCAAAGATAAAGTTCAGGGTCCAGATGGCTTATGGACTGTAACAATCGATGCTGTAGTAACAGAAATTTTAGATGAAATTCTGAAAGATGAGATGGCTGTGCAGACACTCCTGAACGCCATGAATCGGCCAAAAATAATTTTTATGGTTCGAGAAGAAAACCTAATTGATAATACTTCAACAGATTTCGCCGAGACGCAACTCATTAAAATGTTCTATGATAAAGGATTTGATGTAGTGGATAGACAATTAGTCCAGGCGCTTCAAGGCGAGGCTGATTATACTCAGGCATTAGCTGGTGATGTATCGGCAGCATCAAAAATTGCTAGCATGCTTGGTGCTGATATTATTGTAATTGGAACAGCAAAAATATCATCTGGAGGAGAGATCAAAGCTGGGAACTTTACCATGACTTCAGGTCAAGCGGATGTAAATGGTAAGATTGTTCGAGCTGATACTGGTGAGCTTTTGGCCATTGTGCCCCAGGCTCGAGGGAAGAAGCCTCATATTTCACCCTCGACTGCTGGCATCAGTGCAGTTAATATGGCTTCTGAAAAACTCGGAACAGATATCATTAATCAATTAATTAAAAAGTGGAGCACTCAACAGGCAAACGCTGTGAACGTCTTTCTTGTGGTGGAAAATGTTGATTTTATGGGCTATATGACACTTGGAAATCATTTAAAGTCACAAACAATTCCTGGCATTGAGAGTGCTTTTGAAAAAGGGTTTAATAATGGTATAGCTGAATTTCAGATAATGTATGAAGGTAAATCCCAAGATCTTGCAATGGCATTGATGCAAAATCAAGCCCAGGGTGTAACTATTCAGGTTACGGGACTTTCAGGCAATAGAATTTCAGCTCAAATATCTCAGTAATGGAGAATACGATGAAACGATGTAATAAATCATCTTCTTTGTTTTTAGTAGCTTTTGTTTTCATGCTTTTTGGATCTTTTCTTTCAGCTCAAGGCTGGGGTTGGGGTGCTACAGATGCTGTTGAAGAAGTAAATGGTGGAGCCATGAATTATTCTAATGGTTTCATCGTAGCCACTGGAATCGGGGCTATTTCGCCTCTTGCACAAAATCCAGGTATGGCTCGTGCCACAGCTGTCAGGGCTGCTAAAGTGGATGCAATGAGAAATCTATTGGAAGCTGTTATGGCTGTAACAGTTTCGTCAGAGACAACCGTTCGAGGTGCTGCCATAGAAAACGATGTGGTAAAAACCAGTGTAGAGGGAATGGTAAAAGGCGCACGAATTAGAGATATAGATGGCGATGGTAGAGGCGGTAGTAGCGATATTCGTTACCTTAGCGATACATCTATTGAGCTTGAAATGGAAGTGCATATGTCTGGAATATCACAAATTATATTGCCACCTGCGGGCTTTGCTGCCACGCCAGCACCACCAGCTCCTGGGTCAGCGCCAGCTTCCTCGGCTGCGGCACCAGCAGCGCCTAATCCGGGAACGGTAACGGGACTTATTGTAGATGCACGCGGTCTGGGTATAAGACCAGCCATGTCTCCAAAAATTGTAGACCAAAATGGTGGAATTGTTTATGGCCCTGGAAATTTTACCAGAGATTATGCTATTAAATTTGGTGTAGTGGGGTATTCAAAGAATCTGGAGCAGGCTCAGCAAGACCCTCGAGTAACTGGGAATCCTTTAGTGGTGAAAGGTGTGGGGACCCAAGGTGGTAATAAAACAGACCTTGTTCTTGCCGCCGCCGATGTTTCTCGAGTAAAAAATGCAGATAGTTCAGGTCAATTTCTTGGAAACTGCAAAGTAATGATTCTTATAGACTAAAAGTTTAATTAGAGATTCTAGGAGAATAGATATGTTTCAAAAAATAGGGGCTTTTTTAATTGTTGCGGTTTTACCGCTTTCTCTTTTTGCTCAAAATGATATTGAAGAACTTAAGGTCGGTGATGAGGCACCAAAGTTTGCACTTAGAACTTTGGATGGAAAATATGAATTGCTTACACGTTGGACTGGAGAAAGGCTTTCTCGTCCTGCTTCCCAGCCTACGCGCCATGTTGTATTGGTAAGCTTTTTTGCTACCTGGTGTCAACCATGTATGAAAGAGTTGCCTCATTTGGAAAATCTTTGGCAAAAATATCAGGATGAGGATGTACGTATCTTTTTGGTAGATATTACTGATGCTACTCGTTCCGTTCCTCAGTATGCTGACGCCCCTCAGCCAAAACCTTTTCTTGAGGAACGTGGATTAACAATGCCACTTCTTTTAGACACCTATGGCATGGCCATGGAAAGATATGTTCCTGATAAGATGCTACCAAGATTGTTTGTATTAGATAAATATCGTACCATTAAGCTTATCAAGCGAGGCTTCAATGAAGAAGAAGACTTCGAGGGGGAGCTGTCAGCACTCATTGATGAACTATTATTGCAAGATGGAGAGAAAAACTCAGGCTAAATGATGCACGGTTACCAGCTAGCATTTATCCATAATGCTTACCTTAATCGTTTAGTCAAGAGATCAATTAAAACTGGATAAGTCATGTTTAAATCTTTAATGAAATCAACAGCTATTTTTCTGAGCTGGACGACCTTTGTTTTTTCAATCACCGCTCCTTTAGCTGGTCAACAAAGTGTGGGGCCGGCTCAGGTTAATGATGCTATGATAAGCCAAACTGCTGAGGGTTCAGGTAAGCTTGTTGTCGCTATTATCGATCTGGAAGGGCGAGGAATTTCAGCCCTTGAAGCTCAGACTTTGACCGACAGAATGCGTTCTGAGTTGGTGTCTACCGGTGCTGTAACTATAGTGGAACGTGGTCAGATGGCAGAAATACTTGATGAACAGGGATTCCAGCAGACCGGTTGTGTATCTTCTGAGTGTGCGGTAGAAGTTGGAAAACTTTTGGGTGTGTCTCAGATGGCTACCGGTTCTATTGGAAAGATTGGTAGCAGTTATACTATAGATGTTCGAATGTTTGCCGTTGAAGATGGTGCTATTGTCCGTTCGGTTAATCGAACCTATAGTGGCCCCATTGATGGCCTTATTACGGAGATAGAAATGATTTCCTGGCGACTTATTGATATAGCACCTCCTCCAGGTCGCTTCCCTGGGATGGCTCAGGAGGCAGCTTCTCAGCCTGTAGCCCAGGCACCAGCTGCTGCTGGAGCACCTAAAGCACGGGGTAAAGGTCTTATGTGGCTTCTTTTACTGGCGGCTGTTGGTGGCGGCGGATATTATGCATATGATTCAGGTCTCCTTGAAGGGGGCAGCGATGAATTGCCTGAGCCTCCAAGTTTACCAGGTAACTAATTAGTAAAAAATCATGATTCTCAACAAAAAATTATTGTTTATTAGTCTCCTCCTAGCACCTTTTTTTCTTAAGGGTCAGGGTTATGCTCAGCTAGGCGGTGATATTGATGGAGCAGTAGCTTCGGATGAGTTTGGTAATACTGTTTCTCTTGATTCTGATGGGGATGTAGTGGCTATTGGAAGTTATAAACACGATGGTAATAAGGGTCATGTCCGTGTGTACGGATACAGTAGTGGAAGCTGGAGTCAGTTGGGCAGTGATATTGATGGATCTGCAACGAATGATTATTCTGCTAGAAGTATTTCTCTTGATTCTGATGGGGATGTAGTGGCTATTGGAAGTTCTAGTCACGATAGTAATAAGGGCACGGTCCGCATTTATGGATACAGTAGTGGAAGCTGGAGTCAGTTGGGCAGTGATATTGATGGAGAGTCAAGCAGTGATCAGTCCGGTTGGTCTGTTTCCCTGGACTCCGATGGTGACCGAGTGGCTATAGGAGCTTATTATAATGGTTCTGGCCGTGGTCACGCCCGAGTTTATGCATATAGTAGTGGAAGCTGGAGTCAGGTGGGCAGTGATATTGATGGAGAAGTTGCGGGAGATTATGCCGGGTGGTCTGTTTCTCTTGATTCCGATGGGGATAAAGTGGCTGTTGGAAGTTATAGACATGATAGTAATAAGGGTACGGTCCGCATTTATGGATACAGTGGTGGAAGTTGGAACAAGTTGGGTGGTGATATAGACGGGGAAGCTTCCAATGATTATTTCAGTTATGGTGCTGGATCTATTTCTCTTGATTCTGACGGCGATAGGGTGGCCATAGGTGGTTATCTTAATGATGGTGGTGGGACTAATGCCGGCTATGTTGAGGTTTACGAATATAGCAGTAGCAGTTGGAGCCAGCTAGGTAGTGATATTAATGGAGAGGCAAGCTATGATTATTCCGGTTATGCTGTTTCCCTAGACTCCGATGGTGACCGACTGGCTGTAGGTGCTTATGCTAATGATGGTGGTGGGAATGATGCCGGCCATACCCGCATTTATGGATACAGCAGTAATAGCTGGAGCCAGTTAGGTGGTGATATAGATGGGGAAAGCTCATCTGATAATTCCGGTTATGCTGTTTCCCTGGACTCCGATGGTGACCGAGTAGCAATCGGGGCTATTGGGGATGATGATGGGGGGTCAAATGCTGGCCATGTCCGCGTTTATGCATATGATAGTACTGCACCGTCAGCTCCTTCTGGATTAGCTGCATCTTCTTACTATGGTGGTGCATCCCTTTCATGGACAGCGAATTCAGAAAGTGATTTAGCAAAGTATTATGTTTATACCAGTACTGATAACAGCACCTATACAAAATATTCTACTGAACCAACTACAAACTCCATAAGTATTTCCGGTCTTACGGGGGGCACAAAATATTATTATAAAATTTCAGCGGTAGATAATGCAAGTAATGAAAGCACAAAATCGTTAGCTGTCAGCATTACTGCTTCTCGGGCTTGGTGGGTGGATTCAAAAAATGGTGATGATGACAATAATGATGGTAAAGCGTCAGCCTCTTCATTTCAAACTCTCCAAAAGGCAATAGAGTCTAATAATAGCAATCTTACCGCTGGCGACACCATTAAGGTAAAGCCAAGTTTGGCCAGTGATGGAACACTTAGTTATTATGATTTTGGCGGAGATGTTATTACTTCTAGTAAAACGTTTGTTTTGATTAGCACAGGTGGTCCTGACAGTACTATCCTTGATGCTGAGGGAAAAAACCGCCATTTATATTTTAACGGTTCACAGGATTCTACGCATCAGATTGTCGGTTTTACTTTCAGGAATGGTAAAGAAGAATACAATGGTGGCTCTATATACCTAGATTCTGGTGTTGGCCCCGTTTTCAGGGACTGTGTTTTTAAGGACAATTTGGCGGAAAATACAGATGGCTATAGTGAAGGTGGTGCCATATATACTCAGTATCCTAATAGCAATGCACTTATGACTAAGACAGTCAGATTTTATCGATGCAAGTTCATTGGCAATCAGAGTAAAGCTAAACAAGAGGCAAAAGGAGGGGCAATTTTCATTCAAAATGAAGCTGAATTTACAAACTGCCTTTTTGATAATAATGGCGCCATAGGAGGTATAGACATTAGTGCAAATGATTGTTGTGGTAATGCCTACGGTGGTGCTATTTGGGCTCAAATTCAATACTATAATAATTCGGATAATGCTTATATAGGTGGAAAAGCGACTTTTAAAAACTGCACGTTTGTAGATAATTATGTAGAGACTAAGGAAGAGGATAGATCAGCTGATGGTGCAGCTATCCATGCTGGTTGGGGTAATGATAGAAAAATATATATGCTTAATACGATTATTTGGGGTAGTCGTTCTATCCAGAATGGTAGTGATTGGGCCGGTGTTCCTGCAAATCAATTGCATGTAGATGTGGATGATGGTACTGGTCATAAGTTTATTGTGAATTATAGCAATATAGAGAACTCTACCGGGAGAAATTTTGATGACACTCATATTTATGATATTACTCCAGGATTTAAGGATTCTGATAACGGTGATTTTTCTCTTGATGATGCTTCACCTTTAATTGGTACTGGGTTAGCAACCTGGACCGAAGAAGGAATTGTGGCACCTACTAAGGATATTAATAAAATTACCCGTGGCACGGTTCCTGATATTGGTGCTTATGAAAATGCCCTTGCTTCTTCAACCGCTCCCTTACCTGTTGCTCAAATAAAAGGGGTGCCTGTTACGGAAGGAGCTAAGCTTACCTGGTCTCCAAATAAAGTCTCTCTCATTTCTTCGGATAATGCAACAGACATTAAGCGTTACGAAGTTTTTCAAGATAAAAATGGAGCTTTTTCTGTTGTTGACAGCACTACAGATACGACTGCTGTCATTAAAGGCCTTACCAATGGGTCTAGTTATAATTTCAAAGTGCGAGCTATTAATACAAGTGATGCGGCAAGTATTTTTTCAGACACCATCAAAGTAACCCCTGAGTTTTTGGGTCCGAAATGGTATGTTTCTACCTCAGGCATATCTACCAACACAGGCAGTTCAACAGCTCCCCTAAATAGTATAAGCACCGCCATGGAAAAAGCGGTTACCGGTGATACTATCGTAGTCTTAAAAGGGACTCATTCTGGAAGTAGTAACAGGGGTATAGATTTTGATGGTTTGAAGCCACTAGTGATAATGGGTGACCCCGATTATGCTGCTGACAGCACCATTTTAGATGCTGGAGGAAGAGATTTGCACTTCGTATTCAACAATGATGAAGATTCTACATACCAGATAGTCGGTTTGACACTTTACAATGGCAAAGCTGAGAGGGGAGGATCTGTGTATATTGCGAGTAGATCAAACCCTGTTTTCAAGAAAGTTATTTTTAGAAGCAATGTGCATAATGATTATGAACGATGGCATGGAGGTGGGGCTGTTAATATGCAGTGGGCTTCAGCTTCCTTCTATGACTGTATTTTTGATGGTAACATTCTAGACCGAACCAATTCAGATAATAATAATAGTGCTAGAGGTGGCGCTATTTTTTCCCAAGATCACTATCAGGGTGAGCCGATTACAAGAATAGTTAGATGTATTTTTAAGAACAATATAGCAAAAAGCAATAGAGGGGCTTATGGTGGTGCCATCTCTATAAATTATGCCCCTTTTCATATAGTAAATAGTCTTTTCTACAATAATACTGCACATAGTAATATTAACAATACAACTCAATCACATACTAGTTATGGAGCTGCAATATATAGTTATGGACTTAGAAGCTATGATAATTCTATTTCGGAGGGGGTTAGTGGTGAAGGTAGAATTATAAACTCCACTATAGTAGACAACCATATCAAAAGTGACAATGCTAATTCAGGGGGACATTATGGTGCAGGTGTATATGTACAGGGTAGTAACTCTGCTGAAAAATTGTATGCCTTTAACAATATCGTATGGGGAAATACTTCATCACAACAAAACATCCAGGAACAGAATCTAGATGCTTATTTAGATAATCTAACGGTTATTAATGACTATAATAATATTAAGGGAAAATCAAATCATCCCTCTAGAGGCGACCATTCACCCGTTATAGAACCGGGTTTTGTTAATGCCAGTGCAGGTGATTACTCACTTTCAGAGGCCTCTCATCTTATTGGTGCGGGTACTGCTACGTTTGATGGAGTTTCCGCTCCCACTAATGATATTTTAGGGAATGTTCGACCAAATCCAAGTGGCACAAATATTGATATAGGTGCTTATGAGAGTGCCCTTGGTGCCAGCCCATATCCTTCATCTGTGAAAAATGTGGTTGCTGAGTCAGTTGGTGGAGGTGTTAATCTTACTTGGAACCCTAATACTGAGAAAGATATATCCTATTATTTAGTAGCGGCTAGCACAGTTTCAGGCTTTTCACCTACAGAAGCGGATACAGTAGGTAGAACGTCGGATAGTACTTATTCGGTTACCGGTCTTATAAATAACACTCAATATTATTTTCGAGTAAAAGCTGTTAATAATTCCAATCAATCAGGACTATATAGTGCGGAAATCATGGCCAGACCATTTTTTGCTGGTCCAATTTGGTATGTTGCCACGGATGGTAGTGATTTAAATGAAGGTAGCGAGAATAGTCCAATGGCGTCTTTGACTTATGCCATAGGTGCTGCACAGGAAGGCCATACCATAAAGCTGAAAG
>JBJKZS010000112.1:0-5011 GCA_045569115.1 Fidelibacterota bacterium | reverse complement strand
ACTGGGTAATCAAACTTTTTTGAAAACAAAGTATATGAATCAATCATTAAACGAACATCAGAAGCCTTAAGAGAAACAATTATATCTTCAAAATCGAATTCTCTACAAATATTTATGTGACGCTCAGCACTCTCAACCATAGCCAGTGGAGTAGGATATCCATATTTTTCCAAAAGATCACGCTCAAGACTGCCCGCATTTACCCCAATCCGAATAGGAAGACCAGCATCTTTAACCTTTGTAAGAACTTTTTCAACCCTATCACGATTCCCAATATTACCAGGATTGATTCTAATCTTATCGGCACCACCTTCAACAGCTAAAATTGCCATTTTATAATTAAAATGAATGTCCGCCACAAGAGGAACATTCATTCGTTTTTTATATTTAGGTAGAGCTCGTGCTGAAGCTTCATCGGGAACCGTTAAACGAATTATTTGGCAACCAGCTTCTTCTAAACGATCTATTTCTTTAATTGTCGCTTCTACATCGTCAGTCTTCGTAGTAGTCATAGACTGAACAGATATTGGAGCATCTCCACCTACCGGCAAATCTCCAACCATTACTTGTCGCGTTTTTCGGCGATCTATTGGCTTTGTAGATTCCATATCCTTTTAAAAATTACTCTTCTTATTAAGAAAAACCTATTAATGGCTATTCTATAGAATCTACATAAGGTCTATTAAGATATTGCCTCGCGTCAATTATCGCTGCTGTATGATTGTCCAAATTAATTACCGAACGATAATCAGAAACAGCATTTTTCCTATCTCCCATCAGATCGTAAATCATTCCTCTTAGAAGATAACTAAAACCTAATGGCGTATCAAGTTCTGCATTAAAATGTTCTATCGACATTGTGGAGAACGACATAGCTCTATCAAAATCCTGCATATAAAATGCTAATAATGCTTGTTGGTAATTTAATGTGGGAATCCAGCTTTTTTTCGACAATGGTGGAATATTTTCAGCCATTATATATGTTTTCTTAAGGTTCGTTTTCGCAAAATTTAGTTTATTGTTCCTAATTAAACTTTCTGTAAAAAGATGTTGGTTATAAATACTATCCGGAATTTTATCAACTAACAACTGAGAGAGCTCTAATGCTTTTTTAAAGTCCGAATCCATCCAAAGATAGATAAAAACGAGAACTTGAGAGGCCTCAATCCATGCAAATTCGCCTTTTTCATAAGCAATGTTAATGAAACGAAGTCCTAAGTCTTTATCCGCTTCAATTCCAACAAAACCCGACATAAAACGAACAAATCCAGACATATTTCCACTATAATAATTGAGAATACCTAAAGGAAAATAAGAATCATAAAGATCCGGGTTGTTTTTATGTACACTTAATACTCCAGTATATCCGTTAATCCCTTCCAATATTACATTTAACCATTCCTTCCTTCCTAGATGCACCCTTGCTTTAAGACCCTTCGAGGCCGCATCATAAAGCCTATATCCAGGCTCATCAGGTATGGTCTTAATATAGTGTTCGTAAACTGGAATAATTTTGTCTAAAGCTTTAAAGAGAGTGTCATAACTAGCTTCTATTCCATCATATGCCTGAGCTCGTAGCCATTTGGACACAGCCCAAGTAAAATGGACAGTAGGATGTTCTGGATGATTAACTTTTACTTCAGACAGAATATTAACCGATTCATCAAAATTATAGGAATAAAAAGCTTTAATACCTTCCCATAATCGGTCATTTCCTGGACGATCAGAGGCAAAAGAAAAACAAAGAATCAAAAAGGAAGCATATATAGACCTATTCCACATTCTGGAAAATTACAAGTTATAATTTAGTCGTAGAATTGATTAATCTAAGGAGCGATCAGCTAAGAGAAGCCATCCTTTTGCTGCATTGTCATCAGAACTAAAGGATAGGCTTTTTTCCCAAGCTGCTACCGCCATTTGTTTTTCACCCATATACCAATATGTGGCGCCAAGTCCATTATAAGTTCCTATATCAGATGGAATTATTTCCATTGCATCCTGATATGCTCTCAAAGATAATTTGTACATACCATTTTCGCGATAGAACTCTCCAGCAGTTTTAAGTGCATTAGCTAACCATGAAGAACTGTTTGGGTTTACTGACAAAGCATTTGCAAATGAGCGTCTACTTAAATCTGTGAATCCCGTTCTATCATATTCAAGACTCATAATGTAATAAACCTCTGGCAGAAGCATTCGGACTTCGACATGATCAGGTGAATACCCTAATAGTTCCTCCCATATTGAAGCAGCTTTCCCCCATTCAAATGCACGATAATAGCTTAAACCAATTTTGTTTCGTAAAGAAATATTCCTAGGATCCCTAGGTAAAATACTTTCATATCTAATAGCAGCGTATAGATAGTTCCCTTGACTAAAATAAATATCCCCAATAGCCATACCACCACGAATGTCAGATTGATCAATTGCCATACTCCTCTTATAGGCTTTTTTTGCTTCGTCAATATCACCAGTAGCTTCATGGGCCTGACCCACCATATATGAAAGAGAGCTACTCTGAGAAAAACGACTAGATTGATCAGTCGCTAAAGAAAGAATTTTATCGAATTCACCAGCTTCCAAGCTTGATCGGACTTCTTTGAGCAACTTTGCCTGTAAATTTGGTTCTTTTTTAACTGTAAGTTCTTGGATAATGTCCCCAGCCATTTCCTTCGTATTCAAATTGTCTCCATATTTTGCCAAAGCTTCAATCGTAGGACCGTGATTAGCATCCAAATTTAAAGCCTCTTTAAAAGCGAAACGTGCATTGCTTGCCTGCCCCATCTTAGTGTAAAGATCTCCAAGGAAATAGTGATGATCAGCTTGTTCAGGTTCAGAAGCAATCAACCTAATATAAATTTCCTTTGCATCTGTAAAGCGTCCCTCTCTTTCATATTGAATTGCCATGTCTCTCTGAGCCCTTCGATCAGAAGGTTTTTCTAGGGCAGTAATCCGTATATTTTCTAACCTCTGACGATTAACCTCTGCTGGAGTTCTATTGTCAACCGGCTTAAGAGACATGCGAGCATTTCTCATTCTCCTAGTTGATGAATTGAGTTCATTAGACAAATCGTATATGCTTTCTGAGAGTTTATAGGGGTTTTTAGGCTTTACTTTAGATTTGCTTGCGACAGTGGTTTTTTTATTTATCTGTTTTGCTGAAGATTTTTTTGCTAGTGGTGTCAGTTTTTTGATATAGTTTTGAGTTAATTTTGATGGAGCCAATTTATGAGCTCTTTTAAAATCACTAAGAGCACCTCTATAGTTTTTTTGTTTGACTCTTTGTTTACCTCTTGTAATATATTTCTTAGATTGGCCCGAATTGGATTGCTTTTTTGAAGAAGATTTCTTGGAAGAATTCTTTTTCTTTCTTGTCTGCTTAGTTTCTGAAGAGGAGGACGAATATAATATAGACGGAAAACTGCCAATGAAAATTGACAGAGCCAATATAAACAGTAAACTTCGGAAAATCGTTTTCAATATTAAAACCTCGAACTACTAAATATACAATGTTAACACATTATTCTGATCAAAATTTTTATATTTACTAATGAAGCAAGAAATGTTATTTCAACATGCGAAATCAATATTATTAATTTTATTATGTTTATGTGTCAATGTTAAAGCTGAAAACAATATTGAAGTTAATGGAATTGAAATTTTTGAAAAAAGTAATGGAACACTTATTACAATTTTACTTAGCAAATATCTTCCTGAAGATAATATCTCTGGCTGGTTTAGGGATTCTGGATGGTTTTATCTTACCATGCATGGTGTTATTATAGATACAGCTAAATCTTGGGCATTTTCAAAAACTGGTGTTATTTCAAAAATCGAAATATATCAAATTGCGGAATCGGCACAATTTAATTTCAGAATTAACGATAATGTTGAAGATTTTGAAATTGCAAGCAACAATGATGGAAAAGTATTCCTTACCCTTCGTCAACCTTTAATTGAATCTTTTCATGCTATTAATAATGCAAGAAATAATAAAACATCTAAAGAAATAACATTAGAAAGTGTGAAAGAAGCTTCCTGGAAAGATGCATTACCATTCGGGTTGATTTTTCTAGGAGGAGGACTCTCAAGTAAAGGTATACTTCGCTCTGACAGCGTAACAACAGCTGTAGGATTAATTTCTATCGTAGCCGGTTGGATCCTTAAAACTAAAGAAAACAATAAAAACATATCATGAGTAATTATTTTGCAATATTCTATGTGCTAGGTATTCTGTTGTTTGGATTATTTATTAGAATTCGATTTAAACAAAAAAATAATATTTTGAAAAGAGAATTAGCAAAAAAAAAGAAAGTAGATAAAGAATTAGCAAAAAAAATTATGGAAGATGCTAAAAGTCAACGTAAGGCACGAGGCATAAGCGAAGATTCGTGAATATTTTAATTATTTCAATATTTGCAAGTAGTATTCTATGGGCATCAGGTTCCCAAAAACCAAACAATATAGATGAGGAAAATCTCATATCCTCAATACGAAAAATGACTGGGCGCAATGAAAATGTCAGCAATGTTGGAAAAACAGATTTTGTTAAGTGCGGTGTTCCTATTCTCAAATATTTAGCTAATAATTCAAATGAACTTAGCCATTACACAAAAACTCGTTTAAGTGAGATGGGAGTGGATACATCTCGAAAAATCGCTGGCTTTGGTCGACCTAAAGATTTAGATCAAATTTATGATTCAAGTATTTTTAGAATTCATTATACACTTTCAGGCCGTCATGGAATAGACTCAACAGACAACAATGAAAATGGAACACCAGATTTTGTAGAACTAATGGCAAAAACTGCTGAAAAAACCTATAAAATAGAAGTTCTTGATTATGGCTATAATAGACCACCATCAGATAAATGGCTTTCTGATAATGGTGGTACAGATGCCTATGATATCTATATACTGGATATTGGAGAAACATTGTATGGTTATACCCAAATGGAATATATGGCAAATAATTTATCTGGAGACAATGAGTTCTCTGATGAAAAAGAAGA
>JBJKZS010000111.1:0-5021 GCA_045569115.1 Fidelibacterota bacterium | reverse complement strand
CAGCAATTATCCTATTCCCTGGAGCCAGTCCTGCGGCTGAAGAGCATGAAGGTGTGAATATTTTGGGTAAGGCAATGGCCTCATCCGGGGTCCGTGCTTTTCTACCTAGGATCCCAGCGCTAAAAAAAGTTCTTATCCAGCCTAATTCAGTAGAGCATATGGTAAATGCTTATATGGAGGTTAGTGATAGAAAAGATGTTGACTCTGAAAAAATTGTTGGTTGTGGAGTTAGTTTTGGCGGCAGTCTTTTTGTGAAGGCATGTTTAGATAGTAGGATCAAGGGAAAGCCAGCTTCTATTGTTTCTTATGGCAGTTATTTTGATTTTGGTGATTCCCTTGAGTTTAGTATCACAGGCAAATGTTCGGATGGTAAAAAAGATTATCATTTAGATCCTCACGATTGGGGAAGAATGGTATTTTTCTATAACTATCTGAAATATGTAGATGAACCATGCAATATGGATAAAGTCCATGAGTATCTTTTTGATCAAATAATTAATGATGGAGAAAATAGTGAGAACCTATACAGGTCATTTTCTGATCAAGATAAAGATTTTGTTAATATTATTTTATACGAAAAGGATGAAAAAGCTCTGAAAATTATGAAAAAAACTCTGGAAAGAATTAAGCCTATAGTGATGCCACTGTCTCCTTCTAACTTTATAGATAAAATAGATTTTCCTATTTATATGATGCATGGTGCTAAAGATAATATGATTCCTTTTACTGAGACCTTTAAGTTCGCGAATGAACTTAAAATGAGAGGAAAGAAGGTAAATAGTTTTATAAGTAATCTGTATTCCCATTCAGAGATTGATCGTCCGAAAGGGCGGAGAATTAATTTTATTTCTGAACTATTCAGAATGGGAAAGTTTATTAACTCGATGCTTCGTCCGGTTCTAGAATAGCGATTTTTACTCAAATTTTCCTCCTCAGAGGTTTCCTCGAAAAAACTTGACTTTCCAGAGGGTAAAGTGATAATATATACCTTGGATGCGGATAAACAGTTGTTTAATCAATAAAAAAGGAGATAATCATGGCTGAAGTCGTCGCAAACACAGGTGTTAGCAAAGAGAAAGGCTACCTGTATTACCTCGGAAAGGACGGCAATGTTTGGCGTTCTAAAATGGCGCGTGCTGGAAAAGGCGGGGGAAGTGCAGAAAAAGTAGCTGATGCTGGTGTGTCCCGGGAGTCAGGCTACCTATACTATGTCGATAAGAATGGTAATGTTGCCAGGTCTCCTATGGCCAGAGGCCGTTAAGACCTGATTATTCATTAATCAGATGATACAAAAACCCCCTTTTAAAGGGGGTTTTTTGTATCGTTACGTTCTGATTAAATCCACTAAATTCAATAATAGATTTAATATTATTTTAGTTAGGAAATTTATATGAAACCTTTGTGTTATAACCTTTTAATATTGTCATCATTTTCTTTTTCTCAAGTAGACTACGGTTCTCAAATCCAACCAATTTTCGATCAGAACTGCACCAGTTGTCATGGTAGCAGTGGAGGTTTGAGGCTTACTTCTTATGAAGACTTAATGAGTGGTGGAAACAGTGGATCCTCTATTATAGCAGGAGATGCGTCAAATAGTCTCCTTGTCCAAAGGATTGATGGGTCTGTTAGCCCTCTTATGCCTAAAGATTCTCAAGCTTTACCTGATTCTATAATCAATTTAATTATGAAATGGATCAACGAGGGTGCTACAGAGACTGTCTCTATAATTGTTGAAAACCCTCTTCCTTTTACTTTTGAGATAATGGGTAATTATCCAAACCCATTTAATCCTCAGACAAAAATTGTCATACAATCAAACAGAAAAATAGATGGTATGGCTAAAATTATTTCACCTTCAGGTAGATCTGTTCATGATTTTGGAAGAGTTTATTTTACTATAGGAAAAAATAATATTTATTGGGATGCTAAAGATGATCAAGGGATAAAACTCCCGTCTGGTCCCTATATTTTTCTATTTAGAAGTTCAGGAGTTGTTTTTTCCCATAGAATGACACTTTTGAAATAGAATTATATTAGCGGAATTTTTTAATGAAAATAGAATTTTTTTTGACTTGTATTATTATTTTATTTACGGGTTACGGCTGTGTTGATCTTGGAAGTGATCTTGAAGAAAATATTATTGAAGAGTCTACTAGTTTCAGAAAGGATATTCAGCCTATTTTTGATATAAGTTGTGCTACTTCTGGCTGTCATGTTTCTGGTCATTCAACAGAACTGGACCTTAGGGATGGAAAAAGTTATATGGAAATAGTTAATATCACTTCAATTGATTTCTCCCCACTGAAATTAGTAGAACCAAATAAGCCTGATAGCTCCGTACTCTATTTGAAAATTGCAGGTCATTCATCTACTGGGTCATCAATGCCGCCAGGTGGTACATTGAAAAAGGTAAATATTAACTCTATAAAACTATGGATTGAAAATGGAGCACAGAACAATTGACTAATAGTATAAAACTATTTCTAATCGGCATTTTATTTTTAGGGAGCACCCATTTAAATGCTATTCCACGTTTTGGAATAAAAGAAGGTTCATGTAATACTTGTCACGTTAATCCCACAGGTGGTGGTTTACGTAATGATTATGCCAGTCTAATTATATCAACAGATGAACTTCCACTTCGAAAAACTTCATCACTGATTGAATTAGATGACCCAGGTCAATTAACTGACCATATCCGTATTGGCGCTGATCTGCGTGCCCAGTTACTTTCAGATGATGAAGAGACTATAATGTTTCCTATGCAAGCGGATTTATATGCAAATATTGATATGAATGGTCTTCTAGACATCTATGTTGAACAAGAAGCACTTCTAGGTATAATGGAATACTGGTCTAACGTTTTTATTCCTTTCATAAATGCTTTTATTAAAGTTGGGAAAATGCGTCCCAACTATGGATTAGGAATTGATGACCATACGTCTTTTATTAGGGGAGGCAACATAACGAGAACCCATGGTTTGCTGAAGGAAGGACTTCCTTTTTCACCCATACGTCCAACTGTTAATTCAGCTGAACTTGGTTTTTTTGGCACCAATTATTTATTAACAGGCAGTATATCCAATGCTTTTTTATCTGGAGAATCATCTGAATTAGCGTTTTTAGGGTTGCCAGATAATAGAACAATTGTTCTTCGAGGAGAATATTCAGTAAAAAGTGGTCAGATAAATGGCTTAATAGGTGGGAGTTATTTAGCTGAAAAGGAGACATTCATAAGAGGTGTCTTTGGAGGATTATCCAAGAATTCTTTTACTTATACTGGTGAAGTAGATTTAGTAACTGGATGGAGTGGTGATTTTACAGGCTTAGCATCTTTTAGTGAGATTGCTTGGGTTCCAAGGCAGGGCATCCATTTATTACTTAAATATGATTTTCTTGATGAAAATATCGAATTAATTAACAATTCTCTTTCCAGGCTTTCATTAGGTCTAGAGGTGTTTCCATTCAATTTTATGGAGCTTAAAGTTCAGGTAAGAAAAACGGGACTGGCGGGTAAAGGAATGTTTCCAACAGAATTTTTATTTCAAACGCATTTTTGGTTTTAGGAGAATATTAGAATGAAAAAAATGTTATTCGCTATTGTTTTGATTTTTATCGGAAAATCATTATCTGCTCAAGATGTGAAAAATCTGAAAGTTCTTTCTTTTAAAACAAAGAAAGAGACAATGGCATATATGAAAAAAATTATTGCTCCTTCTGTAGGGGAGAAGTGTTCATTTTGCCACAATACCAGGGATTTTGCTTCTGATGATAATGAAAAAAAGAAAATTACTAGAGAAATGATTGTAATGACTCAGAACATGAATAAGAATACGATGAAAAAACTAGATTATAAACCCGTTACATGCTGGACGTGTCATAGGGGTTCAACAAATCCTCCTAGGGGCGAGGATGAAACGAAAAAAAATACTAATTAGTTGAGGATATAGTCTTGTCAATAATAAAAGCTGTTAACTATGCTGAAAAAAACCGTAATCGTTTTCTTCAAGAATTAAAAGATTTGGTTTCGATTCCAAGTATTTCTAGTGATTCGAACCATATCCCAGATATGAAGGAGTGTGCATTATTTGTAAAAAATGCAATGTCTTCAATTAGATTTGACCGTGTGGAAATGATAGAGACTAATGGGCACCCTATTATTTATGGGGAATGGCTTGGTGCCTCTGACGCTCCTACTGTTTTGCTTTATGGCCATTATGACGTGCAACCTGTTGATCCTTTGGAGTTATGGGATACGCCCCCATTTCAGCCTTCAGAGAGAGACAATAGGCTTTATGGGCGAGGAACGGTAGATGATAAGGGACAATTTTATCTCCATCTAAAAGCGATGGAATCATGGCTTTTGTCATGTGGCGAACTTCCCGTTAATGTAAAAGTAATTGTAGAAGGTGAAGAAGAAGTAGGTAGTGAAAGTCTAGAACCCTTTCTAGAAAATAATAGAGAAATGCTGTCAGCTGATGTAGCAGTGATTTCAGATACAAGCATGATAAAAAAAGGGTGCCCATCTATAACATATGGCTTAAGAGGAATTGCCTATTTTCAGATTGACATAACTGGACCATCTCAGGATCTGCATTCAGGAATGTTTGGCGGTGCTGTAAAAAATCCAATCCATGCACTTACTGAAATTATTGGAAAACTGAAAGATGATAAGGGTCATATTTCAATTCCTGGGTTATATGATGATGTAGTAGAATTAACAGAGATTGAACGTAAAGCCATGTCTGAGCTTCCATTTGATGAAGAAGAGTTTCTGCAAGAAGTTGGTGCACCTCAGTTAAGTTGGGAGGATGGTTATACCCCTTTGGAGAGTTTATGGTGTCGACCGGCATTAGATATTAATGGAATATGGGGAGGGTTTTCTGGAGAAGGGTCTAAGACTGTTATACCCTCCAAAGCCCATTCTAAATTGAGTATTCGGTTAGTTCCTAACCAAGAACCGGATGCTATAGGTGATCTTTTAGAGTCATATATCAGAGACATTGCTCCTAAAGAAGTAA
>JBJKZS010000110.1:0-5035 GCA_045569115.1 Fidelibacterota bacterium | reverse complement strand
TGTGACATATACAAAATCTCTAGTGGAAGCAGGGAAGCCTCGTTACTTAAAGGGTAAAAGTGGGCCTGTAATTACGGATGCTAGTGTAACTAAGAATGTTTCCCCAGGAAAAGTTTCTCAACTTGAAGTCAGTTTAAATCTCTCGCCTGATAAAATTGAAAGTGTCACATACAGCCATTCTGGTTTTCCTTGGATGGGAAAAGTGTCATTGGAATATAATGATGAAAAAAAAATGTGGATTGCTGATATTGTTCCCGGTGATCGTTGGAGAATCCAGGAAAGTGAAAATGTTTTTGTATGGGCCGTTGGTGTAGATGGTTTGTACAGTGAATTTTATCCAGTAAAAGTTGGATGGGATTTTAAATAGTGAGAATATTGTAGTAATTAGCAAGATATAACATATTATGGAATATTATCTTTTAAGCTAAAAAGCTCCCAATCAGGGTATAATACATATGATTATTAAACCTTAATAATAAATGTCATTTTCAATGGAAATTGGAATTGATAGTTTTGCCGCTTTAAGGCCAGTATATAAGAATCCAACTAATGAGGATTATGTTAAAACTATTTCTGAACTCTTAGAAAGAATAGAATATGCTGATAGAGTTGGTCTTGATGTTTACGGGGTAGGTGAGCATCATAGAAAAGAGTTCCTGGATTCATCACCAGCTGTTATTCTATCTGCTGCAGCTGCTAGAACGAAACAAATAAGATTGACCAGTGCTGTAACAGTTTTAAGTGCTGCTGACCCTGTTAGAGTTTTCCAAAATTTTTCAACTTTAGATCTAATTTCAAAAGGTAGAGCAGAAATTGTTGTGGGTCGGGGCTCCTTTTCTGAATCATTTCCACTCTTTGGGTTTAATTTTGAAGATTATGATGATCTTTTTGCCGAAAAATTAGATTTACTTTTAAAAATAAGAGATAGTGAGACTATTACTTGGTCAGGAAAATTCCGTCCATCTCTTATTGATCAGTCGATTTACCCTAGACCTTATCAGAATCCAATTCCTATTTGGTTGGGAGTAGGAGGATCACCCGGCTCTTTTATTAGGGCGGGTGAGCTTGGACTTCCTTTAATGATTGCCATTATAGGAGGAGAAACAAGACGCTTTCGCCCCATGGTTGATAGGTATAAAGAAGCTGGAATAAAAGCCGGTCATTCGGAAGATAGTTTAAAGGTTGGCATTCATTCACTAGGATACCTAGGAAATTCCCAAGAAGATGCTATAGAAGATTTTTATCCTGGATATGCTGAAACTTTTACAAAAATTGGTAGAGAAAGAGGTTGGCCTCCTACGACGCGTGAACAATACAATGCTCAAATTGGGCCAACAGGAGCCTTGTTAGTAGGTGACTCAGATGTAGTGATAGAAAAAATTCAAAGACACAGCGAGGCTTTAGGAGGGATTAGTCGATTAACGTTTCAGATGAATGTCGCATCTTTACCTCATTCAAAATTACTTCAATCTATAGAGTTAATTGGCACTAAAGTAATTCCAGCTTTTCAAAAAGAACTATCTCCAAGGAAATCAATTGAATCCAACATCTGACGATATAATAGAATTTCTAAATAAGAACCAAGCTGGTATAAGAGAATTAGCTTCTGATTTAGGCGTGGAAAATTTAGATGAAGGTTATTTGATCAATATAATTGCGCCAATTTGCCAATTTTTTTACAATAAAAAAAAATCTGACAAACCAATAATTGTTTCGTTTTCTGGTGGTCAGGGTTCAGGAAAAACAACTATGGCTAAATATGCTGTAATTTTTTTAAAAAAACTCTTTCATTTACGGACAATTTCTTTCTCTCTCGATGATATTTATCTGTCAAAGAATAAAAGACAAAGACTAGCTAAAGACATTCACCCGCTTTGCAAAACCAGGGGGGTTCCTGGAACACATGATGTGCAGCTTGGTATAGATACAATTTTGTCTCTGGTAAATGCCAATGAAAATACGAAAACAGATATTCCTTCATTTTCAAAACTAAATGATGATGTTTTGCCAAGATCAGCTTGGAAAAGGTATAATGGTAAGCCAGATATAATACTATTTGATGGTTGGTGCTCAGGACTAAGACCAATTGAAGCAAAAGAGTGGATAAATCCCATTAATAGGCTTGAAAGAAAGTTTGATCAAAAGGGAATTTGGGCCGAATGGAGCTACAAAGAGCTTTCGGGGAAATATCAGGATCTATTCGGCATGTTTGATTATTTAATTTTTATAGCCTTAGATAATATGAAAACAGTTTTTGAAAGTAGATGGCTTCAAGAAAAATCATTATTGATTAAAAAAGATGGAATGCATGAATCATCCAAACCTATGACAAAGGATCAGGTGAATGATTTTGTAATGCATTTTGAAAGGATTTCAATGCATGTTTTTGAGGAATTACCGAAATACTCGGACTTTGTTTTAAAAAGGGAAAAAGACTTTTATTACAAAATAGTTCAAGCCCCAAATGAATTTGACCATAATCCTTATATTAAATGATATAAAAGGTTTTATTAAACTATTACTTAATAATATTATTATGAAATGTTTGTTATGCATGTATGATTGGAAAAGAGAAAAATTGAAAGAATATATATCATTCTTTTCAAAATGTCCTAATTGTGATTCAAGATTTCCAATAATTAGGAATGATCTTCTAATTAGTTTATTTAACTTCCTTTCTAAATTTTTTAAAACTGTAAAAAATCAATTAAAATAAACTGGTACTGGAATAAAAATGACAGATACAAAAGAAAAAAAGAATGATTATGAAAAAACTCTAATTAATCTTCAGGTTGAATTGGTAAAAATGCAGGAATGGGTAATAGAAACAGGCAATAAGGTTGCCATTATTTTTGAAGGAAGAGATGCAGCTGGGAAGGGTGGAACAATTAAGCGAATTATAGAACATCTTAATCCTAGGTATTGTAAAGTTGTTGCTCTTGCTGCCCCTACAGATAGAGAAAAATCTCAATGGTATTTCCAACGATATGTACCATTTCTCCCAGCTGCTGGTGAAATAATTATTTATGATCGAAGTTGGTATAATCGTGCTGGAGTTGAACATGTTATGGGATTTTGTACGGACAAAGAATATATAAATTTTCTTCAGACTTGCCCTGAATTTGAACGGATGATAATTAGTTCAGGGATTAATTTAATAAAATACTGGTTCTCGGTTAGTGCTACGGAGCAGATGAAAAGATTTAAGGGTAGGGCTAAAGATCGTACAAAGGGTTGGAAGCTAAGTCCCATGGATCTTGAATCTGTCAATAGGTGGGATGAATATTCTCAGGCAAAGGATAATATGTTTGAACATACAGACACACAATTTTCTCCTTGGTATGTTGTTGAATCAGATAGCAAGAAGAAGGCTAGGGTAAATTGCATAAGCCATTTCTTGAGTAAAGTCAATTATAAGGAGGTAGCTCAAGAAGAAGTTGAGTTACCGAAAAGAGTGCAACAAAAAAATACTGATAGACCACCTCGTTCCATATACAATTACGTTCCTGAAATATTGTAACTATTTATAAGAAATTTCTTTTTTGATAAAGATTATAATTATTCTGGCTCTATTGTCTAGGTGTATACTTAGTCAGACAATAGATCTTCCTGATGATATTGATATTAAATCTTCACATATAGGAATTGTGGAACTTCCGGAACGGGTTCACTCAAGATGGAAGAGAGAAGGTTTTGTAAAGTATACAAAAGTTATTGCTCCAAATAATGGTGCTATCCATATTGTTGCTCAAAACAAAATAAGTCAAGGACAAATAATACGATCGAGAAATGTACTTGAGCACTTTCTAACAGATCTTCCAAACTCTCAATTTGGTTATGATAAAAGTTCTGTTGCAAATGCAATGGCAAATAATGAAGCGATTTTGCTATTGCTGAATGGAAGAGATGATGGTACTAATGAGCCAGATTTGCCAGGCCAGTGGTTATTTGAAGATGAACTGGTGATAGAAGGCTCTAACTGGTATATAAATAATGTTTATGATGGCCACAGAGATGCGACATTTGAGGAAATCTTGCATCTGGTCCATGATACCGGTATAGGTGTGGATGGACATAATTCTATGCCAGGTTCTCTTCCCAAGTTTCAAAAAAAAATAAGGGAAGCCACAAACAATGCAATGTCTAATGGATACCAAATTTGGCCAATAGGGGCAGCGGATAATGCGGATATTGCTAGGTGGGTAAATGAACTTGATAATGAGAATAGTTTATCGCAAGAATATATCGCATCAGTCGTTGACAGTTATTATGGTTTATGGGGATCTTGGAATGAGGAACCAGGTAAAGGTATGTGGGGTCTTTATATTTCCAATAACCGTTTAGAGATTAAATCAGAAGATCCAATGGGTTGGGCTTTGATGGAGATGTTTTTTCATCCTTATCTACAATATACTGCTTGGATTGATTCATCATTTAACGGACAATTTTCTATAGGGTTTAATGAAGACTTGCCATACACACATAAGTCTCAGTATCTAGTGAATGTAAAGTTGAATGGTTCAAAAAATTCTGATATTATCGGAAATAGGATGGATAATACCCTGATAGGTAATTCTGGCAATAATATGATAAATGGCGGCGAAGGTATCGATTCAGTCGTTTATAGTAGTAATTTTAATGATTATATAATTTTTACTAGTAAAGAAGTAACGCATATTGAAGATAAAAACGGAGATTTTGATGGAAAAGATTCTCTTTTTTCCATTGAATATCTGGTTTTCAAAGACAAGGTAATTTCCACTTCGAAACTATTAAAAATAAATAAAAATATTATTCTCAAGGATTATGGAATTAACAATATCTATCCCAATCCTTTCAACCCTTCAACAAAAATCAGTTATGAATTACCTGAAGATGGTTTTGTGAGAATTGGTATATATAACACACTGGGAAGGGAAATAAAAAATCTTGTTAAAAAACCTCAAAATGCTGGTCAAAAGATAGTTTTTTGGGATGGTACGGATGATACAGGAATATCGGTAAGTACTGGAATTTATTTTGTTGCTATGAATGC
>JBJKZS010000109.1:0-5058 GCA_045569115.1 Fidelibacterota bacterium | reverse complement strand
GGTTGTTCGTTCAAGTGAAATTTATACAGACTATTGTGCGAGCTGTCATGGTTCTACAATGCAAACTTTTGTTGACAGAAAATGGAAATATGGAAATTCTTCCTCGCAAATTTTTCAATCCATTCATTCAGGAAGGGGTGGATCAGATGCCGCAATGCCAGCATTTGGAACCATGCTTAAAGAATCTCAGATAAATGAACTTGTAAGCTTTATACTAAAAGGGATTAAGAGAGACGAAATTTATGATTTCCAGAAGAAATTTTCCCCAAATGAAATTTTTCAGGCTGAACAGTTCGATTATACATTAAAAGAAATAGGTTCAGATTTAGGTATACCTTGGGGTATGGCATTCCTACCTAAGGGAGATATACTAATTACCGATAGAGGTGGGAAAATCTTCCGAGTTAAAGAAGATGGTAGAAAATATGAAATAACTGGAGGTCCTTTAGCTCATTCAGAAGGCCAAGGAGGACTTCTTGATATAGAATTGCACCCAAAATTCAAAAAAAATAGGTTAGTCTACATTTCATATTCCAGTATCAAAGTAGAAGATGGGAAAACTTTAAGCTCCACATCATTGAAAAGGTATAAATTGAAAAAAAATAAGCTCAGAAAAGAAAAGCTTATTTTTGAGGCCTTTCCTTATGCTGATAGGGAATTACACTATGGTTCTCGAATTGAATTTGATAAAGAAGGTTATATTTTTCTGACAGTTGGAGATAGAGGATCAAGAGACACTAATCCTCAAGATCTTAGTTTATACCCTGGGAAAGTACACAGGATAAATGATGATGGTTCAATACCTTCTGACAATCCTTTTCTAGACAATACTGAAGCTATAAAAAGCATTTATTCCTTTGGGCACCGCAATCCTCAAGGACTTATCATTCATCCTGAGACAGGAGTTATTTGGTCACATGAGCATGGTCCACGTGGTGGAGATGAAATAAATATTGTAGAAAGAAGTAAAAACTATGGATGGCCAGTCGTGTCTTTTGGAATTAATTATAATGGAACAGTATTTACTACTCTTACAGAACAGGAAGGTATGATTGATCCTGTACATTATTGGACACCTTCTATAGGTCCTTCAGGGATGACCTTTATTACTAGTAAACATTATCCCGGATGGGAAGGAAGTCTTCTAGTAGGTTCACTCAGATTTGAGTATCTGAATCTATGCCGGATTGATGGGCAGAAAGTGGTTTCTGAGTCTACGTTGCTAGAAAATATTGGCAGAGTACGTAATGTAAAGCAAGGTCCAGATGGCTATATTTATGTTGCTACTGAAGATCCGGGGACATTATATAGGATAGTACCTGTAAAATAAATTTTATCTAGTCTTTTTTAGAAGGAATTTCCTGGTTTTCTTTTATTTCTTCTTCAGTATTTTCCAATTCGTAACGGCCCTCACGGTAATCGCGGTGTATTTGATTTATGGTTTTAAGACTGTATGCGAAGACAAACAATCCTCCTGATAGGAAACCCAAGAAGAAAAAAAGTATATATAATCCTGTATTCATTCTTTATTGTATTGGAAAAATTAAATATGTCTAAACTATGAAATATTAATATTTAGGTAAAGGTTCTCCTTCAATCCAAGGTGATCCAGCTTGCAATAAGTCTTCTGCAAGTCGTGAAATCTTTTGTTCAGCTGACTCAACTTTAAAATAAGAATCCTCTAGTAAAGTCACCACAATTTCAAGGCTCTTTTTATTGGTTTCAGTTGGACCATATGTCGATCTCTGAATACTCCTTCCTACTGAAGAGAGGTAAGAACTAATTGTAGGATTCCGTTTTTCTCCAGGCTCACGTTTAGACCTATATCCATTTAGATTTACATCAAGTGACATTAGTTCAGATTGAAGTTCATGTAAACGATGATCAAGTTGTCCAGATTTAGCTGTTGAGTTCGCGAGTGCTAGTTTCATTGCATCAACTTTACTTATAGATCTTGATAAAGTCAGATTCAAAGCACTTACTGATCGTACTACATCCTCATATTTTCTCCAAAAAGCAGCTACGTCTGATAATTGAGCTCCTTTTAACGCACCTTGCCTGAGTTGGACTACATCAAAATTATCGGGTCCAGCCAATTTAGAAATCTTACCATCGATTTGTCTGAATAAAGTAGCCGAATATGTACCTGGAGGTGCAAGGAGTCCACTAGAAGGTTCTGGGGGAAGATTTCCCTTACTTTCTGTATCTACTTTAATAGCGTAAGGAGAGGGATATCGAAAATCCCATGCTACTCTATGAAAGCCTTTTTTAGTGGGTGCAAAAACTCTTCGAACAGTGTTACCTTGAGAGTCTTCAATAGAAATCCACACTTTTATTTTATCCTGCTGTTTTTCGATCTCCAATTCCTCCCAGCCAGGAAATGGGATATCTCTATTTTTTTCATCAAGTTTTTTTTCCTTTTCCTGACGACTTTCTTTAAGTGTCTTTATATCTTCTTTTAAATAATAGGTAAATACAGCACCATATTCTGGATTTTCTGCTACATAATGTCCAGCACCCAGTTGACCCTTTTTACTATAGAAATCAAGATGTGAGCGCGGGATATACCACCATGATTTTCGGGTAGGGAATAGTATGTTTTCTTCCTCCATTTGTTTTCTTGAGACAGTTCTTAATACTGAATAATCATCAAAGATATAAAAACTTCTTCCAAAAGATGCACCAACTAGATCATTTTCACGACGCTGAATAGCAACATCTCGGAATGAGATTACAGGTGTTCCTGATAGTTTTACCCAGTTATTTCCACCATTTGTTGTGAAAAATATACCGAACTCAGTTGCTGTAAACAGTAGTTCTGGTTTGACATGATCCTGAACAATACGCCAAATAAGTGTTCTGTCAGGTATGTTTCCTTTGATTGAACGCCAAGTTTTCCCTCTATTTGTAGTTTTGTAAAGGTATGGTTGAAAGTCGCCATATTTATGGTTATCAATAGCTATATATGCGGTGTTCTTATCAAATAGGTCAGCCTTAATATCATTTACATAACCATTCTTAGGTGCTCCAGGAAGTGATGTTAATTCAATTTTATTCCATTTGCCTCCATCGTTTTCTGTTATTTGTATAAGGCCATCATCTGTACCAATATATATAAGTCCTTCTTCAACAGGAGATTCTGCAATAGAGGTTATGGTGTTGTAATTTGACATGGCCGAAACATCCCAGGCATTATCCCAGCTCTGCGTCCGACCCATAATTGGTAGTGCGAATCGTTCTTCATTTCTTGTTAGATCTTTAGATATATTTTCCCAGCTATCCCCTCTGTTATCTGAACGCCAAAGTCTTTGCGATCCAAAGTATAATCGGGTAGGTGAGTGAGGACTTATAAAAATTGGTGCATCCCAGTTAAACCTTTCATATACCTCATCAACTTTTGGCTGGGGTACTATACTGATTACTTCTCCTGTAATTAAATCTATTCTATGAAGTCCGCCTTGTTGGGTTTGTCCGTACATTAAATCTGAATTTCCTGGTTCAGTAGCGGGTTGATGCCCATCGGCACCTAGGACTAGAGTCCAATCAGAGTTTTGTATACCTTGGACATTATCGGTTCTTGAAGGTCCACCTTGTGTGCTATTGTCTTGAGTACCTCCATAGATGTTATAGAAAGGTTCGTCATCATCTACAGCAACCTTGTAGAATTGAGTGATAGGCATATTTTCAAAAAAACGCCAGTTCTCAGCATGATCAAAACTTTCATATAAACCTCCATCCGTACCTACAAGCAGGTATTTTGGATCGTCATTTCGGAATGCAATTGCATGATTATCAACATGCTTATATTTGTCTTTTAAACGTTTGAAGGTTTTTCCACCATTTTCTGATATCTGTATTCCCGTATCCATTAGATAAAGTCTGTCGAACTTGTGCGGTGATGTATAGAGTTCTTGGTAATAGTGTGGTCCAGTTGCTCTAGAGACGGTATTAGATTGTTTATGCCAAGTGGAACCTCTATCAATGGAACGGTATACAGCTCCTTTTCGTCTATCTAATTCAATGGCAGCGTATAAAACATCGGGATTTTGTGGAGAAATAGCCAATCCAATTTTACCCAGATTAGAAGTGGGTAAACCTTCAGAAAACTTTTTCCATGTTTCACCTGAGTCTACACTTCCATATATCGCTGTACCTGGCCCACCACTAATATATGATGCTACAGTCCGATGTCGTTGCCAGGTGGCAGCATATAGTATATCTGGATTCCTAGGATCAATTATTATTTCTGTAGCACCAACCCATTCCTTATCGCCTAATACTTGTATCCATGAGTTACCAGAATCAATTGTTTTAAAGATTCCACGCTCTCCTCCTTTTGACCATAAAGGTCCTTGAGAGGCTACCCAGATAATATTAGAATTAGAAGGGTGAACAATAATTCGTGAAATATGTTCTGACTGTTTTAGCCCCATATTTTTCCAAGTCAACCCACCATTTTCTGAGCGATAGATCCCATCCCCATAGCCTACATGTCGACCACCTACATTTTCACCTGTTCCCAACCAAATGATTTCCGGATTAGATGGATCAATTGCAATTGCACCTGTGGAGTAAGAACCTTGATCATCAAAAATTGTTTGCCAAGTAATCCCTGAATTAATAGTTTTCCAAACATTCCCAGAACCAACAGCCACATACCATATATTATCATTTTGAGGATGTATAGCAATATCAGCAATTCGCCCAGACATAAGTGCGGGACCTATACTCCGCATTTTTAATCCCGAAAAATTTTCTTTGGACCAAATAGATTTTTCCTGAGCATACAAAATCATAGATAGAAAAAGAGTGGATATGAGAGCAAAAAAACATTTTCTCAATAGATTCATTACTAGTTCCCCTTTAACTTGGAAATAATTCATATAAATAGATCACCCATTAAGAGCTTCACAAATATGGGAATTAATAGAATTAGATATATTAAGGTGAAATATCAAGTAAACTGACATCCACCACCAACAATTTTCATGCAAGGATATCCTTAACAAGCTTCCCATGGACATCTGTGAGTCTATATCTTCTTCCCTGATGTTTAAA
>JBJKZS010000108.1:0-21502 GCA_045569115.1 Fidelibacterota bacterium | reverse complement strand
CCCATCATATCAGTATGCCCGTATATGACCCGTATCTGATGGTCAAAGGATATTATTCCTCCCAAATTCCAATCCTGTCATATTTAGCTATTCTTCTTTCAATTAATTCTTCACTATCTAGTTTAAAAAGTTCTTTTAATGATTTAAGTATTATCTCTTTAAGCCTTCCGGCCATAAGATTATAATCTTTATGAGCACCTCCGATGGGTTCTGGTATAATTTCATCGCAGATACCCATTTCATATAAATCTTTAGCTGTAACCTTCATAGCATCAGCAGCAATTTCAGCTTTACTTGCATCCCGCCAAAGAATTGAAGCACATCCTTCTGGACTAATAACTGAAAACCATGTGTTTTCCATCATAAAAAATCGATCACCTATCCCAATTCCAAGAGCTCCACCACTTGCACCTTCACCAATTACAATCACAAGAATTGGAACACTAAGTACTGACATTTCAATTAAATTTTTTGCTATAGCCTCAGCTTGGCCTCTTTCTTCAGCACCAATTCCTGGATAAGCCCCTGGAGTATCAATAAGACAGATTACTGGATGATTGAACTTTTCTGCCAATTTCATAATCCTATTAGCTTTTCGATAACCTTCAGGTCTAGCCATTCCAAAATTTCTGTCAAGATTCTCTTTTGTGTTCTTTCCCTTTTGCTGACCAATAAAGACTAGCTGAATATCATCTACACTTCCAATACCAGCAACTATTGCATGGTCGTCAGAAAAATATCGATCCCCTTGGAGCTCTAAAAAGTCTGGAGAAATTCGATTAATATAATCCAAAGCATATGGTCTTGTTGGATATCGGGCTAATTGAACACGTTGCCATCTATTCAGATTGTTATAGATTTTATTTGTAAGCTTATCCTTTTTTTGGTTAAGACGAGTAATTTCTGTTGAATGATCCATACCATCCTTAGAATTCATTTCTATGAGTTCATCAATCCTTTTTTGAAGATCAAAAATTGGTTTTTCAAAATCTAAAAAAAAGTCAGCCATAGATCTAAAGTGCTAAAACACTTCTAATAATTATTTCAACATCAAAAGCCATAGATTGATTCTGTACATAATAATGATCGTATATAGTACGTTCTTCATTACCTATACGAAATTTTCTTATGCGGTCAAGACCTGTTAAGCCAGGCTTACAAATCAGATTAACTTCCTTTTGATCTCTAGGAATCATCGCTGTGCCAACAAAGCTCATTTCACCAAACAAAATATTTAACAATAAAGGTATTTCTCTTAAGATTCGGTTTTTAGCTGGTGTTATCCAAGCTTTAAACACCCTGCCCTCTCTACCCCAGAATTCTCTTTTTTCCCACTTCCCAAACCTAATCATTACTAATAGAAATAATGGAATCATTAAAATTAGGATTGAAGATGAAAAAATTATATCAAAAACTCTTTTTGATATAACATTTAAACGATGGTATAAGTTGTATTCAATACTTACAAAAGGAAAGTCACTAACATCTTCCACAGATGCCTTTCCTAAAAGAATATCCCTTTCACGCGGGACTACTCTATATGTTAACCTCAAATGTTTTGTCATGTCCATAATGTTTACAATTTCTTCATTATCTAATCGATCTGAGGTAAAAATCAATTCACGAATTTCATGTCTTTTAACTAAACTATTAATTAAATCTGTTGAACCGAGGATTGAATATGGTGTTGATATATCAGTATTTGAATATGTCAGCTGATCAGGATCAGGATCAATAAAACCAATAATATAAATCCCAGTATCTGGTCTTCGCCCAATTTTTTGTGCAATCCTCTGCCCCTCACTTCCAGCACCAATAATTATTGCCGGTCTTGAAAAGATAGGTGCTTGTCCCAAAACTAAATTTCGAAAGAAACCCCTTGACTTCATGATATGTGCTATAAGACGCCAACCTGGTATCAACAAAGTTATTATTAAAGATGCTCCAAGGATTACAGCTCTAGAATACGCTATTTGCTTGAAAAAATATGTAAAAGCAACACTTAATAGAAAACCAAGTATTGAAGACAGCATTGCTCGATTATAGGCAAGAACAAAACGTGAATAAATTTGAAAGACTCCGCCTACCAAAACCCAAAATACACCGTACAAAGCCACAACAGGAAGATAAACATTTACAACTGGCCCCAAAGATCCAAACCGTATTGGAATTGCAATTAAAAAAGCTAGAGAAACCATAAATAAATCCAATAATATCGGCAATAATGGGACCACAGATGAAATAGAAAATGAGGATGCTTTCTTTACTGAAATACCTATTTTTAATACAGTCTTTGTAACTAGAGAAGCTGTTTTCGAAAAGTGTTTATTAACAAATAAATTCATCGCCTGATAAAACCATCCGACACTATCATGAGGTGTGCTCTTTACACTTTCACCTTTATAATGTATAATTTGAGTATCAGGGACATAATGAATCTCGAAACCTGCTTGAATAGTTCGATAGCAATAATCGAGGTCTTCACCAAACATAAAAAATGTTTCATCAAGTTTACCTACATTATCAAACACTGAATTCCTCATAAACATAAAAGAGCCACTTATAGCTTCAACCGAATGTCTTTGATCACAATCAAGGTAAGTCAGATTATACTTTCCAGTCCATTTACCATTTGGGAAAATTTTACTTAATCCCAAAATCTTGGGTAATGCAACCCAAGGAGTTGGGAAGCTACGTTTGCAAGCAAGTTGCAAAGAACCATCAGCATTGAGTATTTTCGGGCCACATATACCTACCTCTAGATTTTCCTCCATATAATTCTTAAGCACTGACAATGTTCGCTCTTCAATCACAGTATCAGGATTTAATATGAGTATATAATCTCCTAATGTTTCTTTAAGACCTATATTCACACCTTTAGCGAAGCCTAAGTTTTCACTATTCTCTATTAACCGAACAAAAGGGAAACGATCTCTGATCATTGAGGTTGATCCATCATATGAGTTATTATCGATCACGATGATATCAATATCCCCATCATATTTTGAATCGCGAATAGATTGGATGCAATTCGCTAAGTAATCTTTTACATTATAGTTTACTATTATTATAGAAATTGATTTTATCATCTATGCAATCCAAAAAGTCTCCATAAGCGAAGACGAGGGATCAAAATTGCAGCTTCAAGCATAACTGAACGATCCATTTTTGACTCACCAATAGTTCTATCTACAAAAATAATTGGAACTTCCTTTATTTTAAAATTTTGAAGCCAAGCCCTATATGTCATTTCAATTTGAAAAGAATAACCTTGAGATCTAACCTTATCTAAATCTATCGACTCAAGGACTTCTCGCTTCCAACATTTAAAACCTCCAGTAGCGTCTTTAACTGGAAGTCCTGTCACTAAACGAGTATATATATTTGCTCCATAACTAATTATCAACCGACGTATGGGCCAATTAACAACATTTATACCTGAAATATATCTGCTCCCAATTACAACATCACTTTTATCTAATTCAGAAATTAATGAGACTATATCTTTAGGATCATGAGACATATCAGCATCCATTTGGACAATTTTATCATAGTTACCCTTAAGAGCATATTTAAAGCCGGCCACATAGGCTGAACCAAGACCCTCCTTTTTTACTCTAGATAATAGATGAAGGTTTGAATAGTTTGACTGTAATTTTTTAACAATAGATCCTGTATTATCAGGAGAATTGTCATCGACAACCAAAACATGATAATTTGAATCTATACTGAATATTGTATTTAATAATTCAGTAATATTTTTTCGTTCATTGTATGTAGGTGTAACAATAATGGTCTTCAAGCAATTATTCCCTCACGAACTTTTTGAAGACAATAATCAACCCCATATGTACGAACACCAACAAGTTCTTCTATCTTTACGGTAGATAGACCCGACCTAAGTGGTCTAGGTGCCAATTGATTTAAATCTGCTGTTTTAATTGGATTGATAAGGTTAGAGTCAAGATCAAACACATTTGCTATTCTTTTAGCAAATTCAAACCTAGACATAAATTCTGAGCCAGCATAGTTTAGTATCTCTTGAATATTCATAATAATTGACAATTTAATTGCTTCAGCTAAACTAGCTGTCCATGTAGGATTATTTGTTTGATCATCAACTACATTGATTTTCTGAGATTTTTTCAAAGAATTTACAACCCAATTAACAAAGCTTGCGGAAGATCGAAGCGAATTACCATATAAAACATTTGTCCTAAGAATAACCCATGGTTGGGTACTTCCTCTAACGGCATTTTCAGCAGCAAGTTTTGTTTTTCCATAATAGTTTACAGGTCTTGGGATATCATCCTCAATATATGGACCATCCTCACCATCAAAAATATAATCGGTAGATATATAAACAATTTTTGTGGCGGATCCACGAACTGAATTAATGATATTTTCAGTTCCAGTCACATTGACACCCCATGCTTCTTCCCTGTTTTTCTCACAACCATCAACATCTGTCATACAAGCTAAATGGACTACCACATCTGGAGAAAAAGAATGAATGCAGTGACTAACACTTTTCTTCTTTGTAATATCTAATTCACTATATTTACATATGTGCAAATTATCACGAGGCACTTCTTTCCCTGTAGCGCAGAGTTTAAAATGTGGCTGAAGCTCCATTATAAGGGCATCTCCAAGTTGTCCAAATGCACCAGTTATTAATACACGCTTTGACATAAAAATCTTACCTAGAATAAAATAATAACTAATGAAAAGTAAAACCCTAATCTACACTACCTGATTAGCATTGAATTTAATGTTCATTTTCTAGTGACTAACCAGGTTTAGTTTTAAAAGTATGGGCCATAATGTCCATTTGTCTTAATGAAATTATTTTTTTTTGTCCAGGACTATATACCAATAAGTTTAGATGGAAAAGTCGATCGGTAATATCATCATAAAACACATAAGAAATAAATGGGCCTCCCTTAGTTTCTTCAATATGTTCCCATAGACCTTCAACTCGCCAAGCATCCCAACCACTTAGTTTGACGGGTTCAATTAAGCGAAAAGTATCTTTAAACCTTATTTTATCATAATAAGCAGCCGGGAAATCATTAACCATTTCTGAAGCCATTAAATAATCTATTTTACTCGATTTAGGCCTTTCAATCCAATTAACTGCAAACCAACGATAGGGAAATGCACGACCAATCCATACAAAATTACGTTCAGGTTCCTCATTAATCATTACATAATCATGTTGAATCCTTAATTCCCAACTATATTTTTCTAAAAGCTCTGACGAAAGTTCTTTTTTTTCCCTTCTTTTAAATAAATGATCTTTTTGGCGCTCAATAAATGCTTGATCATATTGTTTGAAAAGCCAAGGGCCTCTATCCCTTAGTCCTCTTATAAGATCAGAAGGATGCTGGCCAACAACAAGGGAAAATACTTGACCTCTTGCGAAAAAGTCCTGTTTTGAAAAAATTTGATTCTCACCAGCAATGGCAAGATCTAATTGTTCTTGAGGAAGAACAGAGCGTACTATCCTATCAGCCGTTGTATCCTTAATACCAAAAACTGATAATACTAATAGGTTGTGGCTTCGTTTTATTTCATTAAAATCAAGTGGGCTGACGTAAGTTACATCGAAATAAGTTTCTGGTGCTGGAGTATAAATAGCTCTACCAAAAATTGAATCAACTATGCTTTTAACATGGGGAAGATCTTCAAATGAGGCAACAATATGTAGATGATTCCCTACACCTCCAGCCCTAGGTTTATAGTTACATCCAAAGAAAATTATAGAAAGGGAAATAAGTTGAAATAATATTCTTATCATAATTCCACCAATTTGAAATCAGCTCTTCTTTTTTCTAAATTTACACTTCGAACCTGGATTTCAATTTCACTTCCAAGCCTATATATTTCCTTGTATTTCCTACCAACAATTGCAATTTCATGATCATCAAAATAAAAACTGTCATTTATTAGGGATTCTATACTAACAAATCCTTCTACCATATTATTAATTAATTCCGCAAAAAAACCTGATGTAATTACTCCAGAAATTATAGCATTGAATTTCTCTCCAATATGTTCAGAAAGCCAGCGGATTTGCTTCAGTTTAATATATTCTCTCTCAGCATCAATCGATTTGATTTCAGAATCAGTTATATATTTTGCAACAGAACTGGCTTTTTCCCTTGATATTCCTTTCAAAAATTTATCTTTAAGTAAATGTTTTTTTAAATAGCGATGAACTAAGATATCAGAATAACGCCTTATAGGAGAAGTAAAATGAGTATATGTCTTAAAGGCTAAACCAAAATGACCTCTATTATGTATACTATATATAGCTTTTGACATAGTTCTAAGAGCCAATTTTTCGATAAGATCATGATATGGAGACGATTCAACCTTTTCTAGTATTTTTTGAAAATCTTTAGGTTTAAGCCTTAAAGGAATATTTTTTAAAAGTTTAAACCTTCGAACGATACTAACAAATCTATCCATATCATCAGTTGAAGGTTCATCATGAATTCTAAAAATAAACTCATCCTTTTTTCTTCGCTCTGAAACCACCTTTTTCGAAACCTCTCTATTAGCTAACAACATAAATTCTTCAACAAGTCGATGACTATCTAAACGTTCACTTGACAAAATTTCATGCGGCACACCACCATTACGAAATTTGAAAATAGGCTCTGGAATATCAAAATCTACACTTCCAACTTTATGACGATTGGCCAAAAGTCCTTTTGCGATATGATTCATTTTTCTTAAAATTTTAGAATGGGATCTATCCTTTCCATCGAAAATTTTCTGAACTTCAGCATAGGTAAATGCTTTTGCACTCTTAATTATGGAGTTTTCTACTCTGGAGGATATCACATTAAAATTAGGATCTAATTCAACGAACACTGACATAGCTAATCGTTCAACATTTGGTAATAATGAACATAACTCAGCTGAAAGATTATCTGGAAGCATTCTAACGGTTCCTTCAGAAAAATAAACTGAATTACTCCGTTTCTGTGCTTCACGGTCTAATTCAGAACCCTCTTTAACAAAAAAAGAAACATCAGCAATATGGACACCTATTAAATAATTTTCATTCTCTAGTTCTTCTAATGAAATTCCATCATCAACATCTCTTGCATCCCATGGATCAATTGTAAAGATTAATAGATTCCTGAGGTCCATTCGATTAGGTATTTCATTATTTATATCCGAAATAGAGAACCTATTACTTTCTTTTTCAACTATATCGGGAAAATCAGGCTCTAAATCATATTTATAACAGACTACAGCCATATCATCTTCAGGACAATTAATTGAACCAATTCTTTCTACAAAGCTTGTAATGACAGGTGAATCTGAACTCCCCCAATCTATTACTTCCACGGAGACTATGTCTCCCTCTATGATATCATTTGTTTTTTTTGTTTCAAGAATGATACCTCTATTTGGAGAAACAGGTTGTATTTGCAGATTAAATTGCCCCCTATTAACTATTACTGTTCCAATAAAAGTATCAGTGGCTCTAGAAATAATACGTTGTACTATCCCCTCACTCTTATGATCTTTATTACTTGGGAGTATAGTTACTTGAACAAAATCACCATTTAAAGCACCATTAAGACTTTGGCGCCTAATAAAAATATCTCTTGACATTTCTTTAGTTGTAACGAAACCATAACCATGACTAGTTAATGCTATAGTTCCTTTGAGCTTTTTAGCTGAAGAAGCCAAAATAAGAGATCCGCCTGATTCTTTCAATAGCTGGTTGGTTTTGATTAAGTCTTTTATCACAAAACGAAACTTTCGATAATCCTTCTCTTTTATTCCCATCATTCTCGCTAGTTGTCGTCTTCTTAATGGCTTGCCTGAATAATTTTGAAGATATTTTATTATATTTTTCTTCATGGGACCTTTCCAACTATTCTTATATGAATCTTACCGCCAGAAGGTTTTTCATCTCTGCTGACACCATAATCAATTGAAAGAATTCCAATGGATGTAGGTTGATTAAGTCCTATACCAATAGCATACGGATATCCTGATTGATCTGAAATGGCGGTATCCATAAATGCGTATAGTCGTGTATTTTGACCCAACTCATACCTCATTTCAAATTGATTAATCATCATCCATTCAGCAATAAAAATATCTTCACGATAACCTCTGAGAGAAGAGGAACCACCAAAACGAAATTGTTCTGATAAAGGTACCGAATTTCTACCAGAAATAGCAGAATGACCAAGATTCGAACGAATTGATAAATTCCAGTCATTTAGGATAGGCTGTATCCATTGCCCTTCAAATCTAGACATAGTCAGAAATTTCCTGATATTATTTTCCCTAATTAATTCACCAAATTGAAAATGAGAAGATATGACAAATCTGTTATTAGTTAAGTTAAAATGATCTCTAAACCCCGTGGAATACCTTAAGTTTAATCCTTTTTTTCTGTATGGGTAGAGTCCAGCACTTAATCCTAGGTCAGTTAGGGAAGTTATGGTTTGAGATGTACCAATTGAAATAAGCCCAAATTTAGGGAAATAAGATTCAAAGGCAATATCAGCCTGTCGCATTAAAAACATCCCATCCTGAAGAGTCTGTTGAAATCCAAAAATTCCACCAAAATTAATTCCCGGAATAATGGGAATTTTTTCCTGAAAAGAAAATTTTTGAGAACGATGGTCTTTTCGCTTCCAATTAATATTCGTTACGGTACAGTAGCCAAAAAGATTATTGAAATTAATTGAAATATCTCCAGTTAATTGACCAATTCCGCGATAATTAGGTCTATATCCAAGGATACCAGAGAAACTATTATCTAAAACGTTATTAATAGGGATAAGAAGGGCAATTTGATTATCATCATATTTTGCAAAAAACGGTTTTTCATTGATTTTAAAAAATGAATGTTTAACAAACGAAGATCGTACATAAGAAATAGTTTCTTGTGATGCTGGAAGATTTTTAAATGGATTAGTAAGTTTTTTATTTATAATTGGAGCAAAATCATTGTAGCCTGAAAGAATTACAGAATCTACCTTCATTCCATAATCATGGTTATTTTTCCAAATAATTTCGATCTGACCTGAAGAATCAAACATTGCAAGAGAATACAAATTAAGATTTGCATTGAGCCGTCCATCAGCAATAGCTGCTAATTTCCAACTATTTAATTTTTTTTCGACCTGTGATATAATATTTGAAGAATCAGAATTTACTATTATCGAAAGAGAGTCCGATCCTTTTACAAAACAAAAAACTAAAGGGAAAATAAGATAAATTAACCTAGAACGATGCACGTAATTCTCCTGTAAACATCAAGAAGTTTGAATGTATAGAATCGTGTTGATATGTTCCATTTAGATTTAAAGCTAAGGAATCAGTTATATTAATTAGCGCCGTAATTGATCCCTTAATATTTATTCCTGGTTGCATCCCCTTTGCAGCCTCAGGTGGAAGAACTTTTACAATATTTTTATATTGATTTACTTCCACAATTGTTACTGTACTATTGATTCTTCCAAATAATCCCGGGAAAATTAGAGCATTAATTTCAGCCCCTCTAATATTAACATTATATAATCCCAGATAACTGTTACCAAGATCCTTCCCAAATATGGCATCGCCTCCAACTTGTAAGGATTTGTTTTTTCTCCATTTTAATCCAGTTTTAGAATACCATCCATCAGTTGTTCTTTGTCTTAACTTAATTGAAGACAAATGATTAAGCCCTGATCGAGACAAATCAAGAACTAATCTATACTTTTCATTTAAAGGCTCTTCCCATTTAATAGAAATTAATTTTCTAAGTCTGTCCCTTGATTCTTGAATTGACTGAGATACAACTTCACGATTTGTAAGACCTTTAAGAATTATGCGCCTACGCTTTTTCCCTGGAACATAACGTATTTCGGCTTGAGCATTAAGTCGCGATTTATTAAGTCCAACCTGATCTATTGAAGGAAAAATAATGGAATTATAAGTTGCCTTGTCTCCATTAAAATCTGTAGATCCAATTAATCTAAATGTTATATCTCTAAGAAATGATTTGGAGTTCCTAAAACGTTTGTTTAGACGAAATCCTGAAACAAATCTCGTTGATGGGAATCTATTACCTGAAGGGATATGAAATGATACATAATGCCCCGCTGGATCTTCAATATAAAGTCCCGTTACACTATCATAACGAAAATGTCCTGGACCAAATGCAACAGAATCATAAACTACAATCTTTTCCTCATACAAACTTCTTTCTAACTTGAAATCAAAACTAGCCTTAGTATTACCCCTTTTTGGCGAATAACGAATTGATCCTCTCGCCAATCTATAATTTAGGTCTTGGCGATTATCCTCAAACGATTTTAATCGTTGTTTAAGTATCAACTTGGTAGTGAGTGATTTAATTGGGCGAGCTATCAGATCAATCTCACCAAGCCAACTTTCTCCCTCATTTTTCCAATTTTCAGATTCCAAGTTTCCACTGTAATCATTCCTATTTATAAGTCCTATCTTTCCATTTATTCCTTTTTTTTCTAATTGTATACCTCCTCCCTTTTCATCAAACTTCATGTCAGACGTACGTTTCTCTTCCTGTAATCTAAAATATGGGTGGAATGACCCTTTGAAAAGGGAGGTAAAAAGTTGATTCCTTTCCCATTGAGAATCAAAAGAAGAACTAATTAATGAGGTTCGTTTTACATCACTTAGATCAAGGGATATTGAATTAAAAATATTGTTTTTATATGAAGACTTTAAATGTTGCTTATATGATTTTTGCTTTTCATCCTCGTACTTTCCAATAGAAAAACTTGTGTTACTGCTTTTATCAAATTCATGTGATAAAGTTATCTGTGATAAATTATGACCTCGATCGTTTCTTTCAACTGATTCCCATACTCCTCGCTTAAGATTCCATTCTCGCCAAAATTCAACTTGCGATTCACGCTGTATAGCCTTGAACCCATTGCCCGACCCTCTGCTTTCAGCCTTTAATAAAACTTCTCCTAGATTTCTAGGAAGGTACGCCTTATGGGAAAACAATAATTCTCCAGCCAAACCTCCAATCTGAGTTTGGTTTGAAGAAAATCTATTTTGATTGAATCCTGAACCCGCTATTTCAAAAGATAAAGAAGTTTCATCATTAATAGGTAGACTTCCCATTAGGTTAGCAACTTGTTGAATTTGTGGTGAGACTATCAATTTCCATGGAACGTATAAATCAGTATGTTTATTTCTTTCAAATGAAGGAATATATTCAAAATAAAGCTGTGAATTTGAATCTACACGTCGCGCATACTGGCCTAAAGAACCAGCATTATTAAACCCTACAGTGTAACGCTGTCCATCATATGATTCCAAATTATCTATATAAATAAAAATGCTGTCAGATAGAATGTAAGGGTTAACATCTAATTTGTATTTCCCCAAAGAATCAGGGAAAGCAAGAGACTTTTTTATATTTCCTTGTGATGTTGAGTTCATTTCCAAACGATCTTGAGAGGTCATTGGATAATAAGATTCATTTGAAATATTATCAGCTTCTCTTACAAAATTCAGTGAAATTAAACCTTGATTATTTATTAATTTTCGAGAAGCAGAACCGATATATACCTGGCGCTGAAATCCAAAGTCTGAATATTCATATTCAACATAGATTCTGCTGTTTGAATCAATTAAATTTGCTGGTGTAAACATAATTTCGGATTGAGAATAATCGATTGTATAATCAGCTGATTCTCCTCGAATTAACTTCTTTCCATTAAGCCACACTATTTCTGACCCAGCTGTTATAATTATCCGCCGACTACCGTCTGAAGAAGTCAATTGATATGGCCCCTGATTTTGATCTTCCCCTCGAAATTCTAGTTCGTAATACTTTCCTCGTGCACTTCCAATAGTAAAATCAAAAGTATTATTACTATAGTTTGATGAAAAATTAATACCCTCTAACCGTCTATCATGACGTTGATAGCGTCCATTTCTTAAAGATACATCAATATCTCCAGCCTTAACAAAACCTGACGGGTGATTTACTTCGATAAAGATTTTATCAATTTCATTTAATGAATGAGTATTACCTTCGGGTTGAATTGGTATATTTTGATCAGACAGGACTCCCGATATGGTCATTTCTTCACTGAGTTTTCCTTGAAGATTCAATTGAAGACCACCGTTTAATTGTGCGCCAGAACTATGAGAAAAACCTAAGGATCTTGATAATACACCATCCGCAACAATAGGCAATGCTGGCTTTATTCCTTCTAGCTTAGATATAGATAAAGATTTTGTTCCATTTAAAACTTTATCATCTATCTTTGGAAGTGTTTTAATACCTGAGTCAATATAAAGTGGGAGGTTTCCTTCTAGATAGTCGTATTCTATTAGAAGTAACATCGTATCAAGAGCTGATTCATTAAATATCAAATTACCTTTAATGCTTTCAACCTGGAATGATATGAAAGTACCCGTTAGAACTTTTATTTTAACTGAGCCATCTATTACAAATCTATGAGGAAGAATGATTATAGAATCACCCTTAGCTAATTGCATCTCTTGGATATTATTTTTAACAGTTAGAGAAAGTTTCGGATTATCTGAGGCCAAAATTGCCGTAAAAAAGAAAAATATAAAATACAGCCTATTCATCTATTAAAATTAATGTGGTCCAGATCGTTCCAACATCTTCTTCAATCGCATAAATTCTTTCACCTTTAATAGTTAGATCTGATATTCTTTTAGATAAAAAGCTTTTCTGTTTAATTGCTTTTTGAGAAAATCGTTCCATAATAAATAAATCACCATTGTTTCGTGATATAATCCAATCTGAATTAATACTTCCTAAAAATTCTCCGCCCCCCTTTATTTCTTTTTCCCACATTATTCTTCCACTCCTATTAAAAACTAGAAACCTCTCATTATTATCAATAACACCAATATTATCTTCATCATTAATTGCTATCGCTGTAACATGGGTAAAACGATCATCTCCGTATTTCTCATCCCCAATTACAGAAATTATTTGACCATTAAGGTTCAAGTATTTCACTTCAGCATCGGATTCACCAGCAATTAAAATCTCACCAGAAGGATATCTTGCAATTGCACTAGGAAACTCAATCGGTTCTTCTAATGAAAGAAGATCAATTTCCTCTATATAATTTAATTGTCGGTCAAATCTTATAAGACGGTGAGAATCAGAATCAATCAAGAAAATATCAAGACCATAAGATGCAATTATATCAGACCCAGAATTAAATAATTCACCATTGTCACCCCATCCTCCCACAGTTCGAACATGTGCTCCATTAGGTAAAATCCTAGTAAGTAAAGATCTTTCAGAATCCATGAGGTAAATATCCGAAAAATTTCCAACAGTTATCTTTGAAGGAGTGAATACACCTTGATCATCGATATTATTTATACTTATAATTTCCCAATCATCTAAAATAGGCTGACATAGCAACATTGAGCTCAGATAAACCTGAAGCAAAAGAACTAAGCTGATAAAATACTGCTTAGTCTGGATTGAGTTTCTCCGCTCCCGCAGCGGAATCATAATCAGAAAATTTTCCTAGTTGTGTTAAGAGTATTATTCCTGTTACAACCATAATTAAAGAGATAACCTGTGCACCACTTAGTCCTAGTATATATTTTTCATTAGTCCTTATAAACTCAATAAGAAACCTCTCGATTCCAGCAAATAAAAGGTAAAAAGAAAAAACACTGCCTAAAGGCTTCGACTTTAATCTACTAAGAACCCAAAAAATTGATAAGCCTAATACAGCCTCATAAATTTGGGTGGGGTGAACCTCTTGGTAAGTTGGAGGTGCTCCTCTTGGAAAGCTCATACCCCAAGGTAAATTGGTTGGGATCCCATAATCATCTCCGACAAGAAAACAACCAATCCTTCCAATGGCATATCCAAGAATAAGACATGGCGCCACTATATCAGCCCACATTAACCAAGGTTCATTTTTTTTCCTTAGATAAAGAGTAACAGCCAACATGCCTCCTGCTAGTCCCCCTAGAAATACAAGACCAGATCCACTAAAAATCATCGAAAGAGGGTCAGCCGAAAAAGCATTAAAATTTTCAATCATATAATAGACCTTTGATCCTCCAATTCCACCTATAGCCGCCCAAAAAACAAGATCTCCAGCCATTTCAGGATCCTTACCTAACTTCTTTGTTTCTCGAGTAAGTAAAAAATAGTTTGCCATAAAGGCAATCATAAGCATAAAGCCGTAAGAAGGAATTCTCAGTGGACCTATTTCAAGAATATATGGCATCATATTATTTGGTTCCCACAGTTTGAACAGAAGTGATTTTTATGTTTAATTTTTTCCCCACATTTTGTGCAAAAATTCTTTTTATTTTTTTCAGCTGGTTTTAACTCCTTCTTTTCTGACTTAAAGAATACTATTGAAATAGCCATAACTACAAACGCAAGAATTATATAGGGTTGATATTTAGGCAATCTATAGCGTTCTATGGCACGCACATTTTCATCAACCTCAAGATCTTTTGAAGGCATAACATCTAACATCTCTTGGAGTACGTCAATCGTAAGCCTTTCATTTTTATTAAAATAAGAAAATGAAAAAGTTTGAGGTGAGTTTGAAGGTAAAAGATCAAAGCGTTTTCGAATATATTGAAGGCCATGGTCATCCCTAACGCTATCAATATCTGACTCTGAAAAAATAAAGTTATCGGCACCAAGAGGTATTTGAATAGCAACATGATAGGAATTTAACAGATGATTTAGTTCAAATACATATTCAGATTTTCGATTTTCCTTTTTATCGAAAGGATTATAATAAAATTCAATCTGGAATTGTGGTTTAATAAAAAGGGCATCAATTAACCTTCCCTTTTCACTATTGATTTCATTCAAAGGAGATAAATCAGTTGTACCACCTTCTTGACCCGTTCCCAATACGATATCTGCACCTACTGGTATGGGAGTTTTTATCCTTAAGGGAAGCTGATCTTTTTCAATCTCTCCTGTCAATATTACCAAAACTCCTGGCTTATCATAATCTGGCCAAAGAGCAATGATAAAACTCTTAAATGGACTTTCTTGGGCTTGAGATACCGTTAGAAACCCCGCGAAGAGAAGGAAAACAGTCTTGTTACGTGTTTTCAAGTCTGTAAGAGTTTAGGTTTATCGAGAAAGAATTTCAATGGAAAAGGCATATTTATTTTTCTCACTTTAAACTAAAAAATTATCTTTTCAAGAAGTAGTTATAGCAACAATGACTATAAAATCGTAAATCATATGAGCATAAGAAACTATACCAAAACCTCTTACAACATATATGACTCCAAGTAGAATTCCAGCAAACGATCGATATATAAAAAGAGACAAAGTGAAAACATCGCCATATGAACCGACAAAATGAAAAGATGAAAAAATTGTCGCTGAAATTACAATTGAAATAATTAGAGAAAATTGCTTATCCCATTGAAAAATTAACCGAAGTAAATGAAAAATAACTGTAATTGAAATGACCCGAAAGACCAACTCTTCATACAATCCAGCTCCAATAGCTAGGGTGATTTGTTGAAAAAGTTCTTTTCCCGATGGGAACATTAGAAATACCGGAATATATCTCATAAAAAAATAAAGACCGAAACCCCAAACTGTTCCTTCCGCTAACATACCAAGAAGATAATCACTTTTGATTACTGTAATATTCCAATCTTTCTTTTGTATTAGGAAAACAAATAAAAAAATTAAAATATAGGATATACTCAAAACATAAAATCCCCATTCCCCAAAAATTGATAAAAACTGTCTCATCAAAACATCGGCGCCATTACGTAATAAAATCATCTGATCTCTATTTAAGAAAAGCACCATGACTTCATACATGGCCAGAAATGGGAGAACAAAAATAAAGCTATAGTAAGGAGAGCGGGAAAGAGTCCAATATGAAATTCGGTTTTCCATTAAATTGCAAAAAAATGAATCTTGAAACGAAAACACCAATCATTCATTAGATTTAGTTAATCTACTTTGAATAAGGCAAGGAAGGCTTCTTGAGGCACCTCCACTTTTCCTATTTGCTTCATTCGCTTCTTTCCTTCTTTTTGTTTTGCCCAAAGCTTTCTTTTCCTAGTAATGTCCCCACCATAGCACTTTGCTGTAACATTTTTTTTGTAAGGACGGACTGATTCTCGGGCAATAATTTTTGAACCAATAGCAGCTTGAATAACAACTTCAAACATCTGTCTAGGTATTACTTCCTTTAAACTCTTACATAATTCCCTTCCCCTAGTGTAAGTTGATTCGCTATCTGTAATAATTGAAAGTGCATCCACAGAATCCCCGCCAATTAGAATATCTAACTTTTGAAGTTTACCAGGTCGAAAACCAATATGTTCATAATCAAAAGATGCATAGCCCCTTGATACAGATTTAAGTTTGTCATAAAAGTCAAATACTATTTCAGATAAGGGTATTTCATATTTTAACTGAACACGTTCCTCCGAGAAATAATGGGTATTCAAAAAAATTCCTCTTTTTGCTTGACAAAGCTTCATTAGGTTTCCCATATACTCTGAAGGTGAAATAATTTCAGCTAATACATAAGGTTCATGAATTTCGTCTACTTCACCACTTGAAGGCAATTTAGTTGGGTTGTCAATATCAATGACATTTCCGTCAGTTTTAAGAATTTGGTATCTAACATTTGGAATAGTAGTTATAAGACTAAGATTAAATTCACGTTCTAAGCGCTCTTTAATTATATCCATATGTAGCATGCCAAGAAAACCACATCTAAAACCAAATCCAAGCGCCGTTGAAGTTTCTGGCTCATATAACAGTGAAGCATCATTAAGCTGTAGCTTATCAATAGAATCACGCAACCGTTCATAATCTTCACTCATCGTAGGAAATAGGCCTGAAAAGATCATAGATTTCATTTCCTGATATCCTGGCAAAGGTTCGGTTGCTGGATTCTCTTTTGAGGTTATGGTATCACCAACTCTAAGCTCTTTTACTTCTTTCAAACCAGCGACAATATATCCAACGTCTCCTGGTCCTAAGCGTTTTGCAGGTATTCTTTTTAGAACAAAATGCCCTACTTCTGTAACTTCTCGAGTTTTTTCAGTTGACATAAAACTTACTGTCATACCAGGCTCAATAATCCCATCGAATATCCTAACATAAGGGATAGCCCCTCGATATGAATCAAAATTTGAATCAAATATTAGTCCTCTAGGTTGATCACCAACAGGCTCAGTTGGAGGCGGAACTTTATCAATGATAGTTGACAATAATTCATTAGCACCCTTGCCAGTCTTTGCACTTACACGTAATATTTCATCATATTTACATCCAATAAGGTCTATAATTTGTTGACTAACCTCATCTGGTCTTGATGTGGGGAGATCAATCTTATTCAAAACAGGAATCAATTGAAGATCATTCTCCATGGCTACATAAGCATGGCTAACCGTTTGTGCCTCTACACCTTGCGCCGCATCTACTAACAATAGAGCTCCCTCACATGCAGCGAGTGATCGTGAAACCTCATAAGAAAAATCAACATGACCAGGTGTATCAATAAGATTAAAGATATATTCATGATTATTAATTGTTTTGTAGCGCATTTGAATCGGATGACTTTTTATAGTTATACCCCGCTCTCTCTCTAAGTCCATGTCATCCAGCACTTGAGCTTTCATATCACGTTTTGAAAGCGTATTTGTTACTTCAAGCAAACGATCCGCTAAAGTTGACTTACCGTGATCAATGTGGGCAATAATACAGAAGTTTCTAATATACTCAAGTTTCATAATAAAGAATTTAGTAATTTGCTTTACAAACTATGACAGCATAGTTGTCATTCTAATAACATAGCTGTAAAATCGCTGATTATAAACCCTAAAACTTAGAGTATCCAAGCCTAATAAGGAGACAAAAGTGGAAATATTTTTAGATCAACTAACTACAACCACTAATCAATTAAGTAATATAATAGCAGGTCCACTTGTATTCATTCTTCTCGGGACAGGTCTTTTTATAACCATAACTTTGAGATTTATACAATTTAAAAGACTAAAACACAGTTTTAATGTCGTTCGAGGTAAGTATGATGATCCCTCTGATGAAGGAGATGTTACACACTTTCAAGCTCTCTCTACCGCACTCTCTTCAACAATTGGTATTGGCAATATTGCTGGTGTTGCTCTCGCTATGAGATTAGGTGGGCCGGGAGCATTATTCTGGATGTGGGTTACCGCTCTACTTGGAATGGCCACAAAATATGCCGAATGCACACTTTCTCTTAGATATAGAGATATTAATAAGGATGGTTCTGTCTCTGGTGGACCTATGTATTATATTGAAAAAGGACTTGGTCCAAAGTGGAAACCCTTGGCTATGGCTTTTGCTAGTTGTGCTGTTGTTTGTTCTTTTTGTACTGGGAACATGAATCAAGCAAATACTGTAGCACAAACTTTTAATTCTTACGGGATACCAATTTGGCTATCTGGTGCTATTATTGCCCTTGCTGTTGGAATTGTTATCATTGGGGGTATAAAACGGATCGCCGCTGTAGCGGAAAAACTAGTTCCTTCCATGTCCGCGATTTACGTTGTTAGCGCTTTTTTCGTACTTGCAATGCATGCAGATCGGATCATTCCTAGTTTTCTACTTGTATTTAAAGAGGCCTTTTCATTAGAAGCAGGCTGGGGTGGACTTTTTGCTGTCATGATGTGGGGCGTTCGTAGAGGCTTATATTCTAATGAAGCCGGACAGGGTTCAGCACCAATAGCTCATGCTGCAGCTAAAACTAAAGAACCTGTCCGAGAAGGCATCGTAGCTTTGATGGAACCATTTATAGATACCATTGTTATATGCTCTATGACGGGCCTTATGATCATTTCAACTGGTGTTCTAGATGCTACTGATTTAACTGGAGCACAACTTACTAGAGCCGCCTTTGAGCAAGGCTTTTCCTTTTATCCAATTTTAGGAAGCACCATTATCAATATTTCAGTATTACTTTTTGCATACACAACCATGGTAGCATGGAGTTATTACGGAGACCGTTCAATAGAATATCTAGTTGGGAAAAAAGCTATAAAGCCTTACCGATATGTTTATGTGTTTTTCAACTTTATGGGTGCAATATTGCCCCTAACCTTTGTGTGGAGTTTTGGTGATATTGCTTTGAGTTTAATGACAATTCCAAACTTGATTGGGGTTTTCTTTTTAACGACTGCGCTAAAAACAATGACAAATGATTATTTTTCAAAAAAACATTAGAATACTAATTAGGAGAATAAATAATAAGTGGGAGACAATAATTATTTTTTAGAGGTTGCTCTCGATGCCGCTCAGAAAGCTTCGCTAGTAATTTCTAGTGAGATACAAAATGAACTGAGAGTTGATTATAAAGGTGAAACAGATCTAGTTACCAACGCTGATTTAAAGGCTGAAGAAATAATAATGAAAACTATTTCATCTTCTTTCCCAGACCATAGAATAATTACTGAAGAATCTGGCGAAAAAGTTTCAGAATCTGAGCATGTATGGATTATCGATCCAATTGACGGAACAACCAATCTTGTACATGGTTACCCTTTCTATGCTGTCTCAATCGCTGTCTACAACGGAAACAAGGCGCTTGCAGCGGTAGTAGATCATATATATCTAAACGATATTTACAGTGCTACTGATGGTGGCGGAGCGCATTGTAATGGAAAGTCTATATTTGTATCTAAAACTAATAATCTAACCAACAGTTTATTAGCAACCGGCTTTCCTTACGAGCATGACCATATCTGGGCCCATAATATTGATCTGTTTAAAACTCTTACAGATTTGACTCAAGGCGTGCGACGTGCTGGATCAGCATCTCTTGACCTATGCCATGTAGCCAGAGGTTGGCTTGATGGATATTGGGAATTTGCATTAAACAGTTGGGATATTGCAGCTGGTGCTCTGATAGTCAAAGAAGCTGGAGGAACAGTAAGTAATTGTAATGGTTCAAAATTTTCTGTTTTTGGAAAGGAAATTCTTTCTTCTAATAGTTATGTCCATAAAGAAATAATAGGACATTTAAACAATTAGTTAATAAGCCGAAAGCTGATTTTTACTTTTTTCTTGATTTTCAATGAGCTTATCGCATTTTATATCTATAAGATCATTGAAAGTATATTGACCATTATCTGTTACTCGACCAATTGCTGTACATGGAACTCCCAAATTCATGCATAGTCTTTCAATTTCAATCATTGATTCTTCAGATATTGATATTAAAAAAAGTCCTCTGGTTTCACCAAATAACAACTCTTCATTTTGAATTTTAGTACTTAAATGAATCCTAGCACCAATATTCTGACCACCTTCAATTATTGAATTAGCAATTGAAGTTGAGAGACCCCCTGCGGAAACATTTGTTACTGATTTAATTATACCTATTTGATTCCCAGTTAATATGACTTGGCGTATCTGATGTTCCATAATTAAATCTATCATCGGTATGAGACCTACCCCTTCACACCCCATTATACGGGCATATACAGAGAATCCTAGCTCACCACGGTGACTACCTAGACTAAGAATAAAATCCCCTGGATTTTTAAAAGCAGATGAAATAGGATTAGAATCTTTTGATATTTGGCCATTAGCAACAATAGTGCATAAAGGAAATTTGAAATTAGAATCAAAGAAAACATTAGCAGATAATACCGGAACATCAAGTATTGAAGAAGCGGATTTGATCCCCTCACTATATTCTCTAATATAATTGTAATCATTATGGGAAATCTTTTGAGGAAAATTAAAGGTTAATGATGTCATTTCAGGGATTACACCATGACTGACAATCTTTCTTATTGCCGAAGCAAAAGCTGCTTCGGCACCACGTTTTGCATCAAAGCTTGCGATTTTTTGTTCCTCAGCAAAACTATATAGCCAACTACTATCATCTGTGGAGTTTTTTGAAGCTTCCATACATTCATCAGTACTCATTAATTCTAACAAGGTATCATTAAAGGATAAAGAAGATCCCTGGGTCTTTATGGATTCTTTTATGTCGTTTCTTATTTGCACCTGATTATTTAATTCAAGAGTGGTGAAATGATCATTATTGAATATCTCTAAACAGGAAATTGGTAAATCTATTTTTGCAGGTTCTGGCAATCGTAATACAGAATCACTTTCACTTGAAACAGTCCCTAAAGTGGACAAAGAAATTTTATATTTTCTTGCAAGATCTTTAATCAAAGATTCAGCTTCTTTATTAATTATAGATGCAATGAATGTATTTTTGGATTTAATTTCCCATGTTTTATTTATTGTTATACCTTTTTGAAAAAACCTTGAAAAACTAGCTATAGAGAAAGGAATGTCATTATGCTCTACTCTTTTAATTATACAACAACCTGAACTGTAGGCTAAACCATTAAGAAATGCGCCTAAATCTGGTTCATCAGGTGAACATGAAAACAATAAAACGAGATCACCTTTATTAATATTACTCATATATTGTTTTTGGATTGA
>JBJKZS010000107.1:0-5096 GCA_045569115.1 Fidelibacterota bacterium | reverse complement strand
CCTTCTCCTGAAAGTTCCGCTACAATCTCAAGCTTACTATTATTTTCCTTAAGGTAGTCTTTAAAACCATCTACCCTCAAAATACATGATGTGATCTGAGGAAGAGTAAGTATTGCGATCTCTCCAACTTCTTCTGTGATTTGAAGCATACTCTCTCCAGCCAATTGACCACCTTGATAATTATCACTTCCAATATGAGAAATTATCAAGCTTTTTGCCTCTTCATCAGTGACTTGGACATCAAAACTAAATACTGGAACGCCAGCAGCGTGTGCACGCTTCACCCCTTCTCCCGCTGATTTTGAATCTACTGGATTTAAAAAGATTGCTTGGTATCCTTGTGCAACGAAATCTGCCATTTGGTTGTTTTGTTTGGCTGCGTCCTGATCTCCAGAAAGAGCTACAACATCATATCCGTATTTTAAAGCTTCTTCCTGCATAACAGTTGCAATAAGTTTAAAATAAGGATTTGTTAAATCCATACAAGTCATGCCTATTTTACCTTTGGACCCAGAACTGCTGGAAGAACAAAAACTAAATAACAATAATCCTAAAAATAAAATAGCAACCTTAATTAATTTTTTTGATTTTATCATTTTTTAATTTCCTTAATAATTTGATTTCTTTTAAAAAATTTTTCAAAAGTACCCATGCTCCGAGCTTTATCTAAAAGAACAGCGATCAGGATAACAAACCCTAAAACTACCTGCTGAGTATAGCTTTCAAGCCCAATTAAGTTCATCCCATTCTGAATAACTGAAATAACAAAAACTCCAATTAGAGTTCCCAATATTTTCCCGTTTCCCCCTGACAAACTTGTTCCTCCTACAACTACAGCGGCAATTACATACAGTTCATACATTAATCCCATATTAGGTGTTCCTGAATTTAGTTGAGACGCCTGAATACATCCACCAAGGCCTGCTGTTAAACCACTAAACAAAAAAACAAATGTAGTAACAAAACCAACTGATACACCTGACAGACGTGCTGCTTCCTCATTACCACCTACAGCATAAATATAACGACCAAGACGAGAATAGGTCATAAAAATATGAGCCACTACATATAATAGTACTAACAATATTACTGTATTTGGAATTGCAAAAGTAGTCCCTTGCCCTAACCAAGGAAGAGAGGATGGTACCTGATAAATCGAAAAGCCACCTGTTATCAAGAATGCCAACCCTCTGCCCATCAACATAATTCCTAAAGTGGTTATAAATGGAGGAACTTTGAAGTATGCAACTATAAGACCTCCAAAGGCTCCTATCATTCCTGTGAACAGTGTCCCCATTAGAAAGCCAAAAAAAACTATCATGCTGGAAGCATCAGGTCCTCCCATAGCTTGCATGATGGATGTTCCAATAACAGCTGAAACAGCTATAAGGCTACCAACCGAAAGATCAATACCTCCTGTTATTATTACCATCGTCATACCGATAGCCATAACAGCTATTACCACAATTCTATCTACTATGGCAAGAAGGTTTGACTTTTTCAAAAAGTTTGGCCACAAGTATGTTCCAGGAGTTACAATTTTTGTTTCTTTAAGAAAGGGATATTTACCTTTTAATTGTTGAAACAACCTCCATTGTTGTACATCTTGGCTTGGCACAATAATTTTGGGAGGTTCGTTCTCTAATTGCATTTGATCTAAGGCTATGCGGAAATCTTTAGGAGACCCTACAACACTTTGCACAGCTTTGAATCCTTCCTCTTCAAGAATGATTGCTAAAGACTTTGCTAAGTTTGCTGAACTTTTATTAGATGACCCCACAGTCAAAATAGATTCGTTGAGATTTTTTTCTTTCCCAACAGCATCCATAATCTGATTAGCCACTTGGCTCCCTTCAGGCATTTGTTGTTCAAGGGTTAACAAACTAAATAGAACGCACAAAGCAAAAAGGACGAGAATCATACCGTAGTCTCTTATGAGGTTTTGCATCTGTTATACTACTTGGTTTTAGTGTTCATATAGTTTTTAGCGGTAAGATATTCCTTAGAAAATAATGTATCGTTAATTAACAAAATAGTTATGACTTAAGAACTGATCCTAAAGGATCTTTTTTCCTCTTATTCCACAATTCTAATTTATATATTCCTTTATGGGGGACTAGGGTCAGATTATTATTATAAAAACTCTAGAACACAATCACAAAGGAGCTAAACCATGACATATAGATTTCTCTGTCTTCTTCTAATTACAGTTTTGATGACCAACACAATGGCTAAGGTAATTAATGTTCCAGAAGATTATCCTACAATACAAGATGGGCTTGACGCCTCTATCGAAGGAGATACCGTAATTGTTGAACCAGGGATATATGAAGAAAATATCGATTTCTATGGAATAAATGTTGTACTAGCAAGCAAGTTCTTAGAAACGCAAGAGACTAAGTTTATTCATGAAACCATTATATCGGGGTCAAAAGAACGGGGGAACACAGGACCCGTTATAACTTTCTCATCAGATGAAGACTCTACATCCACTGTCATAGGTTTTACTATTAAGAATGGTCGTTCACCAATAGGGGGTGGGATTTATTGTAATCGAGCAAACCCCCGTCTTCTCAATCTTATAATTAAGGAAAATCGTGCTGAAAAGGGCGCGGGAATTCAGCTCTATGAGTCAAGTCCTAAAATTTCTAATGTAGCTATTATTGATAATCGTGCTCGATGGAGTGCCGCTATGCATATTTCACGTTCTTCATCACCCAAATTAAACAATGTGCTTATAGTAAATAATGTGACAAGTTTCAATGCTGGGTGGCTGTATTGTGAAGATTTTTCCAGCCCAATTTTTACTAATGTTACCATTACTAGTAACGGAGAATCAGCCACTCCTTTAAGTGCAAAAGAAAAAATACGTTATGAAAGGGACAATAGAAAAAATATTGATTCCTCTAGATTACACGGAATTCACATATCAAATGGTTCTCATCCAGTTTTTAAAAATTCCATTCTGTGGAATAATCCTGATCAGGAAATATTTATTAGAAAATATGGAAACCCTAGTTCAATTACTTTTTCTTACTCTACAGTTAAAGGTGGTATTAAGGCCATCATTAATAAGGATAGCGCCAGCCAAGTTTTCTGGAATGAAGGAAATTTTCTTTCTGATCCAAAATTTATTGCTCCCGAGAAAAGAAATTATGGCTTAGATAGTTCTTCTCCATCCCGTGGAACTGGAGAAAATGGTGATATGGGTGTTGACGGCAGTTGGGGAGGAATATTAGAGTAACTACTTATTCCAGTCTAACCTTAAAAGAAAAGTTAGGCTATAGCCATGGATAAAATGTCTTTCTGAGTAACACTAGATACATCTTTTATCTCGCCTTTAATGAATCCTTCATGCATTACTAGAATACGGTCAGAAATTTGAATTAATTCCTCCAATTCACTACTAACTAAAAGAACTGTTTTTTCCTCTTTTATCAATCTCTGGATAAGTTCATAAATTTCATATTTTGCTCCAACATCAATTCCTCGAGTGGGTTCATCAAATATTATAATGTCTGATTCTTTTGCAAGCCATTTTGCCAAAACTAATTTCTGTTGATTCCCGCCAGATAAATTCCCAGCAGTTTGATCTTTACCTGAAAGTTTTATTTTTAGCTTGCTTGCGTAATGATTGAATGCCCTTTTTTCTTTTTTGGCATTCATAAATATAGAAGAAGAAAACTGCTCAAGGTTAGGAAGACCAAAGTTTTCCTGACAACTATGACCTAATACAAGCCCTTGGCCTTTCCGGTCCTCAGTTAAAAGACAAATATTATTGTCAATAGCGTCTTTTGGCTCATGAATAGTTACTTGCTCATTTCTCAGAAAAATTTTTCCCGAATCAAATGTGTCCGCACCGAAGATCATTCTCATAACTGCTGTACGTCCAGCGCCTACCAAACCTGCAAAACCGAGAACTTCCCCTTTGTAAGCTGTAAAACTAATATTTTGAATAGTGGTCCCACCACATAGATTCTCTACCCTTATAGATTCTTCTCCAATAATCTTTTCCCCACGAACAGGGAACTCAGATTCTATTGATCGCCCAACCATTAATTCTATTAACTTATCTCTATTTACATTCTTTATATTAGTTTCAGCTACTTTCAATCCATCTCGTAACACAACAAGGCTATCAGCTATTTCAAAAATTTCTTCAAGACGATGGCTAACATAAATAATTCCAACACCTTGATTTTTTAAATCCTTGATTATTTTGAAAAGTTGTTCAACTTCCTGAATTGTTAAAACTGCTGAAGGCTCATCCATAATTATTATTCCTGCATCTACAGAAAGAGCTTTAGCAATTTCAACAATCTGTTGTTCAGCTATTGACAGATCTCGACATCTTGCTTCTGGATCAATGGTGACACCTATTTTGTCAAATAGATCTAATGATTTTTGTATTTCTGCATTTTTTTCTACAAAAAATTTTCCTTTTTTCTCTTTACCCAAAAAAATATTTTCATAGACTTTCAAATCTGGAATTAGGTTGAATTCTTGATAAATTACTGAAATTCCATTTTCCTGTGCATCTTTAGGAGAATGATGTTTTGTATCTATCCCTTGTAATACTATTTTCCCTTTATCTGCCTTAAAGACTCCACCAAGAATTTTAATTAAAGTACTTTTACCAGCTCCGTTTTCTCCAAGTAATGCCAATACTTGTCCTTTAGAAAGGGTTAGAGATACGCTCTTTAGAGCATGTACCCCTGGGAATGATTTGTCTATGTCTTGTATTTGAAGTATATGAGATTTTCTTTTATCGCTGGAATTCATCTGCTTATTATTCCTAGAACTTTTGTTTAATTATCCCACGGACACAGAATAACTTTCCCACACTGACGGGTAATTTGAAGCTCGAAAGCATCGGATACTTTATTAATTGAAAACCTATGGGTAATGAGTCTATTAAGATTTTCGGCTTCAGCTTTTGCCACTTTAAATAACTTAGGAATATCTTCAAAATTATAGTGCCAAATCCCTATAATCGTTTGTCCAGTACGAATCAAATCATTACTAATATCTATATTCAATGTTCCAGATTCTCCTACAAAAGCAATGATTCCATTTCTTCTAGTATTATTGAGGCA
>JBJKZS010000106.1:0-5159 GCA_045569115.1 Fidelibacterota bacterium | reverse complement strand
ACTCCTACAAGAAATCTAGCTACTGGAAGTGTTATTTTTGACCGTTCAAAAAAATTCAGTGCTCAGCTACAACATGCTAATGAATTCAAAAATGGAAAAATTAGATTTGTTTGGGGTATGGATTATTTCCTTACCATGCCTGATACTCGATGGTACCATTCTTAGTGATAAGAATCGAAGCGATTTAAGGGATAATAATGGGAACGGTGAAGCGGGGCTCACCATATATTTTTAATGATCGTAATGATGATGCTTGGTATACTAAAGGTGAGAAATATTCTTCTTGGTCTACTGACGATCAAAATCAGACGCAATTTGCAACCCCATTGGATTCCATTGGAATTAGCCCTTCTGGAAAGACCATTTATGATGATAAGGTCTTGGGAGCAATAAAAGATGGTTTAGACAATGATGGAGATAGTGATGACTACACAGATCTTAATGGAAATAACCTTCCAGACTATGTTGATTCTAATGGTAATGGCTCCTTTGAATTAGGCGAACAGGTAGAACCAGGAGTGCGTTGGCTTGGAAACCAGAATTTTATTGTATATGCTGACGGTAAGGATAATGATGGTGATGGGCGAATAGATGAAAATATAGATGAAGGTATAGACGAGGCTTCTGAAGATAATCGTTATATAGTAAACGAGTTTGGCTTGTATTATCAGTTAAACTGGAAATTAAATCCTAAATGGGAATTCATTCAGGCAACTAGATTAGATGCTCATGACCGATTGACTAATATTATTGATTTTAATAATCAGGCCTATGGAAGCAATTATTCTCCATTTAAATGGGATTTTAATTTTGACAAAACCAATGGTCTTCAAGTTTCCCCTAAGATAGGGGTTGTTCATAAACCAAGAGAGAATCAAAACTTTAGGCTTACCTGGGCAACAGCATTTAATACACCTTCAAATCAGGCATTATTTTTAGATATTTTTGTTACACGTGTAGCAATCTTTAAAGTTTATGCTAGAGGTGCTGGTGGTGGTTACGTTTTCCCAAGAGATGAAAAGGGAAGGGCTAGTTATTTTGCTGTACCGGATGCGGATTCTTCAGCTGGTACGTATTATTCATATAATTCTGACAATCAAATTTTATTTTATCCATCTACTGACCCAAGAATTGATGGTTTTTATGGAAATAAGGTCCTTGATCTTCCTGAATTAGAGGCTGAAAAGGTTAGTTCTTGGGAATTTGGATATAAAGGAAGAATAAACAAGAGACTTTTTGGTTCCTTAGATGTTTATACTAGTCACTATTCAAGCTTTGTTAGTCCAGTAACATTTATTACTCCCATAGTATTAAGAAAATCAGTTTTAGAAACGGATTACAATGGTGATGGTGTTATAAATAATATTGACGATGTCGTAGACAATGATCTCATTGCAGATCAGGAAGATTACGATGCATCTTTTGATAACTGGCGGAATTTTGGCAACATTCAGGGTATTACAGCTTTAAAAAAGGATCGAAGTTTTACACCACCTGTTGTAGTTGGTTATGTTAATTATGGAGAGGTTGATATGTGGGGTCTTGATGGTAGTCTAACATATTTTTTCAATCTTGAATTATCTATGGAAGTAACCTATTCTCATCTTGGCATGACTGAATTCTTTAATCCTATAACAAAGAATAAAGATCCTATCAATGCTCCCCGACATAAAGCTTCCATGAAAATTCAGTATAATCCTAATAAATGGCCAATTTCGGTTGGATTAAATGGCCGCTATGTTGATGGATTTAATTGGTCTTCAGGTATCTATTACGGTGATATTAAACCCTACACCATTTTTGATCTCCATGCTGGGTATGAAATCAATGAAAAAGTTAAAGTAAACCTAACTCTCAATAATATTTTGAATCATAAACATGTAGAAATAATTGGCGGACCATCTTTAGGAAGAATAGCATTATTAAGATTGACTACTAACTTATAAATGGGAAAAACTTTTCAGGCTTTGACTTGTTTTCAAGATGAAGAAAATTGTTATAAAATCGAGATCCGTGAAAAGTCAATTGATGATTTGCCTGAAGGAGATTTAATCGTAAGAGTTGAATATTCTTCTCTAAACTATAAAGATGCTTTATCAGCAAGTGGTGCGAAGGGAATAACCCGAATTTATCCTCATACACCAGGCATAGATGCTGCAGGAATCGTAGTTGATTCTTCTGACATTAATTTTCCAGAAGGAACCCAAGTTATTGTTTCAGGTTACGATCTTGGTGTGAATACCTGTGGTGGTTTTGGTCAATACATTAAAGTGCCTAATAGTTGGGTTATTAAATGTCCTGATAATCTTTCAACAAAAGAAGCAATGATGATTGGAACAGCAGGGTTAACAGCAGGCTTTTCTGTGGATGCTATATTAAATCATATTTCATTAAATGAGGCTGAAGTTGTTGTTAGTGGAGCAACGGGTGGTGTTGGTTCAATTTCTGTAAACCTTATGAGCTTATTAGGTGCTAAAGTAAGTGCTGTAACAGGAAAATCAGATGTTGACAATTACTTGTTTGATTTGGGTGCTACTCGAATAATTCAAAGAGATAAATATATTAAGGAAACAAATCAACCGTTAAGTAAAGGAGTTTTTCATGCGGCTGTAGACGTGGCTGGAGGAGAAACCTTATCTTCAATTTTGGCATGTATGCGTTATGAAGGTGTTGTTACTTGCTGTGGAAATGTAGGCGGGGCTGAATTTGACACCTCAGTCTTTCCTTTTATTCTTAGAGGAAATAGTCTAATTGGAATTGACACAGCTGAAAAACCTCTTCATTATAAAGAAAAAATTTGGCATCGTTTTTCTACTGAATGGAAATTAACAGGTTTGGATACAGTTTGTAATGAAGTTAATCTAAATTCTTTAGAAGCTGAGATAAAGAAAATCCTTAAAGGCCAAATGCTGGGCAGAGTAATTGTAAAACTGTAATAATTTGAAATATTTTAAAATGAAATATTCTTCATTAATAAAGTATTTTCTATATCTAATTATTTTTTGCCTATTTTCAACAATTATTGTTAAGGGTCAACAGACAGAAGTAATCATGGATTCAGATAATACGAAACAGATAGACTTAAATTATTTGCTACATCTTCCAGGTAACTATCATGACAAAGGAAAAGACAGATGGCCCTTAATACTTTTTCTGCACGGTATTGGCGAACGAGGTGATAGTTTAAATCTTGTCAAAATCCATGGTATACCCAAAATTGTAGATAAAGATAAATCCTTCCCTTTCATTACTATATCCCCCCAATGTCCTTTGATTAGTGACTGGAGAGATCCAGAAACACAAGATAGTGTTATAAAACTTCTTGAAAATGTACTTGAAAAATATAAAGTAGATAATGACAGAATATACATTACTGGTCTAAGTATGGGTGGGTTTGGAACTTGGGCTATAATCGCTAAAAGACCTGAATTGTTTGCCGCCGCCGCTCCAATTTGTGGTGGCGGAAATCCAGAAGATGCTCCAGTTTTAAAAAATATGCCAATCTGGGTTTTTCATGGAGCTAAAGATGAGATTATTATTCCTGAAGAATCTAAAAGAATGGTTAAAGCATTAGAAAGAGAGAATGGTAATGTTAGGTTTACACTTTATCCTGATGCTTATCATGATTCTTGGACAAAAACTTATGAAAACAAAGAATTGTACGATTGGTTTTTATCAAATAGTAAGGAATAGTTATTACCAAGGTAAATATTTCATTACTTATTTTTATTTAATGAAGAGGTGAAATGAATGAGTCCAAAAATAAAAAAAACAATATTTATTGTGCATTATTTATTCTTTATTTTCTTAGGAACGAACCTTTTTTCGCAGTCATATAATAGTTCTGATCAGATATTTCTTTTACTTAATGATGAAATTATTGAGGAAGTAGAAAATTCTGAAATTGTAGTTGGATCTTCTGCAAAACATCCTAAAAATCCACTATTTATCGAGGACAAGCCTTGGGAAAAACGGTTTGATAATCTCTATGGCAATATAATTTATGATAGAAATGAAAAAATCTATAAATGCTGGTACAGTCCATTTATTGTTGATTATTCAGCCAAAGGAAAAAGTCATGATGAAATGACCAAGCCATATAATGACGGACATCTAAAGAGGGAAATGGGTATCTGTTATGCCTATTCTAAAGATGGAATAAATTGGATAAAACCAAATCTTGGTTTAGTAGAATATGATGGAACAAATGAAAACAATATAATTTGGCGAGGACCTCATGGTGCAGGTATCTACAAGGATTCTTTTGAAAAGGATCCTAAACGGAAATATAAGATGATATTTCAAGGGCTTTCTTTCAGTACTTCTATGAATGGAATAAATTGGGAAAAGGCAAAAGATATTCAAGGGGTTGATGTTGCTGGTGATACTCACAATAACGCTTTCTGGGCTCCAACATTACAGAAGTACGTAGGAATAACCAGAAGTTGGGGATCTAAAGAACAAGGTAGGTTAAGGCAGGTTGCAAGGATTGAAAGTAGTGACTTTGAAAACTGGTCAAAAGAACAAGTCATTTTAGAAGGGTCGGGAAAAGATGATCAACCATATGCAATGCCAGTTTTTTATTATGGAGGGGTCTATTTAGGTCTTTTAGCTGTTTATTCTTCAGGCCAAGATAGAACATGGACAGAACTTACATGGAGTAATGACACTAAAAGATGGAATAGAATTTCACCTGGGAGGGCATTAATTCCCAACTCGGATAAAAAATTTGACTATGATTATGGATGTGTTTATGCATGTGCAACCCCAGTTTTTTTAAATGATGAGATCCGTATTTATTATGGAGCAAGCGATTACTTACATTTTGGATGGCGTAATGGTTCCCTTGCACTAGCTACTCTTCGTATTGATGGTTTTGCTGGTTATGAACAAAAAAGTAGTTCTTCACTTGGTATAATAAAAACAAAGACTGTTCCTTACAAAGGTCAAGATATTTTAATTAATGCTGATGTTAATGATGGCGGTTATATCAAAGTAAGTGTGTTTGATGAGAATGGAAATGAAATCTCAAAAGCTAATACTGTTAAACGTACAATGAATAATGGAAAGCTTAAATTAAAAAAAACTATCAAATCAAAATTTGTCCAGTTAAAGTTTGATATAATGAATTCAAAATTATATTCTTTCCGATTCCATTC